>JAKPQL010000016.1 GCA_029547045.1 Deltaproteobacteria bacterium | reverse complement strand
GCGCCGCCCCTGACCACCGCCTTGTAGACGGTGTCGTACTGGAGCCTGCCCGTGAGGGTGACGGAGGTGTTGCTGTCTGAAAGATTGACAGTGCCTCCCACCACGTCGGATCCCTGCATGAAGGTGACCGTGGAACCGGTTATGCTCGCTGGATCCATCCCCTCCGAGAAGTGGAACACTACCTCTGTCGGCACATATGCCCTGCCCTCGTTGTTCTTCGACAGCTCCACGGCGATGATCTGCGGCGGGATGTGATCTTCGCCAGAGTACAGGAAGATCCTGCCCCCGGATCCCGTGAAATAGACCCTGCCAGAGGTGCTGCCCCACGATGCATGGATGTCTTCGACGCCCTGACCGGTGAATCCGGTGATCTCTTCCCAGATGTTTCCGCTGTTCCCGTCGTAATGGTAGACCTTTCCGCCCTCTCCTGCGGCAAACACGTTGTCCGTCCCTGAACCCCACAGGGTGTAGAGCTCGAAGCCGGTGTTTGCCACCAGGGACCAGGTGCTCCCGTCATACCGGAAGATATCCCCGTTGGTGCCGGCGGCGAAGATCTCCGTCGATGATGCGCCCCACAGGGCCCTGATTGTCTGGGAGGTGGGAATTCCGGCATCATCGGGTATAGACCACACATCGCCGTCGTAGTGCAGGATCGTTCCCAGTTCGCCCCCTGCATAGACGTCATTCTGGCCGCTCCCCCAGAGGCTGTACAGGTTGAGGCCGGTGGGGCCGGGGTTGAGGACCCTCCACTGCAGACCGTCATAGTGCAGGAACAGGCCATATGACCCCACGGCATGGATATCCGAAGAGGAAGCCCCCCAGACGGCGTTGATATTCTTGATGGTGGGGGTCAGCTTCAGCCACTGGTAGCCGTTATAGAGAAACATGCTTCCCTCTTCGCCGCAGGCCACGACCACCTCGAGGGGGATGCCCCACAGGGAGTTCAGATCACTGAAGACCCCGGTGTCGATGTCCAGCCAGTACGTGCCGTTGTAATGGAGCAGGGTGCCCTCCTCTCCGGCCGCGAAGAGGTCATCGTCGGAAGTCCCCCAGACTGCCAGGAGATCATGGATGGATCCGGTGTCCATCTCGAACCAGGTCCCTGCGGATCGCGCCGGGGAAAGGGGAATGAGGAGAAGGCCGAGAAGCATCAGTGTCACGCAGGGATGAATGGGTCTCACATCCGTTCCTTTCTCAATATGTGATGGCCAGGGGGTTATGTACCATTATAATTCCCTGGCAGGCGGTGTTCAACTCGTTTCGCTTTCCGGAGGTGCAGGAGGGGTCTCCCCAAAGGGATTGCCTGGAGTTACTGATGGCGGATGGTGAGCTTGTCGCCGGGCCTGAGCTGGGCGGTGGGTGAGAGTCTGTTCCAGCGCATGAGGTCCGCCGAGGGTACATCGAACTGACGGGAAATGCCCCAGATGGTGTCACCCTTGCGGACGATGTACTTCGAGGACCTGGATTCGGCTGGTTTCCCGTCTCCCCTGGACTTGGGGATGACGAGCACGGTCTTGGGCTGGAGGAGGCCGGGGTCCTTGATGCGGTTGGCGTCCATGATCTCCTGAACCGACACGTCGTGGTCTCTGGCAATGACCTGCAGGTTCTCGCCCTGGGCCACCACATGGGTCCTGGACTGCCCTTCCGGGCTCTTCCCTGCCGCATGGAGAATTCCCGAGGGGATGCTGATCTTCATGCCTGGCTTCAGCCCCTTCTTCAGGGGCAGCGTATTCACCCTGCAGATGGCGTCCACCGTGGTCTTGTGCCGTCGTGCCAGGGAGTACAGGGTGTCGCCCTTCTGTACGGTATAGCGGATGGTCCTTTTGCCCGAGGCCCTTTCAGCTGATTCCGTTTCCGACCCGCCCTCTTTCCAGAGATGATCCCGTGAGCCCGGCAGCGATGCATTGCCGGCATCCGTGGCAACCACCGGAGCAGTCTGTGCCAGGGGGCCCCTGATGCTTCCCGTTCCGGCAAGGGTATCCAGGAACCCCGCATCGTCGATGGTGTCGGGACGCGTCGGCTGGGCGGGAGGCAGGCCGTAGCCCTCGCGATTCCCCGCGAGGATGACCGTGGCGATATACTTGGGCACGTACTCGATGGTTTCCATCTTGATGGCCATGGAATCGTCGATGTCCCAGAAGGTTTTCACCCCGGAGTTCTTCATGAGCCTCATCACCGCGCCCTCGCCGGCGTTGTATGCGGCTATGGTGAGGTACCAGTCGCCGAAGAGACCGTAAAGGTGCTTCAGGTAGAGAGCCGCCGCGCGGGTGGACTTTTCGAGGTTCTTCCGCTCGTCCACGTAGCGGTTCACCTGGAGGCCGAATTTCTTGGCCGTGTCCGGGATGAACTGCCAGTACCCGGCCGCGCCGGAGCATGATACCGCGTTGGCTCTAGCACCACTCTCCACGAGGCAGAGGTAGACGAGGTCTCTCGGTATGCCGTGCTGGTCGAAGATCCTCTCCATGGAGGGACGTATCCTGTCGAGCCTGGTCAGCTGGCTCTGGAAAGTGCTCTTCTCCCTGCCGGAGAGCCTGTCGATCCAGTACTGGACCTGCGGGTTGAGGCCATGTCCCATGGCGGCGGGTTGCTTCTGCCCCTGAGAGGCCATCAGCTTCTCGGACGATTCCTGGTCGGGTTCGCTCGGGGCCGGCGGTTCAACGCGCGGGGCCTCTTCCATGGGTTCCTGGGTGGGTGGCTGGGTCTGTATTCTTTTGGTGTCCGTGAGGGGCTGCTCTGGGGTTGCCGGCGGTTCCTGGACAGAGCTCAGGTCCAGAACCTGTCCCGGAGGGTTCGGGGGCGGATATGCATAGTGGATCGTGTGTGAGCATCCGAGCAATGCCAGCACAGGGATGCAAAGGATGAGCGCCCTCATGGATTTCATCACATGGATCTCCGAATTGCCGTTTTTTTACCTGGATATGATGAAACCTTCAACCCTTTTTTTCATCTAAAAATACGAAATGCTGATAGAAACACGGTATTGTTGAAGATTTACATCACTCTGGCAAAGGAGAGGAATCCACGATGCAGCTTCCAGTTGTGTATAACGGCGCGGTTGCGTCCATGATGGGGACCTTCGACAAGGTTCCCGCCCTGAGCAAGGAGGAGGAATTCGATCTAGCGGTCCGTCTGCGGGAGTACGGGGACATCGATGCCGCTCACAGGCTCATCAATGCGAACCTCCGCAACGTGGTCCGCATCGCCATGGATTATGCCGGGTACGGCCTGCCCCTCGAGGACATCATCCAGGAGGGGACCATCGGGCTGATGATAGCGGTGAAGAAGTTTGACCCGACCAAGGGATACCGGCTCATGACCTATGCGGTGTGGTGGATCAAGGCCATGATCCATGACCATATCCTCAGGTTCTTCTCCCAGGTGAAGCTGGGAACCACCAAGCTCCAGAAGCGGCTCTTCTACGGGCTCAACAGGATGTCGGCGGAAGAGGACGTCGTGGACGAGCATATCTCCGGCAAGTCGCAGGCGCTCTCGGCACGGCTCGACGCCGATCCTCACCAGATCGAGGAGATCATCTCCCGGCTCACCAACCGGGACCAGTCCCTGGACAGCCCCATGACCGAGGGCGGAGACACGAGTTTCCTGGACTTCCTCGCGGACACGAGGTCAAACCCCGAAGACAGGGTCATGGAGTCGCAGCGGGCGACCTTCGTGAAGAAGCAGATCGACGCTGCCCTGGAAAAGCTGACCCCCCGGGAGCGGGACATCGCCCGGCACCGCCTCATGGCGGAGAATCCCCTGACCCTTGAGGATCTGGGCAGGCAGTATGCCATTTCGAAGGAGCGGGTGCGTCAGATCGAGAACAGCGTGAAGGTCAAGCTGAAGAAGGCGCTGGCCGGCCACGTGGAACTCATGCTGCCGTAGGGAACGGGCGGAGGATCCATGGCCATTCAGAAGATTTCCCCCAGCGGTGATCTCATGTTCCTGCAGGATCGGATGAACAGGGTTTTCGAGGAGAGCCTCAAGGACAGCGGCCTTACCCGCAGCCCCGGGCAGTTCGTCCCCCATGTGGACATCTACGAGGACGATGTTTCCCTGACCATCAAGGTGGAACTGCCGGGCGTGCGGCGCGATGAGGTCTCCCTGGACATCAACGACGGGGTGCTCACCATCAGCGGGAACAAGCCCTTCGAGCACGAGGATGCGGCAGAGAGCTTCCACGTCATCGAGCGCCAGTACGGCCGGTTCAAGCGGTCGTTCAACCTGCCCGAAGGCTTTGACCTGAACCATGTCAGGGCGAACTTCCATGCAGGCGTCCTGGAGGTCGTCCTGCCCAAGGCCGTCAGGGCCAAGGCGAGGAAGATCCCCATCATCCAGGAAGGCGGGTGAACACCGCGAGGCTCAGCCGGTGGCTCTGGGATGCCTGCGAAACCGTCCGGTCCAGGCGGAAGCGCTCCCCCAGGCGTGGCAGGGTGCCGGTGAACAGGTAGTAGAGCCTTCCCTGGTCCCTGAGGATCTTCAGGCACACCTCCTCAAGGGTTTCCAGCGGGGAGAATGACCGGGCAAGGACTGCATCGAACGGTCCGGCAGGCGCGCGCAGCGGGTCCAGGGTCAGGACCTCGGCGCCGTCCAGCCTCAGGGCCTGGACCACATGCCTCAAAAAGGTGCACTTCACGGCACTCCGCTCGATGAGCACCACCCGTGTCCCGGGGTGGAGTATCTTGAAGGGGATGGCAGGCAGCCCTGACCCGGATCCGAGGTCCGCCACCTCGGGCTCGTCGATCCTCTCAAGCAGCGGGATCATGACCTGCAGTTCCCCTTCGAGCCTCTGCAGCATTGCCGGGCCCATGAGGTGGAGCCGGGGGTTGAAGCGTTCGATCTCCCTCATCCACTCGACGATGCGACTGTCCATCATTTCCCCACGCAGAACCGGCTGAAGACCTGCTCGAGGATGTCCCCCTCGAGGTTTTCGCCCGTCATCAGGGACAGTTCTTGTGCCGCCTGCCGGATGTCCATGGCCATCACGTCCGGGGTGAGCCCCTCCCGGGCTGCCGCAAGGCACGAGTCGAGGCTCCTTCTCGCCTTCCTGAGCAGGAGGATATGCCTGTCCAGGAACACCCGGGGCCGGTCCTGGGAGAACGCCCGCGCCATGGCCGTCATGAGATCCCTGACCCCGGTGCCGAGTCTGGCGGAAACGGGCACGGTCTCGTATCCGGACTCACAGACGGGCTCGCCTTCGAGGAGGTCGATCTTGTTCATGGCAATGATGGTCCGGCGCGCCTGGGAGAGCCACCTTCGCTCAAAGGGCGCCACTCCCCGCCTGGCGTCCACCACGTAGATGAGCAGGTCGCAGGACGCCAGGGCCTCCATGGTCTTCTCGATGCCCATCTGCTCGGGGCCGGAGGCGGTCTCCCTGATGCCAGCGGTGTCGTGGAAGATGAAATCCACCCCCTCGATGATCAGGTGCTCCCTGATCACGTCCCGGGTGGTGCCTTCCTCGTGATGGACAATGGCCCTGTCGCTCCCGATGATGGCGTTGAACAGGGAGGACTTGCCCACGTTCGGTGCCCCCGCGATGGTGGTGCTGATGCCCGCATAGAGCCTGGCCGATTCCTGCGCGCCCTCGAGGAGCGAGTCGATGGCCGTCTTCACGGGAAGGATCCTCTCCCTGATGTCCAGGGCGTCGACACCCTCTTCCTCTGTGATGAAGGTGGACTCAATTTCGGCGGTGATGCCGGCCAGTGCGTCCCGCAGTACACCGACCCGGTGTGACAGCTCGCCCTTGAGGAGGGAGCGGGCCATGTCGCAGCCCGTGGCGCTCGTCGATCCGATGAGTGCACCCACGGCCTCGGCCTGGAGCAGGTCCATCTTCCGGTTCAGGAAGGCCCGCCTGGTGAACTCGCCCCGGTGGGCGAGCCTGGCCAGGCCGGTGGCCCCGATGAGGCCGAGGATGCCATCCACCACCAGGGGGTTGCCGTGGCAGCTGATCTCCACCAGGTCCTCGCCCGTATAAGAGCGGGGCCCGGGGTGGAACACCACCATGACCTGATCGATGAAGGATCCGGAGGGCTCCCCGGCCAGGGCCGGGACCTGGACATGCGGTTCAAGCCGGGCGTGCGGGGTGATGCGCCCCACGATCTCAGGGGCATGCTCCCCGCTGATGCGGATGATGCTGATGCCGCCTCGACCCCTCGGGGTTGACTCGGCATAAATGGTGTCCGTGTCTATCGCGATGACTTCCTCGGCACGATGACCACCTTCTTGTACACGCCCTCGCCGATGCTCTTGGTGTTCAGGCCGTTCTCGTTCTTCAGGGCGAGGTGGATGATCCGGCGGTCGTAGGGGTTCATCTTTTCAAGGGATACGGCCTGGCCCGTGCGCCGTGCCTTCTGCCCCATCTTCAGTGCCATGGTCCGGAGGTGGTTCACGTGACGCTGCCGGTAGCCCTCGGTGTCCAGGGTGATGTACACCGGCTCGGTACGGGACTTGTTGACGATCCTGTTGATGACGAACTGGAGTGCGTCCAGGGTCTGCCCGCGCTTCCCGATGATGATTCCGGAACCGTCGCCCACTATTTCCAGCACCCCCTCCTCACGTATCTTGACCTCGGCCGGCATTCCCATGAGGTCGAGGATGGTTCCGGTCATGTCCCTGGCCAAGGCGAGCGCCTCCTCCGGGGGGGCGCCGACGGCACTCGACTCCATGGCTGCTCCGGCCTGGGCGCTGCCGCTCCCCTTCGGGACCGCAGGGGCCGGACCCCTGACCGTCTCTGGGGCCGGGGTCTTCTCGGCCTGTGCCGGGGGTGTCTTCATTGCTTCTGCTGAGGGCCTGTGCCTGGCCTGGATCTTCGCCGTCCTGCTCCCCACGAGACCGAAGAGCCCCTTGGATCCTTCCGAGAGCACCTTGATGTCGAGATCCTCGAAATCGGCATGAAAGGTCTTCATGGCGAGGATGATGGCCTCGTCCACCGTCTTGGCTTCGAACTCCCTGTACTCCTCTTCCATGGTTCTCTCCTATGCGTGCTTCCTGTTGATGTAGGCCTGCTGGACGATCGAGAGGATGTTGCTCACGAGCCAGTAGATGACCAGTCCCGAGGGGAAGTTGATGAAGAGCGCGGTGAACACCACCGGCATGATGAGCATGACCTTCTGCTGCATGGGGTCCCCGGTGGTTGGCGTCATCTTCTGCATGACGAACTGGGTGGCGCCCATGAGGATGGGGGTGATCCAGTAGGGGTCCGCCGCCGAGAGGTCCGGAAGCCAGGTCCCCACGATATGGAATGGCGTGTGCCGCAGTTCGATGGCCTGGTAGAACACCTTGTAGAGCGCGAACAGGATGGGGATCTGCAGGAGCATGGGCAGGCATCCGCCCATGGGATTGATCTTGTGCTCCTGGTAGAGCCGCATGAGCTCCTGGTTCATCTTCTGCTTGTCGTCCTTGTACTGCTGCTGGATCTCCTTCATGAGGGGCTGGATCTTCTGGAGCTCCTTCATGGAGGTGAAGCTCTTCAGGGTGAGCGGGTAGAGCAGGATCTTGATGATCACGGTGAGGATGATGATGGTCCATCCGTAGCTCCCGGCATAGCGGTAGATCCAGTTCATGGAGATGAGCAGGGGCTTGGCGATGATGTCGAAGAATCCGAAGTCCAGGGCCTTGAAGAGGTTGTGTCCTGCCGATTTCAGGGTCTTGATCTCCTTGGGGCCGAGGAAGATGAGGCTGTCCCGCGACAATGCCGCGCCGGGCTGGATGCTGGCAGGGGCTGTCTTGTAGTGGAGCTCCACAGTCCGCTCACTGGCCCGCTTCACCATGAGGGTGGTCTCCGGCGCATCCATGTTGATGATGGCCTGGAGGAAGTACTTGTCCTCGTACCCGAACCACTGGACCGCACCGGTGAACTCCCGGAACGAATCCGGCTTCTTCACCTTGTCCAGCTTGAACTCCTCCAGGTGCTTTCCGTTGAGCAGGACCGGGCCCTGGAAGGCATACCCCTCGAGCTTCTTGCCCAGGGGATAGGTGCTGCCGAAGACGACCGCTGTGGGAGCGGCCATGGGGGATGCGGTGTGGTTCTCCACCACGGTCCTGTATCCCAGCAGGTAGGTGTTCGGGTCGAGGGAATAGATCTTCCTCACCGTCACCCCCGGTGCGGCCTCGGCCCTGAACTCGATGGCCTCGGACCTGTCCAGGGAGAACCTGCCCTGTCGTGACGCCTCGTAGGCCAGCCCTGCGTCCGTCGCTCCTGCGCCGAGCATGAGGGTGGGCATGGGTGCGGTGAGGAGTTCTTCGGCTTGAGCGTCAGCCTTCATGGTGGTGAGGTATTTCTTCAGCCTGAAGGATGTGAGGCAGCCCCCGGTGGTGGTGAAGGTTGCCCTGTAGAGCGGGGTATCCACCACGATGCTGCTGCCGGGCGCCTGGACTGCGGGAGTGGCCTGGACCGGGGCCACGCTGATGGGCTTGGCTTCCCGGGCTGGCAGGCTATGCTGCGCCTGTGCGGTTTTCTGTTCGGTGGCGGCCGGTTCCTTGGGTTGTCTGGTCTGGTCGAAGACCACGAACCAGACGATCAGGATGATGGCCGTGAGCGCAAGGGCGAGTGTAGTTCTCTGTTTTTCATCCATTTTTTATACTCCCAAGGGTTTTCTCCACGGGATCGAAGCCACCCTTGGAGTAGGGATTGCAGCGGAGCACCCGCCAGGCCGCCTTGAGCAGCCCGCGCAGCGGCCCGTAGACGGTGATGGCCTGTACTGCGTACTCGGAGCACGAGGGGTGGAACCTGCAGGCCGGTGCCAGCAGGGGCGACACCACCTTCTGGTAGAGGCGTATCAGTGTTATGAGAATGGTTTTCCCCATGTACATGATCCCATGGCCTTTGCGATCTCGGCAAGGAGCCCGTGGTAGGAGGTATCCGTCATGTCGTTCTTTGCGATGAGGACAAGGTCATGGCCCTTCGGGAACAACACCTTGTTTCTCCTGTATATCTCACGCAGGAGCCGCTTCACCCTGTTCCGTCTGACCGCTGTGCCGATCTTCCTGCTCGCCGTGATTCCTATCCGGGTATGCTGGGTGTCATTGGGTGCGGCTATGATGACCAGGTGCCGGGTGACCAGCCGAACGGTCTTGTCCTTTTCAGCCCTCTTGAATTCAACCCGCTTGAGCAGGCGTTCTCCTCGGGGGAATCTCTCGTCGGGCATCAGACGGACAGGCGTTTTCTTCCCTTGGCTCTCCTCCGGTTGATGACAAGCCTTCCACCTTTGGTGCGCATACGGACCAGGAAGCCGTGCGTGCGTTTGCGCCTGGTATTGTGCGGTTGAAATGTGCGCTTCATGTATTACCTCAAAAACAAGTATTTTTAAGCGGTAAGTATTTACATGCCGCCTGTGCCGATGTCAAGGGACAAAAGCCGTGCCCGGGCGGCGTGCCGAGAGGTGTTCCCGAGGACGCTTCCCCTTGTCAGGCATCCGGCTTGTACGCTATAGCATCCCGTATGTCAGGGGTGTTCTGCAGACGGGATGTCACCGAGGGACTGCATCGGGGACCCGAGACGGCCTGGGCCCGACTCCATGAGTTGCTGCCGGGCAGCCGCATCGTCTGCCTGAACCAGGTCCATTCGGACCGCATCATCCGGGTGGAGGAGGTGGACGACGGCTCCTTTCCCGAGGCGGACGGCGTCATCTCCGAAGACCCGGCCGTTGTACTGTGCATACGGACCGCGGACTGCGTTCCGGTCCTGTTGTGGACGGACGACTCACCCGTGATCGCCGCCGTGCACGCGGGCTGGAGGGGCCTGGCAGGCGGGATCCTCCCCAAGGCGGTGCGGCTCATGGGAGGGTGCGGCGCTCGGAAGATCCATGTGAGCATGGGGCCCTCCATAGGTCCGTGCTGCTATGCAGTAGGACCCGAGGTCCTTCACGCCCTGCGCGCGGAGCCCGACCGCAGGCATGCAGGCAGGAACTTCGTGGATCTCCACCGCATCGCCCGTGACCAGGCCCTGGCCGCGGGCATCGCCAGGGAGCGAATCCACCAGGTGCAGTCCTGCACGTGCTGCAACCATGCATCATTCTTTTCCTACCGGAGGGACGGCGAGTCCACGGGCAGGAACATCTCGGTGATCGGGGGGCGCTCATGCTCGTTGCCGGGCTTACCGGCTCGATAGCCACGGGAAAATCAACCGTTTCAGCCATCCTGAGGGACCTGGGAGCCTTCATCGTGGATGCAGACTGGACCGCCCGCGAGGTGGTGCGTCCCGGCACGAGGGCGTGGGAGGCCATCGTGAGGATCTTCGGCGACGAGGTCCTGCATGCGGGCGGCGAGATCGACCGGGAGCGCCTGGGCCGCATCGTGTTCAACGACGCTGCCATGCGGGCCATGCTGGAGGAGGTGGTCCACCCCGAGGTGATGCGCGCCATGGACGAGCAGGTCTCGGCCATCCGGCAGGGTTCTCCGGACGCGCTGGTGATCCTGGATGTGCCCCTGCTCATAGAGACGGGCATGCACAGGGGGCTCAGCGAGGTCATCGTGGTGTACTGCCCCGAGGACCAGCAGATCACCAGGCTCATGGTGCGCGACGCCATCAGCCGGGAAGAGGCCCTCGCCAGGGTCCGCGCCCAGCTCTCCATCGAGGAGAAGCGGCGGTATGCGAGCCTGGTCATCGACAACAGCGCCTCTCTGGAGGAGACCCGAGCCCAGGTGGAGGCGGCCCACGCGGGGCTCAGGGCGAAGGCCCGCCGGGATTGAATGCCGCCGCACGAGGTGGTATACCCAGAAGGCATGCGATTCACCATCAGCTTCCCCACCCATGAGCGCGAGGAGCTCGTGGACATCACCGACAAGGTCAGGGCCATCGCCGCGGAGCACGGCCGGAACAGCGAGCTCTGCGCGCTTTACGCCCAGGGCGCCACGGGGGCCGTCATGGTCCAGGAGAACTGGGACCCGAACATCCGCACCGATGTCCTGAAATGCCTGAGAACGCTGGCGCCACGCGGGGTCTGGCTCCACGACGCGGAGGACGGCAACGGCGACGCCCACATCAAGGCCGGCATCGTGGGGCCCTCCGAGGTGATCCCCGTCCAGGACGGGAGGCTGCTCCTGAGCACCTGGCAGAATATCTTCTTCTGCGAGTTCGACGGCCCCCGGCAGGCCAGGACCGTGATCGTCACGCTCCTGTAAGGCTGTCAGCATGGAGGAGGCTGTATGATCGTGTATGACAGGCCCGTAACGGACATCATCCGCACGAGACGCTCCTGGCGGAGCTACCGGAACGAACCGCTGAATGACGGGGAAAGGGCACACATCCAGTCCTTCCTGTACAGCCTCGACTGCCCGCCCTTCGGTTCAGCCGTGCGGTTCGTCCTGGCAGATGCCCAGGGTGGGGCGCCGGGAAAGGTCAGGGGGACCTACGGCATCGTCACCGGTGCGCCGAGCTTCCTCGTGGGGGTGCTGCGGCCCTCGGAGGGCGGGTACGAGGACTTCGGCTACCTCTTCGAGGCGGCGGTGCTCCACATCACCTCGCTGGGCCTGGGCACCTGCTGGTTGGGTGGTACCTTTGACCGGGGGTATTTCGCGGACGTGGCCGACCCGGGCGAGGGGGAGGTGATCCCGGCCGTCAGCCCGGTGGGTCATGCCGCGCCCAGGCGCTCGCTGGTGGACAGTGTGTTCGCCCTCACCGCGGGGTCGCGTTCCCGAAGGCCCTTCTCCACCCTCTTCTTCAGGAACGACTTTTCGACCCCGCTGCAGGAACCCGATGCCGGACCGTACGGCACCGCCCTGGAGATGGTCCGGCTCGCTCCCTCTGCCACGAACCGGCAGCCCTGGCGGGTGGTGATGCGGGACGGTGCGCTGCACTTCTACCTCGTGCGGACTATCGGGTACTCCTCCCTTTTCAAAGGGATCGATCTCCAGCGCATCGACATGGGCATTGCCATGTTCCACTTCCAGCGCACCATCCAGGAGCAGGGCCATGGCGGTGCATGGCGCATCGCCGATCCCGGCATCAGGGGCCTGCCCTTCATGGGCGAATATGTGGTAAGCTGGATCCCATGAGAGAGAAGCCCCGCACCCTTGGAACCGACAAGAACCTGCGCATGCCCCCCAGGACACCGGGCAGCACCGAGGTCATCTACGGCAGGAACGCGGTACTAGAGACGGTCCGCACCGGGAGCCGGACCATCCATGAGATCCTCGTGCTCCCCCAGCACGAGGCAGAAATCCTCGATACCGCAGGTCCTGTGGCTGTCCGGGTGCTCCAGCGGCGGGACATGGAGAGGATCGCGGGCACTGAGCATCACCAGGGAATGGCGGCCCGGGTGTCTCTCTACCGGTATGCCGGGCTGGACGAGCTGTTCCGGTACCGGGTCGTGGTGCTCCTCGACTCCGTGGAAGATCCCCAGAACCTGGGATCCATCGTCAGGACCGCCCATGCCCTGGCCGGGGCGGGCATGGTCATACCCGAGCACCGGGCTGCAGGGGTGACCCCTGCGGTGGTGAAGGCGTCCTCGGGTGCCACCGAACACGTGAAGATCGCCCGGGTGACGAACCTGAGGGCCGCGGCGCAGAAGCTCAAGGAGAACGGCTTCTGGCTGGTGGGCCTCGAGGCGGATGCCCGCGAAGACATCGGCAGCATCCCCAAGTTCGACAAGGTCGGCCTGGTGCTCGGGGGTGAGGACAGCGGCATCAGGCCGGTGGTGACCTCAGAACTGGACATGGCTGCACGCATCCCCATGCAGGGGACATTCAACTCCCTGAACGTGGCACATGCAGCGGCCATAGCACTGTACGAACTGGCGGTGCGGGGGAGGTGACCCTCCTGCCCCTGCCTGGTGTGTGGTCCCGGATGGGAATTCCATGCTATACTCAATGACATGCATATGCCTGAAGACATAGAGTCCATGCTGAGCACCCTGGAGGGGGTCTGCCGGCAGGACGGCTCTGCGGGGCCCGGGCCGGAGGAGGTCTGCCGGGAGCGGGTGATCCGGCTGTACCTCAACGGTGAAGCCATGGGCAGCCTGGTGGCGAGCCCCGGCCAGCTCAGGGAGCTCGGGGCCGGGTTCGTGATCAGCGAGGGGCTTGCGGAATCGGTGGACAGGGTGGAGGTATTCGGGGAAAGGGTCATGGTCTACGGAAGGTCCACGCAGAAGCCCCTGGAGGTCACCACCGGGACCAGCGGCGGGATCTCCTCGGGCAGGGTCGTGAAGCAGGTGGGCTCCGAGCTCACCATGGAGACCCGGGACATCTTCACTGTCATGGACGCCATTGTCTCCGAACTCTGGGAGCGCACGGGCGGGGCGCACTGCTCGGTGCTCTTCTCCGGCAACGAACTGGTGGCCAAGAGCAGCGACGTGGGCAGGCACAACACCGTGGACAAGGTCATCGGGCATGCCGTTCTCGGCGGGATCGACCTGTCCCGGTGCGTGCTCGGGTGCACGGGCAGGCAGCCAGCTGGCATGGTGTCCAAGGCTGCCAACGCGGGTATCCCCATCGTGGTGAGCAAGGCCGCCACCACCGACGAGGGCGTGCGACTGGCCCGGCAGGTCGGCCTGACCCTGGTGTGCCGGGTCAGGCAGGGACGGTTCTGCGTCTATTCCCACCCGGAGCGCATCCTGGGCCTGGCGGCCCAGTGCGGTACAGGGGGGTAGCCGTGCACGACATTCATCTCAGCCTGGAGCAGCTGAGGAGATATTTTTCCAGGGACGCCTTTGCCGAGTTCTGCGGGGTGGAGATAGAGGAGGTCGGCCCGGGTCGCGCCCGGGTGAGCCTGAAGGTGGAGCCGAGGCACCTGAACGGCCTGGGCATGGTCCACGGGGGAGTGCTCTTCACCCTTGCGGACATGGCCCTGGCGGCTGCTGCGCACAGCAGGGGCAGGTCGGCTGTGGCCGTCACCGCGAGCATGTCCTTCATGAAGGCCGGCATGACCGATGTCATCCACGCAGAGGCCCGGGAGGTGTCGAGGAACCGCAGGCTCGCCACCTACACGGTGCAGGTGACCGACGGCTCCGGGGAGGCGCTCTGCCTGTGTCAGGGCACGGCCTACATCAGGGCCGAGACGTTGCAGGAATCACCTGGTTGATGGCCGCATGCCCGGTTCGCCTTTCTCGGGATCATGCCCCATGAATCGGGCAGCCGCCTGCGTCCTCGTCCTGCTCCTCTGGTGCAGCCCTGCCCCGGGCAGCACGATCATGACGGTCTCTGTCTCGGGCGTCGAGCTCAGCTATCCCTCCGGCGAGGAAGCCATAGCATCCCGCCTTATCGCCCATGTCCCGGAGATGCTGGAGTTCCTGGCGGGAAAGGGCCTTGCAGTGAAGACCCCGGTCCATGTCCTCCTGGACGACGAACTCGACCTCCCGGATGCTGTGGTGAGCGTGATCCCGCACAGGAGGGTGCGCATACCGCTGAGGGCCCCGGGGGTCTTCGAGGAGGCATACCTCTCGGGTGACCCCTGGTCCTTCTTCCTGTTCAAGGGCCTGTGCCTGCAGGGGATCTACGGAAGGCGCGGGGGGCTTCCCGCACTGATCCATCACGTGTTCGGCGAAATCTCGTCGCCGAACTTCATCAACCCGCCATGGCTCCTGGACGGGGTCTGCGACCTGCTTGCCCGGCAGTATCTCGGCGAGGCGCCCACCGATCCCCTCGAGGATGCCCTCCTCACGGTGCCGGTACCGGCCGACATATCCCCCATGAGCAACCATCCCGAGGCATGGCCCGGGTATTACGGGTACCGTATCTACGGCAGGCCGTTCATGGCGTGGATGCAGGAACGCTACGGGTGGGAACTCATCCTGCGGTTCCTGGAGGTGCACGGCGCAGGCATCATCCCCATCGAGGTGGATCTCAAGGCAGAGAAGGTTTTCGGCAGGAGCTGGGCAGGGCTCTGGAAGGACTTCATCAGGGACAGGGGGCTTGCCACAGGGACGCAGAACATGGAGCCGGTCACGGGTTATGTCCCTGCGCCCTTCATCACGTGGGACCATGCGGGTATCCACCCCGGCATCAAGCGTGTGCGCATCAGGGGCAGGTACGGATTCAGGGGGTTCCACGACACCCTGTGGGTCTCCGAATACAACCGTGAAGGGATATCGCGGATCATCGGGTACCCTGACGGCGGCACGGGCACGGCCCTGGATATGGACCACCTGTGGGACCCGGGTCCGGGGCCAGTGGCGGTCACCCGGATGGGGAGCGTGCCGCACCTGATCCTGTACGAAAAGGGCAGGGGGGCTGTCCAGACCCGGGTGACCGGGGGCAGGCTCATACAGGCGCCTAATGGCGTCATCGCCCTTTCCGGACCTGTCATGGACGAGAGAGGCCGCATCACGGTGGCCGGGAACACGGGGGGGAACTGGGACATCTGGGTTTACGACAAGACGTGGGTGCGCGTCACCTCCGGGCCGTCCGTAGAGGCGGATCCGTGGTGGGCGGGGGAGACCCTGGTGTTCACTTCCAATGCAGGGGGCACCTTCCAGATCTGCACCGCGTCCATGACTCCCGTTACAGCGTGCCCCCTGGGGGCGTTCCTGCCCCGCGACGGGAAGTGCCTCTGCCTGACCCGGAGCGGGTGGACCTTTGACACCTATGGTGTGGATGGAGGGCCAGCGATGGGGGGAGAGCCGGCCCTAAGGATCCCGGCAACCCAGGTGCACCTCCCCTCGAGTCCCTATACGCCCTGGAAGAGCCTGTACCCGAATTTCATGACCCCGGACCTGTACGTGGGGCTCGACGAGGTCCAGGCAGGTCTTGCCACCTGGGCGCAGGATGTGACGGGCGACTATGGACTGGACGCAGGTGCGCGTTATTCCTTTGCCTATGACTACCTTGCCCTGCGGGCCGGCGTCCGCCTGGACGCATTCAGCCTCCAGGTCACCCGCTATCCCTTTGTCTGCGATCCGGCATTGAGCCCCAGGACAGAGGAGTCACGGGTGGCGTACCGCATCGCCTTTGCACCGGAAGAGCCGGAATGGCTGGATGCGTCCGTGGAGGTGCTGGACTACGGACCCCTGGAGGAGGCGGGAAAGGAGGATGTGGAGCTCTCCGCCAGTCTCGGCATCGGGAAGTCCTATGAGGGGGTCTCGTACAAGGTCTGTATGGAGGCCCTTTCCGGGGGCAGGACCTCGCTCTTCGGCAGCCTCCGGTGGATCACCGGCTCAGACATCTATGCGGTGGTGAACGCCGAGGCCGGAAGGACCTGGGGAGGGTATGAACCGGGGCACGGGTCGTTCCGGGTGGGGGGCAACGTGGCCGAGGGCTACTTCACCTCCAGGCCTTCCCGGCTCTTCCCGGTGAGGGGCTTCGCGCCGAACCTCCTGGAGGCGGAAAAGGCCCTTACCACGGGCATCGAGGTGTTCTGGCCCCTGGCGAACATCCAGAAAGGCCACGGGACCCTGCCGCTGTATCTCCACCGGGTACGGCTCGGCACCTTCATCGATGCGGGGTTGTGTGCAGACTCCATGGACATAGGCGAAACCGTGGCAGGCGCCGGCGTCGAACTGGTGACCTCTTTCGAGGTGGCCTGGGGAAACCTGTCGTCCTTCAGGCTGGGTGTCGCGTGGCCGGTGAGACAGCCCGGGTACCTGGATGAAGAGGGGCCCTTGGTGCTGCTGCAGATCGGCGCCCCGCTGTGATGGGAGGGAACGGGACGGGATTCAGGAGTCCCATGACCGGTGGGTGCTGGGTCATCAGGCCCTGAAGACAGGAAAAGTCCGGCAGCCTGTTCGGCCGCCGGACTGATGCGATGCTATGATATAGGAGGACAGCTTGTTACCTGTTCTTCTTCCTGAAGCCGGCAAGGCCCAGCAGGCCGCTGCCCAGCAGCAGGAGCGTGGCAGGCTCGGGGACCGGAGCAGACCCCTGGCCCGGGGTGTAGTCGGCCTCCAGGGTGGAGCTGTACAGGCGGAAGTTCCCGTCAGTGGCGAGGAGGTTCACGTTGAGGATCCCGTCCGTCTCCAGGCGTGCCAAGGCGGTCACTGAGAGGGTTACTTCGCTCCCGTTGTCGATTTCAAAGGTCTGCTGGATGCCGTCCGTGGTCAGCCGGGCATACTCCCTGTAATCAACATACCAGAACCAGTACCATCCGTGATAGTCGCTGCCGTCTTCGTAATCATTGATGGCAAAGGTGATGGTTGCCCAGTTGATCTCGTCGCCGATGCTGAAGCCGTTGTCGAGGATGTTGTGGGTATAGTTGACCGAGCTGCCTTCGTTCAGATTGACCCCGTTGACCCAGCTCACCACGTCCGGTGTGATCAGGACCGCGCCGGCAGGCGAGGCAAACATGCTGACCACGATTACTGCCGCGAGAATCGTTAGTGCCCTTTTCATACTGCCCTCCAGATTTCTTTATTTCACTAATATAAAGCAAGCGACATGCCAGACATATAACATAATGAATATATTTAGAAAATATTTTATGTGCCCGCCGATGGTGTAAAATCACCCGACACCTGTCCCCTGCAGCCCCGTATACGATCATGACAGCAGATTCTCCATTGCCCGCTCGGTAGAGGGATATAATGTTTAAGAATTACTGCGGAATGTATTGAAGAAGGGGGACGTGAGGGAGGTGCTCCTCGGACCTGCTGTGATGGAAAGGCCCGACAGCCTGGGGCTGTCGGGCCTCTTTACAGCTCAGATGAAGCTGAACAGTTACCTGTTCTTTCTGCGGAACCCGGCAAGGCCCAGCAGGCCGCTGCCCAGCAGCAGGAGCGTCGCAGGCTCGGGGACCGGTGCGGTGCCCTGGCCCATGAGGTTGTCATTGCCGCACTCCATGGTGTAGTGGGCAAGGAAGGTGCCGGTGAAGTTCGGGTCAAAGGAGAGGAAGCTCAGGTCGAACTGCGCCACGTTGTGGAGACCTCCCACAAGGCCGTTTCCCACCTGTGCATCGGTCAGGTTGGCAGAGTAGGTGATGTCACTGTACCCACAGGAGATTCCGCCGTCATTGTAGGTCCAGGGGTTGGACTCGTCGTTCTGGGAGTAGAACACATTCACCGTGGTCACCCCGTTCACGAGGGCGAACACCTCGTAGGTCATGGTCTGGAAATCGAGGGCGAGGACGTAGTCGTAGCCGAAGGTCTTCGGTACTGTCGTGTTGCCGGACCCGCCGCCCGTACCAGGGCCGTACATGGCGTCGCCATTGATGTCGATGAAGATGTCGCCCGAGCTGAACCCGTCACGGCCGTTCACCATGTCATAGCCGCCCACCATGCTCAGCACATATCCGTTGAGGAAGAAGCCCTCCATGTCCCAGACCTGACCGGTCACGCAGTTGGGCTCGACCTCCTGGTCCTCGTGGTTGCCGTACCATCCCGTGCCCGAGTAGACCCTGTCGGAAATGGTGATGTTCGTGCCCAGGGGAATGGCAAAGGCGGTGGATGCAGAGAAGACTGCTGCCACAACAAGATACAACACGATGCGGAATAAATGGTTCATGGTGCTCTCCTTGATTCGTGATATGGCCGCCTATAATGCAAAGCCGGTGCCAACAATAAATAAATCGGTAAATCAAGGATATATGATGCACATTGGACGAGGATCACACGAGACTGTCAGATCTTTCGACAGGTATAGGGCAGGTTGTGCAGGTTCTAATCCTGGGGAACAGCGGCAGATACTTGGCTGCCAGACATGAATGGCAGGTAACTTAATAATATTAAACAATAAATATGCTTGTCTCGAATCCCCCGGCATTCCATCGAGCCTGTAAAAAATTTCGACAACCCTCCAGAAAACTGCTATATCTGTCGATGGGAAGGGCAGATATGGTCCTCTTCATATACAGCGTCACGGCCCTGGTGAGCATACTCGGGGGCATGGTCATCCTGTCCCGGAGCGGGGCTTCCCACGGCAGGGCCATCGCCCTGGGCCTTCTCTCCATCGGCGCGGCAGAACTCGGCTACCTGGTGTTCCTCCTCGAGGATTCGCTGGTTGCCATCCGCATCGCGTCGTGGTTCGAACTTTCCACCATCTGCTGCTTCATCGTCTCGGTCATCAGCATGGAGAAGAGCCTTGCGAAGAAGACCCGGCTCATCCTCTGGACACGCAGGACCCTGATCCTCTGCTGTGCCCTGTATACAGGCATGCTCTCCGTCCTTCCCGGTGCATATGCCTCGCTCCGCGAGCAGGGAACGGTCGTGGTCGGCTGGCTCGGCCGTGCCCATTCCATCCTGGTGCTCCTGGGGTCCATCCTGTTCATCTGGATCATGGAGAACATCCTCAAGTCATCCGAGGGTTCCGGCAGGAGGATCCTCAAATACCCTGCCCTTGGTTCCATCTCCGTGGGGGTATCGCTGTGCATCGCCTCCATCTACCGGCTCAGCACCAACACCCTCACCCACGACGTCCTTACCCTGTGCTCCCTGATCTTCCTGGTGGGCATGGCATTCCTCATCTTCTTCTCCATCCGGTTCAAGCTCTTCGAGATGGACATCTTCGTGTCCCGGTACGTGGTGTACCACTCCATCACCTTCATCAGCATGGGCAGCTACCTGCTCATCACCGGGGTCATCATCTTCTGGGTCCAGCGCCTCGGTGTCAAGGCCCCCCTGGTGGTGACGGGCTTCCTGGTCTTCCTCGCCCTGGTGGCCCTGTCCATCCTCGTCCTTTCCCCTGACGCGAAGGCGCGGCTGAGGTTCTTCATCAACACCCACTTCTTTTCCAATAAATACGACTACCGAAAGGAGTGGGGCGAGCTGAGCGGGTATCTCGCCATTGCCTACAAGGAGAACCAGATCATCCACGTCACGTCCCAGGTCATCCTGGACAGCATGTACATCCGGGAACTCTCGCTGTGGTTGAAGAAGGCAGGGGGGTACACGAGGGCCTTTTCCTTTCCCCATGCATCCGCTGGAGATCCTGTCATGGCAGAAGATCACCCCCTCATCTCCTACCTGCGGCAGAAGTCGTCATTCCTGAGAAGGGCCCCCCAGAAGATCGGTGACCGGGACTGGGAAGATATCATAAAGGGACAGGCCGGGTTCCTCGATGCGAACAAGATCGAGCTCGCCGTGGGCATGATGGTCGGCACCGATCTGATCGGCTTCATCGCAGTGGGAAAGGAGAACCCGGGCACGCCGTATGGCCAGGACGACATAGACCTGCTCTCGGCCATCGCATCGCAGGCCGGCTCGGCCCTCACCAAGGCGTGGTTCGCCGAGCGGCTCGCCGAGAACATGGAGCTCGACACCTACAACCGCATGTCGGCCACCATGCTCCATGACCTCAAGAACGCTGCGGGACACCTATCCCTGGTCCTCCAGAACGCGCCCAAATACATGGACCGGGAGGAGTTCCGCGCGGACATGCTGGACACCATCGGACAGGCCCTCGCACGCATCGACAAGGTGATGGGCAAGCTCCAGGCGATCCCCGAGCGTGAGGAACTCCACGTGAAGACCTTCGCCGCCGGCCCCTTTCTCCAGGATCTCCTCGCCCGAATCAGGCCGAGACTGGAGGGGATCAGGCTCGTCCGGGACATCGACGAGGGACTCTGTCTCACCACTGACCCGGAGGTGCTCTTCAAGATCCTGGAGAACGTTGTCGTGAACGCCGCCGAGGCGGTGGACGATGACGGGGTCATCACGGTGACGGCCCGCAGCGACGGCAATGCACCGTTCTTCATGGTGCAGGACAACGGGGTCGGCATGACGGACGACTTTATCCGGAATCGGCTGTTCAAGCCCTTTCAGACCACGAAAAAGAAAGGCACCGGGCTGGGCATGTGGCAGGTGAAGAACATGGCGGACCAGATCGGCGCGCGGATCGAGGTGAAGGGGAACGAGGCCCGCGGGGTGAGCGTTTCGCTCTGGCTCCAGCGGCCTGCACCCCAGGAGCCGGGGGCGAAGACAAGATGACGCGGCCTTCGTACAGGGTTTTTCGCGAGACGCTCAGAGCTGTATCAGACAGGGGGAATCCTGAGAGATGAAAGACAAGATACTCATCGTGGAAGACGAAGCGAGCATGGCCAAGCAGCTCAAGTGGGGCCTGAGCGACGCCTATGACATCCTCACGGCGTCAGACGGTGCGGGAGCCATGGATGTCCTGAACAGCCAATCCCCCCTGGTGGTGCTCCTGGACCTCGGGCTGCCGCCCGACCCGGACAATGCCGCCGAAGGACTGCGCCTGCTGGAGGTGATGATCGGCAGGGTCCCGCACCTCAAGGTGATCGTCATCACCGGCAACACGGAGAAGGTCAATGCCGTCAAGGCGGTTTCCCTGGGCGCCTATGACTTCCACACCAAGCCGGTTGACCTGGAGGAGCTCCGTATAGTTATCAAGCGGGCCTTCCATCTCTCGCGGCTCGAGCGCCAGGTGACGGAGCTCCAGGGCATGGTGGGAGTGGATTCCCAGTTCCACGGCATGGTGGCTACCTGCCGGCCCATGATGGAGCTCTTCGAGCGGGCGAAGAAGGTTGCCCGCACCGACTACCCCGTGCTCATCCAGGGTGAGAGCGGCACGGGCAAGGAACGCCTCGCCCGGGCCATCCATGCCATGAGCGACCGCAACGAGATGCCGCTGGTGATCATCGACTGCGGCTCCATCCCCGAAAACCTCATCGAGAGCGAGCTGTTCGGCCACGAGAAGGGATCCTTCACCGGCGCGCATGCCCGGCAGATCGGCAAGGTGGAGCGGGCCCAGGGCGGCACCGTGGTGCTGGACGAGGTCGGCGAGCTGCCCCTGCAGCTGCAGGTGAAGCTGCTCAGGTTCATCCAGGAAGGCACCATCGAGCGCGTGGGGGGCAAGGAGCCGCTTGCCATCGATGCCCGGGTCATCGCCGTGACCAACGTGGACCTGAAACGTGCCGTGGACGAGAAGCGGTTCCGGGAAGACCTCTATTACCGGCTCAACGTGGTGCCCCTGTCCATGCCCTCGCTGAGGGAACGGCGCGATGACATACCCGTGCTGGCGCGGTATTTTCTCGACGCGTACAGCAGGGAAATAGGCCCCAGGTTCAAGGGGTTCAGCCAGGATGCCCTGGACGCGATGATGGGGCATGACTGGCAGGGAAATGTCCGCGAGATGCAGAACAGGATCAAGCGGGCCGTGGTCATGGCCGAGGGCGACTACATCACGGCAGAGGATCTCGACCTTGAGGTGACGGAGAAGGGCGCGGTTCTGACCCTCAGGGAGATCCGCGACGAGGCGGAGATCACGGCCGTGAGGCACGCCCTTGCCCGGCACCGGGGGAACATCTCCCGGGCCGCCCAGGACCTCGACGTGAGCCGGCCGACCCTGCACGACCTCATCAAGAAGCACGGGATCGCGGTATCGAAATAGACGCACGCATATCCCCGGTGGGCAGGGGGATGCATGCGGGAGATCTCTTTCGGGGAATCCGTCCGGTGGTCAGGCCCCGGCCGGGAAGAGGTTCTTGAGTTCT
This sequence comes from Deltaproteobacteria bacterium, assembly GCA_029547045.1. Lineage (GTDB taxonomy): Bacteria > Desulfobacterota > Desulfomonilia > UBA1062 > UBA1062 > MWEI01. The sequence goes on along the minus strand of JAKPQL010000016.1, from coordinate 30,301 downwards.
TTGCGCAGCGCCTTCAGCACTTCCTGTTTCTCCCGGCCGGCCTTTTCCATCCTGTCGAGGCGCTGCGTCAGCTCCTCCACCTTCTTCTCCAGGGTCGCGATCCGCGACGTGAAGGCATCCAGCTCCGCCTTGATGTCCATGTCGGAAGAGATGCCTTCCATGATACCCAGCAGGTCAGTGACCTTTTTGGAGGTATCAGGATCCATACACCTCGCGTTTGGCCTTGAGCCGGATGTGGGACAGGGAGGAGTACACTCTGTCCAGGGCGCTCTTGAGCTCGGAGATCTCGTCTTCCAGGGGTTTTCTCTTTCTGAACTCCTCCTCGAGGCAGGTCTCCAGTTCGCGGATGCGGGTGGTGCTCAGCGTCAGGTCCTTTTCAAGGATGGACACCTTGACGTCCAGCTTGGCCTTGTCCTGGATGTCCTTGGAAAAGCGCGCCAGCCTGTCCTCGAGGGCCTTGTTCTTCATCACCTCGGAGTCGTACCCCGCGGTCTTCTCCTCGAGCATGCCCACCACGTGCCTGATGTAATGGTCGGCGTCCTCGATCTGCTCGTTCAGGAAGGTGATCTCCTTGTGGAGGAGCATCCGCTCGCCCGCCGCCTTTTCCAGATCGGCGAGGTTCTCCCTGAGGGTGCTGTTCTCGCGCCCCACCTCTTCGATGACCCGGTCGTGCTCCATGAGCTTGCGCTGGATGTCCTTCTTCTCGAAGATGATGTGGGAAAATTCAGAGTGCAGGTCCTCGATGGTCTCCACGGCCCTGGCGATGGTATCGTTGGCCATGCCAAGGACCACCGGGGCTGCCGCGGGAGCCTGCGCCGCTTGCTCAGGTGCGGCCTTCGCCCTGGCTGGGGGCTGTTCCTTGGTCTCCTCCTTCACCTCTTCCTGGGACCGTATCAGTACAGGGTCTACATTCCACGGCCTGTTCGGCCTGCGCTTCTGCATCTTGGGCATGCGTTCGGCAACGCTTCTGTCAAATCCGTCTTTCATGGATAGCAGCTCCTCATAGCAATCTATTGGCACAGTGTTGGACTGTGGTACCGTCCGGTGAACCCGAGCATTACGTTAACCATAAAACCGTTCAAAACACAATTCCCAGATTGGGAAAAACTTCCTTGATGAACTCGTTCAGATCCGTAGACCCCCTGTTCTTCGGCGCATACTGGTGGATGGGCGTGCCCACGCTCGCCGCCTCGGCGATCTTGATGTCCTGGCGGATCACGGTCTTCATGAGGTAGCCGTCGTAGTGCTTCTCCAGGGCCTCCTTCGCCCGCTGGCAGATGTTGTGGGAGGCGTTGTAGTTGTTGAGGAAGATGTAGATGTTCTCGAAGATGAAGTCGAAATCCTCCTCGATGGTGGAGAGCGTCTCGAAGAGGATCTTCAGGCCGTGGTACGACAGGAAGTCGGCCAGGACCGGCACGAAGAGGTCGTTGCAGGCGAGTATGCCGTTCAGGTTCAGCAGCCCTATGGAGGGGGAGGCGTCCATGACGATGACGTCGTAGTCGTCCTGGATGGAGGAGATGCTCTTTCTCAGGCGCTGCTCACGCGCGTTCATGGAGGTGAGCGCGAGCTCCACAGGCGACAGGTCGAGGTTCGCGGGGACGAGGTGCAGGTTCTTCATTCTGGTGGACAGGATGATGTCCCGGATGTCGGCCCTCTCGATGAGCACGCTGTACAGGGTGGCGTCGAAGGACTCGTGGTCGATGCCCAGGCACTGGGTGAGGTGGCCCTGGGGGTCGAGGTCTATGAGGAGCACCTTCATGCCGAGACATGCGAGGCGGAAGGCGTAGAAGGCAGAGATGCTCGTCTTTCCCGTGCCGCCCTTGAAGTTGAGGAAGATCTGCCTCCGACGGGACGTGACCAGGGGCGGTTTGCCCAGTGCCTTGAGGTATTCCGGGATGTCGTGGGGATAGTACACCCGCATCCCGTCTGTCACCTGGGGCTGCGGCAGCTTGCCCTCGGTCTCCATCTTGAGCAGCGTGGATTTCGTGATGCCCAGCAGGGTTGCAAAGTCCTTCGGTGTGTATACCGGTTGTTCCATCCTATGCCCGCTCCCTCATGATCTCCCACCATCCCTGCCATTTGGCCACGATCCATTCGAACTCCTCGGGCGAGGCCCCTGTGGGCTCGCCGAAGTCCTCTCCCGTGAGTTTCTTCAGGGTGTGTACGGCCTGCACGCTCACCTCGTGGGACGGATCCTCCAGGGCCCTGATGACCTGCTCCACGTTTTCCGGCGACCCCCAGATGGCCATCAGCCTCAGGCAGTCCTTCCTCACCGACTCGTCCGGATCATCGGTGCACAGGGCCGCGACGGTCTCCAGGGAGCTCGTGTCGTTCATCCAGAAGAGGTAGCTGATCACCCTCCTGCGCACGTACGGGTCGCTGTCGGACAGCCACCTGGCGCCCTCCTCCGGCCGGAACGCGCCCCTGCGGAACAGGTAGCGGATGGCCCGGGCCCTCACCGCGGGGTCTTCGTCCGTCGTGGCCGCCCGGAAGATGGGCGTGAAGTCGTCCTCGGCGTCGAAGAGGATGTCGTAGATGGCCGCCGATGTCTGCTGATCTGCATCCTTGAGCACCGAGGAAAAGACCTTGACAGGGTCGGATGATTCCTTGAGGATCGCCTTTGCGGCAAGCTTCTTGATCTCAGGGTCTTCGTCATGCAAGTCCCGCAGGATCTGGTTCAAACCGACACCCATCGATACGAGGCCCCCCTCTCCTTGGTGTGAATATAGATGGGAAGAGCGCTCTCCGTCAAGGGTGTCAAAGAAAAGAGTTCCACCCCTAACTGCTCCATGTTAGCCTAACCGGCATGGAAGGCATCTTCGCGGAAGTGGTCTTGTTCTCCAACATCGACAAGGTGCTCTCCTATTCGGTTCCCCCGGGCCTATCCCCGAGGGTGGGCTGCAGGGTCTCGGTGCCTGTCCGGAACTCGGTGCGCACCGGCGTGGTGGTGGGCCTCGCGCGGGAGGCCCCGGAAGGCATGGACCTCAAGGAGATCCGGTCGGTCCTCGACGAGAACCCCGCCATCACCCCCGAGCTCATCGATCTGGTCAGGTGGACAGCCCGCTACTACCACGCGGGCATCGGCTCGTGCATGGCGCTGGCCTTCCCCCCTTATTTCAGGCAGGGCAGGGTCTTGGCCCCCAGGGAGGACCCCCTGCTGGTGAGGGCCCCCTGCACCGGGGAGAAGGTCACCCCGCTCCAGCGTGCTGTGCTGGACGCTGTCCCTGAGGCCGGCATCCGCATGAGTCATCTCGCGGCGCTCGTCAGGGGAAGCCTGCCGAGGATCAGGTCTCTGGTGGCACGGGGGATCATCGAGGCCAGGGAGGCCATGCCTCCCCGGGAACCCTTCACCCCCGTTCCTCTGGAATACACCCCGGGGCAGCGCTCGGCCCTTGAGCAGATCACCGGGGCCATCGCAAACGGCGGCTTCGAGAGCTTCGTACTCCATGGCATCACGGGCTCGGGAAAGACCGAGGTATACCTGGCAGCCGCCATGGAGGCACTGGGCCGCGGAAAATCGGTGCTCTACCTGGTGCCAGAGATAGCGCTCACCCCGCAGACCATCGACATGGTGAGGAACAGGGTGCCCATGGAGGTGGCCGTGTTCCATTCCGGCCTTGCCGCCGTAGAGCGCGCCCGGGAGTTCATGAAGGTGGCCCTCGGGGGGGCGCGCTTTGTCCTGGGCACCCGCAGCGCGGTGTTTGCGCCCCTTGTGGACATCGGGCTTGTCGTGGTGGACGAGGAGCACGATCACAGCTACAAGCAGGACGACGGGGTGCCGTACAACGCACGGGACCTTGGCATCATGCGAGCGGCGAAAAACGGTGCCTGCGTGATCCTCGGCTCGGCGACCCCGTCCATGGAGAGCTTCGCGAGGGCACGCTCCGGCCGTTCCCGGCTCATCGACATGCCCGAGCGGGTGGGCCCGGCCGCCCTGCCCGAGGTGGAGGTCGTGGACATGCGGAACGTGAAGGAGCCGCTGTCCGGAACCCTCCTCCGGGAGATGGAGGAGACGCTGGGCAGGTCAGAGCAGGTACTGCTCTTCATCAACCGCAGGGGCTTTTCCGCAGCGCTCGTGTGTCCGGGGTGCGGCAAGGTCCTTCGCTGCAACAGGTGCGACCGGAGCCTCACCTACCACCGCTCCCGCGGCGAGGCCCTGTGCCACTGGTGCGGCTTCGCCATGAGGATGCCGGAGATCTGCCCGTTCTGCGGGTGCCTCGACATGCGGCCCGTGGGCCTGGGCACCGAGAAGGTGCTCCACGCCGTGGAGGGGGCCTTTCCCGGCACGCGTGTGCTGCGCATGGACTCGGACGAGATCACCACGGCGAAGAAGCTTTCCGCATCACTGGACGCCATCAGGTCCGGCCGAGTGGACATCATCGTGGGCACCCAGATGATCGCCAAGGGGCACGATTTCCCCTCTCTGACCCTGGTGGGCGTGGTGCACGCGGAGCAGCTGCTGTACATGCCCGACTTCAGGAGCGGCGAGCGGACCTTCCAGCAGATCGTCCAGGTGGCGGGCCGTGCGGGCAGGCGCAGGTCAGACACCAGGGTCGTCATCCAGACACTGATCCCGGAACACCCGCTCATCGGGGCCATTGCCCGCCACGACTACGGCGCCATGATGGAGCAGGAGCTCGAGGTGCGCAGGGCCACGGGATTTCCTCCCTTCTCGCACCTGGCCAGGTGCGTGGTGAGTTCCGGAGTTGAGAAGACGGCCCGGGATTTCTCCCGGGAGGTGGCATCGGCGGTGGCCGCTTCCCACGTGGAGGTCATCGGGCCGGCGCCCGCCCCCATCTCGCTGCTGCGGAACCGCCACCGGTGGCACCTGCTCCTCAGGTCACGAAGCAGGAGGGCCCTCCATGCAGCCCTAGACGCCATCGGTCAGGTGCCCTGCCCCGCGGGTGTCGCCCTCGCCATGGACGTGGACCCCTACTCGATGATGTAAGGGGTTTCTTAGGATTGCTGGAACGAAAGCCTTCTGACCAGCTTCGCCCTGTCCTTGAGCCTGAGCATCAGGTAGCACGGACTCAGGATGAGGCTGCGAATGATCTCTCTCTTTGTCATCCCTGATCTCCCTTTCATCGTCCCTGATGATGTACCCTTCTTATCGGAAGGAATGCGAGATGCTCAAGAGGGCCCTGCATAATCAGGAGGCAGGGACAAGGGGGCATGGGGGAAGGTGTCGTGACAGAGTGGTGGAGAGGGGTCCACTATACCGCTCACCCTCATCGCCCTGCTCTTCACCATCATCATGTTCTCGCTGAGGGGACAATACATCGTCCTGCTCTCTATGTGGTCCTGCTGGCAATACCATTGGCCATTGCCGTGGCGGTGGCCATATTCGGCATCCACTCGAACCAGGCCTTTGCCACGGCCATAGGGCCAGTAGTGGAAGTCTCTATACTCATCAGCCTGGTGAATGTGTCCATGTGGCTCAGAAAGAAGTGGTGGCGATAGCAGTGGCAACATCTCTTCCCGAGGCTATTCGTAGACCATGGAGAATCTATCTGGCAGCAAAGAATCGATTAGGGTGGCGGAGAGAGAGGGATTCGAACCCTCGGTAGAGCTTTTGGCCCTACATTCGCTTAGCAGGCGAACGCCTTCGTCCACTCGGCCATCTCTCCATGAACGACACATCTTAACAACACTTATCACACAGGAGTCAAGTGCTCATATGTCCCGCCCCACCAGGCGCGGGCTTGACTCCTCGGCCCAATGGACGCATGAATAGGTGGAGCGAAGGTGCATCGTCACGGCAGGAAGGAAGGAAGGATCATGGGTCGCATCGTGGGCATGGTATCCTTGTGCGTGTTCCTGTGCATGCCCGCGGCGCACGCGTCGGGCAGCGTCACAGCCGCTGAGGCGGGTGCAGTGGCCGAGGAGGCCTGCGTTTACGGATTCGCTCCGGTCCTCCTCGAGGTACAGCGCCAGGCCTTCCTGCGCCTCCAGGTGGGCATGAACCGCCTGGTGAGCCACGGTGGCGCTGGGCAGGAGATCGAGGCGTACCTGGATCTCTCCCGGGAACCCATGGTTCTCTGCAGCCCCAATGCCCAGGTGAGCCGGGTTCCCTTCCAGGTGATGGATGCCCGCACGAATGCCCTTACCGTATCGGGCCAAGGCTGTGTTACGCTCTGCGGCCCCCTATGGAATGGATCGCTGCCAGGGGGGCTTGGCCGGGTGAACTCTCCCACAAACATCGTGTACATCCGTGGTCTCTGGATATGCGGCAATACCGGCGTACCGGAGAAACTGTTTTCGCTCACCCCGCTGGCACGCTACGGCAAGGGGGAGCGACATGCCCCGGAAAACGCCGAGCAGGGGTTCCCCGGCAGGTCATCGCCTCTGCGGCAGGTGCTCCTCATGGACATGCAGGCCTTCTATGGCAGGCTCGCATCATTCCTGAAGCGCACGCCGGTGCCCGGAGCAGACAGTGCCCTCTTGGGCCGCATGGCCAGGATCGGCATTGACCGCGAGACAGGGTTCTTCGACACCTCGGCGCTGACGCCAGCCGCCCGCGCCGAGGTGGAGCAGGGCCTGCGAAGGGGCATGGACAGGATTGCACGGTACGCGTTCACGGGCTTTCCCGTGAGGGATGGCTGGATGGCGGTACCGCACGGGCCCCGGCCTGGAGATGACCACCTGGTGCGTTCGGCGATAGCCTACCTGGGGATTGGCGGGATGCCTTCCGGGGACGGTGTCTGGCTGGTGAGAACGACCGATGCCCGGGGTGACGGCCTCACAGGGTCCGGTTCCTATCTGATCCGGTTCGACCGGGACCGCATCCCGCCTGCGCAGGCCTGCTGGTCGCTGTCGGTCTTCGACAGGAAGGCGTGCCGGGAGTACCCCGGCGTCACGGTGGGGCAGGACGCCCTCCAAAAGGCTGCAGACGGATCGATGAAGATCTTCATCCAGCAGCTTGACCCCGGGACGGATGCCCAGGGCGTCTGGGTGAAGGCTCCCGATGGGGACTTCGCCCTGATGCTGAGGTCCTCCCGGGGGAACGAAGACAGCGCCGGGGGAGGCAACTGGTATCCCGAGGTGGAGAGGGCATCACCATGATACGGCTTGACCGCGATGCACTGTCCATGGGAGGAAGACAGGGGTGTATCTGCAGGGGGAGAGGTATGGAGGTATCGAAGATGTCACGGCCGGGAACGGGCCCGGCACAGAGGGCTGCTGTCGTGGTGGTGGCGGCACTGTTCATCATGGCCGCTGCCGGATGTGTGTCCTGGTTCACACCCGAAGACCCGGACAGGGTGTGTCCCGTCGTGCCAGAGGGCACCATGGGCGTGTACGGGACGAAGCTGCCTGCCGCCGACGCTGCTGCCCGCCTGGTCCGGCTGAAGCTCGCCCCTGAAAACCGCTGCGAGCTGACCACAGTATTCCTCGACGACACACCCGCTGTCATCGAGACCGGTACCTGGGACTACATCATGGGCAGGAGGGTGAGGGTGAAGCTCACCCGCCGTGAGGGGGCGGTCTACGAGAAGCCGTCGGTCATCATCTTTGCCGCGGAGTCCGGAAGGCTCACTGCGGTGAGGTACGACCGGGAGGAATGGGGCGATGAGGGCCTCATCCTAGTCCGCAACACAACGGTGACAGGGCCCGTGTGGAGGCTCATGCAGATCCGCTACCCCGACAACACGGCACTGGCCCCGGAGAACCCTTCACGGTACGCGCTCATCCTGTCTCAGGACGGGACCGTGACCGTGGTGGCGGACTGCAACCGGGGCATGGCCACCTACCTCGTCGCGGGCACGGCCCTGCACATGAAGGACTTTGCCTACACGCGCATGATCTGCCCGGAAAACTCGCTCTTCGACCCGTATACCGAGGCCCTGCGGGAGGCCTCGGCCTGCACGCTCAAGGACGGCCGCCTTACCATCTGGTTCCGCTCCGACACCGGGTCCATGGAGTTCGAGCCCGCCAGGAGCGACGAATAGGTGGAGTTGCAGCCAGGCTGATAAATGGCGGAGGGAGTGGGAGTCGAACCCACGGTACCTGACGGTACATCGGTTTTCAAGACCGACGCCTTAAGCCACTCGGCCATCCCTCCGTCAGGGCAATGTCCTTAGCGTGCCGGGCCGATGAGGTCAACGCCCATGTAGGGCACGAGCGCCTCGGGGACCTTCACAGTGCCGTCCTTCTGCTGGTAGTTCTCCAGGATGGCGGCCACGGTCCTGCCCACGGCCAGGCCGCTGCCGTTGAGCGTGTGGCAGAGCTCGGTCTTCTTCCCCTGCTTCGGTTTATACCGGATCTGTCCCCGGCGGGACTGGAAGTCCACGAAGTTGCTGCATGAGGATATCTCGCGGTATACGCCCTGGGCGGGCATCCAGACCTCCAGGTCATAGGTCTTGGCGGACGAGAACCCCAGGTCGCCGGTGCAGAGCACCACCACCCGGTAGTGCAGGCCGAGCTTCTTCAGGATGTCCTCCGCTTCCGCGGTGAGCTCCTCCAGGTCCGTGAACGACCTGTCCGGGTGAGCGAACCGCACGAGTTCCACCTTGTTGAACTGGTGCTGGCGGATCAGCCCGCGGGTGTCCTTTCCGTAAGATCCCGCCTCCCTCCGGAAGCACGGCGTGTAGGCCACCAACTTGACGGGCAGGTCCTCCTCGGCGAGCGTCTCGTCCCGGTAGAGGTTGGTCACCGGCACCTCGGCGGTGGGCACGAGGAAGTATTCGTCGGTGCGGAACAGCTCCTCCTCGAACTTGGGGAGCTGGCCTGTGGCGGTCATGCTGTCGCGGTTGGTCATGAAGGGCGTCCACACCTCGGTGCACCCGTGCTCTGTCGTGTGCACGTCGAGCATGAAGCTGATGAGCGAGCGCTCCAGGCGCGAGCCCAGGCCCCAGCTCACGGTGAACCGGGCGCCCGTGATCTTGGCGGCCCGCTTGAAGTCAAGCACACCCAGGGCCTCCCCCACGTCCCAGTGGTCCCTGGGCGTGAAGTCGAACGCGGGTTTCTCGCCCCAGGTGCGCACCACCTGGTTGTCGTCGGAGCCGGAGCCGATGGGAACGCTCTCGTGCGGGATGTTGGGGATCTCCATGGCAAGGGACTCCATGGCGGTCTCCACATCCCGGATCAGGCCGTCCAGAGACTTGATCTCGTCGGAGATGCGGCGCATCTCGGCCTTCTCCTGCTCCATGTCGCCGCCTGCGCCCTTGGCCTTGGCGATCTTCATGGAGAACTGGTTGCGGGTGGCCTTGAGCTCCTCGGCCTTCTGGATGAGTGCTCTGCGCTCCTGGTCCTTTTCCATGAGCGGTTCGATGCCGAGGGCAGCCCCCCTGTTCCTCAGTGATGTGGCTACTAAGTCCGCATTTTGTCTTATAAATTTGACGTCTAACATGCACATACCGTAGCATTTCGTACCCGGTGTCGTCAAGGATCGCCCTGAATGCAGGGGCCGGTTGGGAATCCGGCCTGCGCTGAACGCTTGCAATTCCGCTGTGCTCTGTACTATTGGGATACGAGGTCGCATGAAGAAATCCCTGAAGATTGCCATTGTTGCACTGCTTGTGATCATGGTCCTGGGTGCGGGCGTCGCCGCATTCGTCACGTATCTCGCGGCCCGCTCCCCCGAACGGGTGACGGCCACGGTGCAGCACCAGCTGCAGAAGAACCTCGGCGTCCCGGTCACCATCGGCACGGCACGGTTCGAATGGAAGCGGGGGCCCCGCGTAATCCTCTCGCAGGTGCACATCGACTCACCCGGTGTGATCAACCTCCACATGAGCAGCATCACCGCCTATATCTCCCTGATAAGGCTCGTGTTCGGAGACGTGGCCGTGAGCAAGATCCGGCTCATCATGCCCAAGGGGACCATCGACCTGGACAACCTCAAGGACCTCAAGATCCTGGATGAAACAGGCGACAGGCCGGCGGTGCTGATCTGGAAGGGCACGGTCAAGCTCATCTACCAGGGGGTCGACCTCCAGCTCACCGAGCTGAGCGGCAGGGTCACCTCGGACTGGGCCAACCTCAGGGCACGCACCATGGGCGGACGTGTACTGCTGGAGGCGGACCTGGCACGGCCCGGCATGGTGACTTTCAATGCCCATGCCGTGCAGCTCTGCCAGCTCGACAGGAGGCTCGAAGGCGTGGCTCACGTCGGCGTGGACCTGGAGGACACCCCGGAAGGCAGGGCGGGATCGTGCTCGCTGCGTATCAAGGGCCTGCGCCTCCCCTGGATGCGCGCACCACTTGAGCAGCTGAACGCCTCTGCTTCGGTGAGCAGTGGGAACGGGCGCATGACGATCAGGGATCTCTCTATCAAGACGCCCGTGGTAGAGATTTCGGGCAGGGGTACGGCCAGCGGCATCACGGACTTGGATTCGTGGACGGGGGTCATGCTCGACCTGGAGGCGTCCTCCCGGGAGTTCGACTATGAGAAGGTGGTGTCCCTGCTCCCGGTGGACAGCTTCCCCCCCTGGCTGAAGGACCTCCTCACCGCTCAGATCAGGGGCGGGAGATCGAGGTTCTCCGCGGCCCGGTACCAGGGGCCCCTGGGCGGGTTCTTCTCGGGGGTCGAGCTGCTGGACAACCTCCATGTGGTCCAGGAACTCAAGGGGCAGAGCTTCAGCGCGGGATACACCCCTGACCGGGTGACGGGCATCACCGGCGAGGTGATCTACGGCAAGGGCGACATCCGCTTCCGGAACCTGTCCGGCCAGGTGGGCGATTCACGGCTGGGACGGGTGGACATCGTGTTCCCCGGTGCGGTGAGGCCGCTCATGCGGGTGGGGGTGGACGTGGAGCTGGACATGCCCGCAGCAGATTTCCTCAGGGCCTGGAGGGCGTCCATGGTCCCCGGGGAGCCCCACCGCCTCCTGGGCCCGGTGTCGCGGGTGAAGGAGGGGCGCATCAAGGGCAAGGCGATGACCTACTATGACGAGGCCAGGAAGAACCCGTTCATGGCCAGGGGCAACGTCCGGCTCGACGGGTGCACCTGCACCTGGGGCCCCCATGAGATCGCCGGCATGTCCGGCACCATCAGCGCAGAGAGCTTCTCGGCGCCTCTGCGCATCATCCTGGCCGGGCAGTTCGACCGGTCACGGATCAGGAGGCTGGACGCACGCCTGAGCGCCCCCTTCGGGGAGAGCCGGTCCCGGTTTGTCCTGCTCATGGACCAGCTCAGGCCGCAGGGCAGGGTCACCCTGGATGATGCCGCCCTGAAGGTGGAGGGCTCCGGGAAGGGCAGGGACCTCAGGGGGGCCATGGACCTGCGCGCAGCCGGGGTCACTGTGGCCCAGGAGGAACGCACCTGGCGGGTCCGGTCCGTGAGCGCGGCGGCGGATTTCAGGCTCCGCCTCGCAGAGAAGAACGGCGCTTCTCTGGAAGGGCTGGTGATCCGATCCCCGTCATCACGCCTGGAGGGGACGGTTGCCCTGCAGGGCGATGACGGATCTGCCCGGCTCACCGGAAGGATCGACCTGAGGGACGTGTCCGTGAACGGCGCCACCGGCACGCGGGTCCTGGGAGGTTCAGCAGAAGGAGAACTTGCGCTTGCGTGGGGCAGCGAACCCCGTGCCTCCGGGGCCATCGCCCTGCACCATGCCACCCTGCCCCTGCAGGACGACATGATCACCCTGGACGGGAGTATGACGGTGAGGAGCCCGCGTATATCCTTCACGGGGCTTCAGGTGCGCTCAGGCGAGGTTCTGGCCACCCTGAGCGGAGAGGTCCTCAGGGAGAAGCAGCCGTTCTTCACGGGCGACGTCACCGTGCAGGGGCTGCATCTCGACGGCAAGGGTGCGGGATTCTCCTTCCTCAAGGATATCAGGGCAGATGCCGGCATGCATTTCAATGAGTGCGTCATCTACGGCCTTCCGGTACAGTCGGCCAGAGCGGATGCAACACTGGACCAGGGGCTTCTGAAGCTCGAGGGGCTCGTCATGGAGACCGTCTGGGGGTCTGCCCGGGGCACGGCGCAACTCGCACTGGACGGCCCCTCATCCTTCGATGTCACCGTCAAACTGCAGGATTCGGATCTGAAGAAGCTCCTCGAGGCTTCGGGCGGCACAATGGCCATGGACGGGCTCCTGGATGTGGACGGCCGCCTCTGGGGCGGTACGGACAGCCTGAACGGGACGCTGGCAGTGACCGCGAAACACGGCGAGATCCGCAGGTACAAGCTCCTGTCCCAGATCTTCTCCCTGCTGAACGTCTACCGGATCTCCCAGACCCAGGACATCGACTTCCTCAGCAGGCACTTCACCTACAACCGCATCCATGCGACACTGAACATCAGGGACAATGTGGTGAACTTCGACGACCTGTCCCTGGACAGCAACTCCATCCAGGCATCGGCAGTGGGCACGTACACCCTGGGTTCCAAAAAGATCGACGCGTCCATCGGCGTGCAGCCCCTGGAGACCATTGACAGGGCCGTGAGCATGATCCCGGTGGTGGGGTGGGTCCTCGCCGGGGACAAGGGCAGGTTCATCGTTCTCAGCATGAAGGTGTCAGGGACCCTGGATGATCCCATGGTCATGGTGGCCCCCATCGACACCCTGTCGAACACGGTGGCCGCATCGCTCCTGAGATCGCTCAGGCTCCCGGGCAGGCTCATTGACGAATCGTTGCAGCTCATCAACGGCAAGAAGCAATAGGGGCCGGGTCAATCGATGAAGAATCGCTCCACCCGGTCCATGAGGGCGGTGAGCGTCGACCTGTCCAGGGCGGACACGGCCACCCCGTCGTACCGCTCGGCCCATGCCCGGGCGGTCTCCTGTCCCACCCGGTCCGCCTTGTTGAACACCCTGAGCCTCGGCCTGTCGTTCAGCCCCAGTCCGGCGAGGATCTCGTCGACGGCCTGGATGCGGTAATCCATGTGTGGGTCGGTGAGGTCGATGACCTCCAGGAGGAGCTGGGCGTCCTCGAGCTCCTCAAGAGTGGCCATGAAGGCTGCCTTGAGATCCCTGGGCAGATCGCGGATGAAGCCCACCGTGTCGGTGACCACGGCCTGGGTGTCCCGGGGGAACCGGAGCCGCTTGCCCACCGGGTCCAGGGTGGCGAAGGGCATGTCCGCGGTGAGCACGCTGCTCCCGGTCAGGGAGTTCAGGAGGGTGGACTTGCCCGTGTTGGTATACCCGATGATGGAGATCACGGGGAGCCCTTGCCTTCCCCGGCGTGCCCGGGTGAGGCGGCGCTTGCGGCTGATCCTTCGGGTCTCCCGCTCCAGGCGCTCCATGCGCTCCTTGGCGCGGCGCCTGTCGATCTCCAGCTTGGCCTCGCCGGGCCCCCGGGTTCCGATGCCTCCTGCCAGCCTGCTCAGGGACGGGTTTCTTCCCACGAGGCGGGACATGTTGTACCTGAGCTGGGCGAGCTCCACCTGGATCTTCCCCTCGCGGGAGCGCGCCCTGCGGGCGAAGATGTCCAGGATGAGCTGGGTCCTGTCGATGACCCGCATGTCCGCGATCTCGGCGATGGACCGGGCCTGGGAGGGGGTAAGCTCGTGGTCGAAGACGAGCAGGTTGGCGTCCTGCGCCAGGGCGCTGATGTAGATGTCCCTGACCTTGCCCTTGCCGATCACGTACCGGGGGTCGGGCCTCGGCCTTTTCTGCAGCACCGTGTCCACCACCGTCACCTCGGCGGCCCGGGCCAGTGCCTGGAACTCGGCGATCGTGTCCTGGAGGGCATCCCCGGACGCGGACGACACCACCACGAGGATGGCCCGGTCCTCGGGGGAACCCTTGACCAGCGTGCTCTGCTTCCGGGTGATCTCGCCCTCCAGGGATGCGATGAAGGCATCGAAGGGGATGTCGATGCGGTAGGTGGGCACCGGCTCCAGGAGCTTCCACAGCGTTCCCGATCCGTCCGCGGGGATCAGGTGGGCCCCGTGGGCGAGACCCGGGGATCCGTCGTCGCGCACCTCGACCGCGTACACCATGTCGAGGCGAAGCTTGGCGAGGTCGGTGAGGTCCTCGAAGGTGAGGCTGCCGTCATGGAAGTGGGTGTGGATGAGCCTGAGGCCCTGGAGCCTGCCGGGGTGGGTCCTCATACGGTGCAGCTCGGGGATGGATATCCCCGACGAGGTGCCTGCCAGGACATACTCGATGCCCCCCAGCCGGTTGATGAGCAGGCCGATCTGTACGCCAGCCTCGTGCGAGATGCGGCACAGCTCGGTGCAGAGCTCATGGGTGAGAACGGCGTTAAACGGGACGCGTCTCCGGTAGAGGCGCTCCAGGGCCCTTGCCTGGGCGGCCTTCAGCGTCTTTGCGGTGCCGAAGATTTTTTTAATGGGCCCCCTCCGCCGATCAGGCCTTTTCGATGAGCGAGGAGTGCATGACCACCTTGGCGCGGTTGTTCACCATCTGGATGAGGATCTTCACCCTGCCTTCGTCGGATCCCCAGGCCTCGAAGATCCCCACGAGGTCCTTCAGGGGACCCGACCTGATCCTCACCGTGTCCCCGGGCATGTAGTCCACGGGTTTCTTGATGACCCCGCTCTCCTGATCCTGGAGCGTCTGCAGGGAGGAGATGAAGGAGTCCTCGATGGGGATGGGCTGGTAGTTGTCGATGAGGATCCTGCGGACCCCCCGGCACCACCGGATCTTGTGGAACTCCTCCTCGCTGGGCGTGATGTGGACGAACAGGTAGCTGGGGAACAGCGGGTACCGCTTCAGGGTCTTCTTCCTGGCATGGAACACGTACTTCTCCATGAACGGCTGGTAGATGGTGATGCCGTTCTGGCCCAGCACGAGGGTGGCCAGGTGCTCTTCCTTGGGGTTCGTCTGGATCACAAACCACTGTTTCATCGTCTCGAGCCCTTCATGTGTGACTGTGTATATCCCAAAGGGCGCTCCTGAGTCAATCGAGGCAGGACCAGAAGAAAGAGGGTTCCGGCATGGGTGCGTGCACGGTCACGCCGGCGACGGGGAGAGGCTACTGGTCGGGCATGTCCACCAGGGTGGATACCCTCACCACCTCGATGCCCCTGGCCGCGAGCCGCGGGATCTCGCGGGACAGTGTCTCCACGGTGGCCTCGTGGGGGTGGCAGATGCCGATGGCCCACCCGCGGCGCAGCGCCACCGTGACGAGGTCCTCGATCTGGCCGGAGATGTAGCCCGCCGAGGGCTCGTTGTCGAGGAAGACGTCGCGCGCCCCGAAGGGCAGGTCTACGGCCTGTGCGGTTTCGCGGCACACCGAAGAGCCTGTGGTGAGGCTGTCGATGAAGAAGAGCCCCCTGTCCTTCAGGACCGTGAACAGCGCCTCCATGATCTGCCTGTCCCGGGTGACCACCGAGCCCATGTGGTTGTTCACCCCCTTGGCCTGCGGTACCAGCTCCAGCGACTCCTCCAGGATGGCGGCCGCCTCCAGGGGATCGGTGGACCCGTAGATGGCCGCCGGGCCGGGATTCTTGCCGCTTCCCTCCATGGGCTGGTGGAGCAGGACCTCCCTGCCCTGGCGCTGGAGGTAGCGGGCGACGTCCGCGGTGTGGGGCTCGTGGGGCATCACGGCGAAGGTGAGGTCGGCCCGGATGGCCGCGAGCCTGCGCGCCACCGCCATGTCCTGTCCCATGTCGTCCACGATGACGGCGATCCTGGCCCGGGTCTTCACCGGTGCGGCAGCCTCGAAGAAGATGTCCCAGTCGTGGCCGTCCATGGTGAGCGAGATGCGGGTGGGTCCCTGCACGGCCACCCTGACGCCCTCTTCCCTGCCCAGTTCCGCAAAGGCCCTCCGGATCTTTTCCGCAGGCGGCGTCTTATCCGGCGAGACGTGCACGGTGCGGCCGTCGAAGCGGACACGGTCCCTGGGTACCCCGAGGTCGAACAGGCATCCCTTGATGAGGAGCTCCTCTCCGACGATCACCGGTCCGGCAGCGGCCGGAGTTTCGGGGCGGGTTGGCCTCTCCGGGGGCCCGGAGGGCCTGGAGGTGTACAGGAGGATGCCCGACACCACGAGGGCCAGGACGATCAGGGAGCCGGCGACGGCGACGATGACCTTCTTCCGGGGTGTCTTCCTCTTCCGGGGTCTCTTCATGCAGCCTTTTTCACCCTGTGGAACACCTCCCAGGTCTTGAGCAGGTCAAGTCCGTACTTGAGCTGGTAATCCCTTTCCAGATTCACCGGGCCGCTCGTCGCCTCGCCCGGGTCCGCAGGCTCTTCGCGCTTCGGACTCAGGTGGGACTTGAGGTCCTTCTCCCGGATGAACTGCTGGGCCCCATCCTGGGATGTGACCTGCTGCTCCACCAGCACGTCGGGTTCGATGCCCTTTGCCTGGATGGACCTGCCCGAGGGGGTGTAGTACCGTGCAATGGTGAGCTTCAGGGCGGACCCGTCGCTCAGGGGGCGGATGGTCTGCACCGATGCCTTGCCGAAGCTCCTCACGCCCACGATGACGGCGCGGTTGTTGTCCTGGAGGGCTCCTGAGACGATCTCCGCGGCGCTGGCCGTACCGCCGTTGATGAGGACCACGATGGGGAAGCCGTCGAAGGAGCCTTCCTTCCGGGCCGTGTACTCCACCCTGTCCTCGGCTTTGCGGCCGTCGGTGTAGACGATCTTCCCCTCGCTCAGGAACAGGTCGCTCACCGCGATGGCCTGGTCGAGCAGCCCGCCGGGATTGTATCTGAGGTCGAGGACCAGCCCCCTGAGGGGCCCGGATTTCAGCATGCCCTGCATGACCTTCCTCACCGCCTCGGAGGTGTCCACCTGGAAGTTTCTGATCTTGATGTAGCCGTATCCGGGCTCGAGCGTCTGGGAGATGACGCTCTGGATGTGGATGATCGCCCTGGTGATGGTCACCTCTATGGGTTTCTCCGCGTTCTCACGG
Organism: Deltaproteobacteria bacterium; assembly: GCA_029547045.1. Lineage (GTDB taxonomy): Bacteria > Desulfobacterota > Desulfomonilia > UBA1062 > UBA1062 > MWEI01. Next base: position 13,531 of record JAKPQL010000016.1, on the reverse strand, counting down.
CCCAGGGTGAGCGTCACCTTGGTGCCCTTGGGCCCCCTGAGGAGCTTCACCGCCTCTTCCAGGGTCATGTCCAGGGTGGGGGTGGAGTCGATCTTGAGGATCCTGTCCCCCGGGAGAATGCCTGCCTTGAAGGCCGGCGTGCCCTCGATGGGGGTGATGACGGTGAGCTGCCCGTCGCGGAGTCCGAGTTCGATGCCGAGCCCGCCGAAGGATCCGGAGGTGCTGATCTGCATCTCCTTGTAGTCTTCCTTGGAGAGGTAGGCGGAGTGGGGGTCCAGTGTCGAGGTCATGCCCTTGATGGCGCCCTCGATGAGGGATGAGGGCTGCACCTCGTCCACGTAGTACTTCTCGATGAGGTCGAGGCAGTCGGTGAACTTCTGGAGTTCGGGGAAGATGGAAGAGGTTTCGGCGTTGAGGGCATCCGTATGCTGAAGGAACAGCAGGCCCATGAACACCGCCACCAGGATGCCGGGCAGTATCGTCTTCATGTTTCTCATACACACCCTTTCTTGAAGAGATGCTGTGCTTCTTTGTACTGCATCGTCCTATAGCATATCGCGCATGAGGGATAAATATCCTGCATGCGGCATCACACGGGGGACGGGCCCGTCAGGGGTTCTGGCGGTTCATCCGGGAGAGCCATCTCACCGGATCCTGCGGCTTGTCCTTGTGCCGGATTTCGAAATGCAGTATCGGCCTATCCACGTCCCCGCTCTGTCCCACCAGGGCCACGTCCTCCCGGGCATCCACGGGGTCGCCGGAAGCCTTCAGGGCCTTCTGGAGATGCCCGTACACGGAGAAAAGACCGCCGCCGTGGTCTATGATCATGGTGTTGCCGAACTTCGGTACGTAGTTGTAGTATGCCACCGTACCCGCATGTATGGTCTTCACGGGCGAGCCCTCGGCCGCCTCGATGTCAACGCCGTTGGAGATCTGCGCATACCCGTCCTGGGTGGAAATGCCGAACCCGCGGACAATGGTCCCCTTCACCGGCCAGGGCAGGTCACCCATCCTCTTGTCCATGCCCCGGCTGGGCGACTTCGCCCTGCTGGCCTGGAGCTGTTTGAGGAGGCTCTGGATCTGTCCCTCATAGGTCCGTTTCTCCTTGCGGAGCGATGCGAGGAGCACGGCCTTCTTCTCGTGCTCCTTGTTGAGCACCGTCACCTTGTCCTGCAGCTCCTGCAGGTTCTCCCTCTGTGCCCGGGATGCCTCGTCGAGACGATTCTTGGCCGCCACCAGCCGTTCCTTCGCCTGGGCGTATTCGGCGAGTTCCTCCTTGTTCTTCGCAATGATGGCGTCGATGTATCCCGAGTACTCGGTGTGCGTGGAGAGTACATCCACCATGTCCAGGTAGGCGCCCTTGTACAGGGCAAGCCACTTCTGCCGCAGCGCTCCCTGCGACTGCATGAGGGCCTTCTCGTACCGGCCGATCTGGATCTTCTGGGCGATGATCTTCTCGTTGATGGTCCTGCCCTTTTCCCTCGCCGACGAGATCTCGCCCTGGGTGAGCGAGATGGTCCTGTCGATGTCCCTGATGCGCTGCTGTTCTGCCTGGTGTTTCTCGTCGATGGCCTTGACCTTCCGGCCGAGTTCCTGGATCTTCCGGGATTCGTCCTTCGCCCATGCCGTCAGCGACAGGCACAGGAAGAAGGCCAGCACCAGGAAGAGGAGCGCCCTAGACATCGATGCTCTTCCTGACGGCGAGCAGTGCGCCCGCCATGCTGCAGAAGCAGGAGAAGAACACCACCGATGCCGCGTGGTTCAGGCCGATGGGGCGGATCACCGTCTGAAGTGCCGCGGAATATCCGGACAGATGCCCCAGTGCCGCCGAGGTCGTGAACAGCGCGGCCGCCGAGCCCGCAAGGCCGTACGCGGCGGCCTCGATCAGATACGGGGAGTACCTGAACGCCACCGTGGCGCCGAGCATCTTCATGACCTCGATCTCCTGCTTCCGGGAAACGATGCCTACCCGGATGGACAGGTAGATCACCAGCATAAGGCAGATCACCACCACCGCGCCGAAGGCGCAGGCGCCGATGACGATCCGGGTGAAGGACCCGGCAATGGACCCGATGAGGCCCGTGCGGTACCGTACATCGCTCACGCCGTCGATCCCGGCGATCTCACGGGCGAGGCGAGGGGCGTCGTGGGCGTGCTCCCTGTTCAGGGTGATCTCGAAGGCATCGGGCAGGATCGCCGGATCAACGTCCTCCACGAGCGGGTTCGACGCCCCGAGCCACTTCCGCATCTTCTCGAGCCCCTTGTCCCGGGGGATGAACAGCGCCCTGGCCACCTCGGGCCGGGACCGGAGGGTGTTCCCCAGTGCAGCGACATTCTCGCGGGGGGTGCCCTCCTTCACGTATGCCACCATGGACCCCGAGGTGGCGGGCATGGTGCTGAGACGGTCGGCAATGTCCACCACGGTGAAGGCCAGGGAGAGCTGGCTCATGGCGAACCAGCAGGCCACGAGCGTCAGCGCGCTCCCCGCCGGCCGCAGCCGCAGGCCTCTCGCGATGAGCTTGAAGATGTAGAAGAGCCTGATCATGCATCGGACCCGGGCTCAACGAGGCAGCCGTGTTCCATGCGGAACACCTTCGCATACTCCATGAGGGTGTCCTGCCGGTGGCTCGCGATGACGATGGTGGTTCCCTTCCTGTTGAGCTTGAGGAACATGTTCATCATGTACCTGGCCATGGGCTCGTCCAGGCTGCCCACCGGCTCGTCGGCGATGAGGATGTCCGGGTCGTGGATGATGGCCCGCACCAGGGCGAGACGTTGCCGCTCCCCTCCCGAGAGGTTCCTGGCCCTCTCGTACACCTTGTGCTGGAGTCCCACCCACTTGAGCATGCGCCAGACTCGGCCCCGGATGTAGACGGCGGGTTTCCCGAGGATCTCAAGCATGATGGCGGCGTTGTTGTACACCGTCCAGTCGTCGATGAGCCGGTAATCCTGGAACACGAATCCGGTATGCCGCCTGATGGCCTGGATGCTGGATGCGTCGAGCCCGTCGGTCCTGCGGTCGAACAGCGACACGGTGCCACGGGACGGACGCTCCATGCCGAACATGAGCTTCAGCAGCGTGGTCTTTCCCGCCCCCGAGGGACCCACGATGAAGCACAGGTCGCCCTTTTCTATGCTCAGGGTGATGTCCCGGACGGCATAGACGGTGTCGTGATAGATCTTGGTGACGTTCTCGAACCGGATCATCGAGCGCTTCAGGCCTTCTCCACCGCGCCACGTCCTGAGTTTCGCATGGTGGATGCGTCTATCCCCCGAACCGGTCCCTGATGTCCATGAGCAGGTCGATATCGCGGCTGATCATGTCCATGCACCGGGCGAGGGACGGGTACTCCCCTGCAAGCTCAGCGCCGTCCATGAGGCTGAACCGGAGTTCCTCGATCTCCTTGTCGACAAGCCGCAGGACCCTGTTCACGTGCTCCTCTTCCAGCATGATGGTGCCCTCGGCCTCAGAGACGCCCCGTCCCCCGGGGTCTCTGCGCGCAGGGTAAACGCATGCCATGAGCTCGTCCGTGCTCACCTTCAGTGCGGCCGAGATCTTGTCCAGCACTTTCCTGCTCGGCCTGCCCGGAGGGTCCTGCTCGTACTGGGACACGGTCTTTGCCGACACCCCGCTGAGCTCCGCCAGCTTGCCCATGGTGAGTCCTTTGGACTTCCGCAGTTCTTTCAATGTGATCACCGAATGAATCCCTCCATTTCACAGTCTGCTGGGATCAGGGAACGCGCATCTGTATAGTATGTTGCACAAAATGTGCGTCCTGTATAGATGAAACCACAGGGCCAGGCCGTGGAGCGCCCCGTGGTCGGTCCTGTGTCCAGGGACGGCGGTCCCGGTCTGGTATGTTTTTCGCATACCTCGTTGCCATGGCCAAGGAAAACGAGAACGGTCAAGAGCGAACAGAGGACCCTACCCAAAAACGCATCGACGAGGCCCGGGAAAAGGGGCAGGTCTGCAAGAGCATGGAGGTCTCCACCGCCATGCTGTTCCTCGCCATGATCATTGCATTCTATCTCTATATTCCGGCGGTTGCGCAACGGCTCGGAACCGTCGTCGCCTCGTACCTGGCAGATCTATCCATGTGGGACGGGACCGGGGTGAGTGCCGTCTTCATCCTCAGGCAGGGCATGGTGAAACTCGGTATGCTGGTACTGCCGCTGCTGGCGCTCTTCCTTATCATCGGAATTGCGTCAAATATCCTGCAGGTCGGGTTCAAGGCGAGTCCCGAGGCCATGACGCCCAAGCTCTCCAAGCTCAACCCGCTCACGGGTTTCAAGAACAAGTTCATGTCCATAAAAGGCTTGGAACAGCTCGTCAAAACGATCATCATCATGCTCATCATCATCTGGGTCTCCTACCGGGCAATCCGGCGGGAGATCGTGGATTTCCTGCCCCTCATGAGCACTGACGTCAGCGTCATAGTATTGACGATCTATCGCTCCACCACCCGGCTCCTCTGGGACATCCTGATGATCTTCGTCCTCATCGCCGCGGCCGACTATGCCTTCCAGCGGTGGCAGTACCGGGAGGACCTCATGATGACCAGGCAGGAGGTCAAGGACGAGTTCAAGCAGTCCGAGGGCAACCCCATGATCAAGAGCCGCATCCGGTCCATCCAGATGCACATGGCCAGGAGGAGGATGATGCGGGCAGTGCCCAAGGCGGACGTGGTCATCACCAACCCCACCCACCTGGCAGTCGCCCTGCAGTACGACCGCGGCAAGATGATCGCGCCCACGGTGGTTGCCAAGGGTGCGGGAGAGGTGGCGGAGAGGATCAAGCAGGTGGCCAGGAAGTCGGGCGTCCCGGTGATGGAGAACAAGCCCCTGGCCCAGGCCCTGTTCAGGACCGTGGACATCGGGGGAATCATCCCCGAGTCGCTCTACAAGGCAGTGGCCGAGATACTGGCCTACGTATACCGCCTCAAGGCGAAGGTAGCGAGGTAATATGGCAGCGCAGACCCTTCCCGTACGGCTCACCGAAAAGATCGGGGGCGATATCTTCATGGCCGCCGGCGTCCTTGCAGTGCTCATCATCCTGCTGGTGCCGCTGCCCACCTTCCTGCTGGACATCCTGCTCACCTTCAGCATCGCTGTGGGCATCATCATCCTCATGGTGAGCATGTACACAACCAATCCTTTGAACTTTTCCGTATTCCCGTCCCTCCTGCTGCTGATCACCCTGTACCGGCTGGCGCTGAACATCGCATCCACCCGGATCATCCTGCTGCACGGATCCGAGGGAGAGCTGGCTGCGGGGAGGGTGATCCACACCTTCGGCCAGTTCGTGGTGGGCGGCAGCTACGTGGTGGGATTCGTGGTCTTCAGCATCTTTGTCATCATCAATTTCGTGGTGATCACCAAGGGCGCCACCCGCATCGGCGAGGTGACCGCGCGGTTCACCCTGGATGCCATGCCCGGCAAACAGATGGCCATCGACGCCGACCTGAACGCCGGCATGATCACCGAGGCCGAGGCCAGGGCCCGACGCGAACGCATCGCCAGGGAGGCGGAGTTCTACGGCGCGATGGACGGCGCCACCAAGTTCGTCCGGGGTGACGCCATCGCGGGCATCATCATCGTGTTCATCAACATCCTCGGCGGCATCATCATCGGCGTGCTCCAGAAGGGTATGCCGCTCACCGAGGCGCTGATGAATTACTCGATCCTCACCATCGGCGAAGGCCTGGTGACCCAGATCCCGGCGCTCGTCATCTCCTCGGCGGCCGGCATCATCGTGACCCAGTCGGCCGCCGACAAGTCCGTGGGCGCCCAGCTCTCCGAGCAGCTCTCGTTCCAGCCCATGGCGCTCCTCACCGCGGGCGGCATCATCTTCATCTTCGGCCTGCTGCCCGGCATGCCGCACATCGCCTTTCTCACCATGGCATCCATCATGGGCGGGGTCGGCTGGGTGAGCCTCCGGTTCAAGGCCGTGGAGAAGGAAGAGGAGGAGGCCCCTCCGCCGGCGGAGGAGGTGTCCGCCGAGGCCCTGCTGCCCATGGACATCATCGAGTTCGAGGTGGGGTACGGCCTGATACCGCTGGTGGACACCGCCCAGGGCGGCGAGCTGCTCTCCCGGATCAAGGGCATGCGCAAGTCGGTGGCGGGCGAGCTGGGGATCGTGGTCCCGCCCATCCATGTGCGTGACAACCTCGAGCTCAAGCCCAACGAGTACCGGCTGCTCCTCAAGGGGATCGAGATAGCCCGGGCCGAGGCCATCGCAGACCGACTCATGGTGCTGAACCCGGAAAATGTCGAGATCGACATCCCGGGCATCCCGGTGAAGGAGCCCGCCTTCGGCCTGCCCGGCCTCTGGATCAAGAAGTCCGACAGCGAGCGCGCCCAGGTGGCTGGTCTCACCGTGGTGGACGCCGCCACCGTGGTGGCCACGCACCTCACCGAGGCCATCAAGGGCAACGCCCACGACCTGCTGGGCAGGCAGGAGCTCCAGGCGCTCCTGGACGCGGTGTCCAGGTCCCACCCCAAGGTGGTGGAGGACCTCATCCCCGGGACGCTCCCGGCCGGAGTGGTCCTGCGCGTCATGCGGAACCTCCTGAAGGAGAAGGTCTCTGTGAAGAACATCCTCACCATCCTGGAGACCTGCGCCGACTTCGGCCACATGACCAAGGACCCCGACATTCTGACGGAGTATGTCAGACAGGCCCTCATGCGCACCATCAGCTCCTCTTACGTCCAGAACAACGTCATCAGCGTGATGGCCCTGGATCCGGCCATAGACGGGTTGATTTCGAGTTCCATCCAGCACACGGAACATGGTTCGTATCTTGCATTAGATCCTGAGAAATCACAGAAGATCCTGATGACGTTGAACAAGGAGGTAAACAGCGTGGGGAAACAGGGACTGGTACCGATCCTGCTCACCTCTCCCATCAGCAGGTCCTACGTGAAGCGGCTGACGGAGCGGTACATGCCCGACCTGGTCGTGCTGTCCCACAACGAGATTCCTCCTGAGGTGACCATCAAGAACCTGGGGCTGGTGAGGATCGATGCAAATTAGAACCTACACGGCGGTATCCATGAAGGATGCGTTGACGCAGATCAAGTCCGAGCTGGGCTCGAACGCGGTCATCATATCCACGCGGGAGATCAAGGAGAGCGGATACGGGCTCATGAGCAAGCCGCTCATCGAGGTGGTGGCCGCGGTTGACTATGACAGCGACACGTTTATTAAGAAGATGCAGGGGAAGAACGCTCACAGCGGGACACCGGAGGCGAGGAACCACCCTGCCCCGCCGCTTCCGGTATCTGGGCATATCGGCGACGAGATCGTCGAGTTGAAGAAGATGCTCAAGCACCTCATGTCTCAGAGCAAGGTCGCGCCCTACAGCCCTCTGCGGGACAAGCTCCTGGCCGGGGGCGTCCGGGAGAGCATCGTCGACCTCATCCTCTCCAAGCTGGGGGATGGCGTCACGGAGGATAAGGTGAAGAACCTGCTCTCTAGGCTGCTGCGCGTGGAGGCCCCCACGAACGAGCGGATCCGGATCTTCCTCGGCACCACGGGCGTCGGCAAGACCACGACCATCGCCAAGATGGCGGCCCGGGCCGTGATGGCGGAGGGGAAGCGGGTGGCGCTGGTCACGCTGGACAGCTACCGGATCGGCGCGGTGGACCAGAGCCGGATATACGCCAAAATTTTGAACATACCGTTCTTTTCCGTGACGACCCCTCCCGAGTTCGCCACGGCCATGAACCAGCTCGAATCCACCGACCTCATCCTCGTGGACACCGTGGGGCGCTCGCCCTTCTGCGCGGACCACGTGCGCCAGCTCATCGGGTTCTTCGACGGGGTGAAGGCGTGCCGGTTCCTCCTCATGCCGGTCGCCACCCGGGACCGGGAGATGGACACCATCACCACGGCGTTCTCGCCGCTGAAGATCGACCGCATGATCTTCACCAAGGCCGACGAGGCACACAGCTTCGGCGGGATCGTCACCCACAACATGGTCCACCGCACCCCGGTCTCCCACATCACCACCGGCCAGAGGGTGCCCGAGGACATCGAGCCGGCCTGTCCGGACAAGATCGTAGCATGCACGCTTGGAGACGCACGATGAAAGATCAGGCACATACCTTACGGAAGATCTTCAAGGACGGCACGGCGCGGACCCCCGAGGTCATCTCCGTCACCTCCGGCAAAGGGGGTGTGGGCAAGACGAGCATCGTGGTGAACATGGCCATCCTGCTCGCCTCCAAGGGCAAGAAGGTGCTGGTCCTGGACGCTGACCTCGGCCTGGCCAACGTGGACGTGATGCTGGGCATCGCGCCGCGGCTCACCATCAAGCACGTGCTGGACGGAGAGTGTTCCATCGACGACATCGTGCTCACGGGGCCGTCGGGCATCAGGATCATCCCGGCGTCGTCGGGCATCCAGGAACTCGCGGACCTCAATCCCTCCCAGCAGATCAGCCTCGTGAACGCGCTGGACCATTTCGACGGGGACTTCGACTACATGATCGTGGACACCGGCGCGGGGATCTCGAGGAACGTCATGTACTTCAACGCGGCATCCCAGCGGATCATCGTGGTGGCCACCGCGGAGCCCACGTCCATCACCGACGCGTACGCACTCATCAAGGTGCTGCGGAAACACTACGGAATCAAGAGGTTCGACCTCATTGTGAATAACGTGACATCGAAATCAGAGGGGGATCACGTGGCGGAGAAACTGACATTGGTATGTGATAGGTTCCTCGGGGATGTGGCCCTGGAGATGCTCGGCTCCATCCCGCATGACAAATCCATTCCGGAGTGCATCAAGGCGCAGAAGGCGTTCGTGGGGGTCAACCCGAACGGCGATGCCGTGAAGAGGCTCGCCAGGATCGCGGACAGGCTCGAGGAGACCTCCCGGGCGTCCACGAGCGGGAACCTCCAGTTCTTCTTCCGGAAGATGCTCTTGAACCAGGCGAAAGGAACGAGCCATGCAGGATATCGTGTACACGGAACTTACTGAGGAGCAGAAGCTCAACCCGAAGATCCGGGCGAAGATCATCAACGAGTTCGCCCCGCTGATCAAGTACATCGCGAGCCGAATCGCCATCCGGCTGCCTCCGCACATCGACCTGAACGACCTCATCAACGCGGGCGTCATCGGGCTCATCGATGCCATCGAGAAGTTCGACGCCAGCAAGCAGATCAAGTTCAAGACCTACGCGGAGTTCAGGATCCGTGGCGCCATCCTGGACGAACTCCGGTCCATGGACTGGGTGCCCCGCTCGGTGCGACAGAAGGCGCGCAAGGTGGAGGACGCGTATGCGAAGCTGGAGTACGCCCTGGGCAGGCCCGCCAGCGACGCGGAGGTCGCCAGGGAGATGAACATAGACATGGAGTCGTTCTACCGGCTGCTCTCCGAAACCGCCTCGGTGTCGCTGCTCAGCCTCGACGACCTAGGCGAGGACGACGCCGACCTCTCCAAGCGCAACATCCTGGAGTTCATCATCCAGGACGAGAAGGACTGGCCCTCGCACAAGCTCCGCTACGCCGAGGTCGGCTCCATGGTGGCCAGGGCCATCCAGTCGCTGCCGGAGAAGGAACGCATGGTGATCTCGCTCTACTACTACGACGAGCTCACCATGAAGGAGATCGGCCATGTCCTGAAGTTCACCGAGTCGCGGGTGAGCCAGATCCACACCAAGGCCGTGCTCCGGCTGAGATCCAAGATGCAGAAGATCCTCAAAGAGATCAGCATGTAAAGATTTGACCGCGAAGATACGATGAGAAGGGAAAGGCAGGAGTACTGGAGGTATCCATGACACTTGACAAGAACATGAAGATCCTCGTCGTCGACGATTTCTCCACCATGCGCAGGATCGTGAAGAATATCCTGCGGCAGCTGAACTTCGCCAATATCATCGAAGCCGACGATGGTGCCACTGCCATCGAGGTGCTCCAGCGGGAAAAGATCGACCTGGTGGTCTCGGACTGGAACATGCCCAAGATGACGGGTCTCGAGCTGCTCAAGGCGGTCCGTGCGGACGACGCGCTCAAGCACATACCCTTCCTCATGGTGACTGCCGAGGCCCAGCAGGAGAATATCATAGAGGCGGTGAAATCCGGGGTCAGCAACTACATCGTCAAGCCGTTCACCGCCGAGACCCTCAGTCAGAAGATCAACCAGATATTCAACAAGTAGGTGCATGCGTGGCGGACCAGCCGGGGAGAAAGGCGGATCTCGACAAGGAGGGCATCGTCTTTGCCGATGCCGGCAAGGCCGAGCTCGACAAGGACGGGATCTCCCTGGAGAGCCAGGAGCCCGAGGCCGATGCAGAAGGACCCCCGAGCCCTGCCGCCCCCGAGGAGGCTCCGGTCGAAGGACGGCCCCGGTACTCGAGAAAGCTCGTCATGGCGGCTGCAGGGGGTGCAGCGGGCCTCGTCGTGCTGCTCGTTGTCATCGGGTTCGTGCTCCTGAAGGGCGGCGCCGAGGCGCCGAAGACACCCGGGGTCGTCCCCCAGGCGCCGAAGGCTGCGATCAGCGGCGGGGACGGCCTCGTCCTTGACCCCTTCATGGTCTTCTACGAAACCAAGACACCGAGGAAATCAGGCATCCTCATCGCCCAGGTGAGCCTGAAGGTGGACCCGGACGTGATCCCTTCCATCGAGAGCAGGCTCTACGACATCAGGCACATCATCTTCCGGAGGCTGAGTGCCGCGGCAAGCGTGTATTCCCAGACCGAGATCACGCTGATGCTCTCAGATGATCTCATGGATTACCCGATACAGGAAGTGGCGTTCGTCCAGTACAACGCCAGGTAGCCCGAGGATTGAGGGGAAAGGGGCCCTGCGGCCCCAAGCGACAGAGGACAGCATGGACTATACAGAGATCGATGCACTGATGGCCTCACAGGAGTCCGCGGACCGGCGCATGGCGGCGACCATGCTGGGAGAGTCCGGGGACGATGCCGCCGTCGAGCGCCTGGTGAGGCTCCTGAAGGATTCCAACAGCGGCGTGCGGGACGCCGCCCAGAGCTCCCTCATGCTCATGGGCGGGAAGAGGGCCGTGGAGCTCGTCGCGCCCCTGGTGGCCGAGATCGATCCGGGACTGCGCAACGCGGCCATCGATATCCTGCGCAAGATCGGGGATGACGGCATCGACGTCCTGCACCGGCTCGCCGTTGACGAAAACGACGACATCAGGCTCTTCGTGCTGGACATCCTCGGCACCATCGGCAATCCGGAAAGCGTGGACGTGCTCATCGGGGGCCTCCGTGACGCCGATGCCAACATCCGCAACGCAGCGGTCGTCTCCCTGGGTCTCCTGGGGGACACGAAAGCCTTCGAACACCTCAAGGCGCTCATCGACGACGAGGAGTGGATCCGTTTCAGCGCCATCGAGGCCATGTCGCACCTCCCCCATGAAGGCCTGCCGGCATTCCTGCTGGAACAGCTCCAGAGGTGGGGCCACGACGAGCTCACGATCTCGGCCCTGCTGGAGACCATCGGGAAGATCAGGGCGAAGCAGTGCGTGGAACCCCTGGTCGCCATGCTGGAGAACGCCAGCGCCTATGTGGAGACAGAGATCGTCAAGGCGCTGCTCAAGATCCTCTCCCCGGGAGAGATCGCAGGCCTTGCCCGGAGACAGTCCCATGCCATCAAGGCCGTCATTGACATGCACCTGGCGGACGCCGATGATGAGCTGCTCGGCGAGATGCTCTCCGCCCTGTCCCGCATCGGCGACAGGGCCAGCGTGCAGGCCCTGGTCGACCTCGCCCGGGCCACTGACCCCGATACCCAGGCAGAGCGGCTCGCCGCAGTGACGGACGCCCTGTGCTCCCTGGGCGACACCTCCGCCATGCTGGAGCTGCTCGACGGCGAAGACAAGCTCAAGATTCTGGCCGCCGACGTACTGGGCAGGATCGGCTCCGAGCGTGAGGCGGGGCGCATATGCGAGATCATCCATTCCTCCCAGGGCTACGTGAAGAGGGCCCTGGCCGACGCGCTGGCCGCCATCGGCGGGGCATCCCTGCGGGAGGAGTTCCACCGGCTCCTGGAGGACACCGACGGCCATGTGATCTCCGCAGCCATGCAGGCGCTGGCCAAGTTCGGGGATCCCGAGGATCTCGGGGTGATCGAGCCGTTTCTGAGTCACCGGTACCCCGACGTGCGCGAGGCGGCGCTGGACAGCGTCATCCGCATCGGGACCGAGCGCGGCCAGGAGGTCTTCGTGCGCATGCTCGACAAGGCCGACCCTGCGGTGATGACCGCGGCCCTGAACGGGCTGGACCGCATGGGGAGCCCCCGCCTCGGCGAGATGGCCCTCAGGCTCCTGAAGGACTCCCACTGGGAGGTCCGGGCCGCCGCCCTGGCCGTCATCCGGGACAGGGACCTCGACATCCCTCCGTCCACGGTCAGGGACCTCCTTGTCGATGATCACGAGCAGATCAGGTTCGCCGCCATCGACATCGTGGGGCTCAAGAGGATGGGGGATCTCAGGCCCGTACTCGAAGACGCCATCGCCGGGGACAACATGTGGGCCGCGTCCCACGCCATCGAGTCCCTGGGCATGTTCCGGGACCGGGAGGCGAAGCAGCGGCTGCTGGGCATCATCGCCTCCGGGTCGGACTTCCTGCGGATCTCGGCCATCAGGACGCTGGCCGGGTGGGAGGACGAGGCCCTCGCCGCCGAGCTGGAGCCGTACCAGGACGACGCAAACCCCGACGTGGCGCGCGCCGCCATTGACGCCATCGACAGGCTTCAGGGGGTGAGCTTCTAGCGATGAAGGACCAGGTGCTCGAGCGGATACGCAACATCGACGACCTCCCCACCATGCCCTCGGTGGCCCTGGAGGTCCTGAGCCTGGCCCACCAGGCTGACGTGTCCATCCAGAGCATCGCCGAGTGCATCCACCGGGACCCGCCGCTGGCTGCAAAGGTCCTCAGGATGGCCAACTCGGTTTTCTACCGCAGGGGGGACAGGAAGGTGGACACCCTGCACCACGCCATCATCTTTCTCGGCCTTGCGGAGATCATCAACATCACCACCTCGCTGTCGGTCTTCTCTGCGCTGAAGTCGCGCAAGGCCCAGGAGGTGTCCGTTCGGGAGAGCTTCTGGGACCACAGCGTGGCCACCGGGCTCATCGCCCGTCACATCGACCGCAGGCTCGGCATGCGCACCATGGGCAGGGAATTCGTGGCAGGGCTCCTGCACGACATCGGAAAGATCATCCTGGACCAGTTCTTCCACAAGGAGTTCATGGACGCGTACAACATGTCCATCGCCATGGACAGGCCCATGTACGAAACAGAGATGGAGACCTGCGGGACCAACCATATGGAGGTGGGGTTCTTCATCGCCCAGAAGTGGAACCTGCCGGCATACCTCTCCGACGTGATCCTCTGGCACCACCAGCCCTCCCAGGCGACGCACCGGGACATGGCAGCCCTGGTCTCCATGGCGAACCTCCTTGCCAAGGCGTCCCAGCTCTCGTGCGGCGGCGACCGGATGTCGTTCATCCTCACCGACCAGGAGGCCTGGAAGGTTCTCAGGGAGCGGGGGTATGCCG
>JAKPQL010000015.1 GCA_029547045.1 Deltaproteobacteria bacterium | reverse complement strand
CAGGACATCACCGGCAGCGCTGACCGGACGCAGGTACGGGGGCCTGCTCGAGGAGTACCGCATGGAGGATGCGGAGATAGCGCTCGTGGGCGTGGGGACATGGGCAGGCATCGCCCGCGAGGCGGTGGACCAGCTCCGGGCCGAGGGGAAGAAGGCAGGGCTGATCAAGCTGCGGTTCATGCGCCCCTTCCCGGGGGAGGAGCTGAGGCGGGCGACGGCCGGGCTGAAGGGGCTGGGGGTGTTCGACCGCTCCGCCGCCTTCAACGGCTGCGGCCCCGTGTTCACCGAGATCCGCAACGCGCTGTACGGGAGCGGCGTGCCGGTAACGGACCATGTCGCTGGCATAGGCGGCAGGGACATCACGGTGGAGGTGGTGAGGGAGATGTACGATATCGTGGAGAGGAGCGCTCGAGGGGAGAAGGTCAGGGAGTGCACCTGGCACGCGCTGAGGGGGGAGCAGAGATGAACCGCATGAGCAGCATGAAGGACGTGCCCCGCGAGGACATGCTCATCCACGGCCACGGCGCCTGTCCAGGGTGCGGGTACGCGGCCACGGCCAAGAACATCGCCAAGATGCTGGGCCCCAATACCGTGGTGTACGTTCCAGCCTCCTGCCTCGTCGTGTTCGGCGCGCTGTACCCTACATCCTCGTGGAAGATACCTTACTTCTTCACCGCCTTCGAGAACACGGGAGCGGTGACCGCTGGCATCAAGGCCGCCCTGCGGCGCCGGGGCGTTGACGCCACCGTCGTGGGCATGGCCGGCGACGGGGGCACGTTCGACATCGGGCTGCAGGCCCTGTCCGGGGCCGCCGAGCGCAACGAGGACGTCATCTACGTGTGCCTGGACAATGAGGCCTATATGAACACCGGGATCCAGAGGTCATCGGCCACGCCCTTCGGGGCGTGGACCACCACCACTCCGGTGGGCCAGGTGGTCAAGGGCAACCGCTACTTCAAGAAGGACATCGCACGTATAGTCGCCGATCACAACGTGCCGTACGTCGCCACCCTGTCAGTGGCGCACTTCACGGACTTCGTGCGCAAGGTCCAGAAGGCCAAGGAGACCAAGGGCTTCCGCTTCCTGCACTGCCTCACCCCCTGCATACCCGGGTGGAGGATCGAGCCCTCCAAGGGCGTTAGCATAAACCGCCTGGCGGTGGAAACCGGCATGTGGACCCTGTACGAGGTGGTGAACGGGGTGCCCAAGGTTACGTACAAGCCCAAGAGCATCGTCCCCGTGACCGAGTACCTCAAGCTCCAGGGACGGTTCAAGCACATGAGCGAGGAGGACATCCTCACGCTGCAGGGGTGGCTGTGCGAGAAGTGGAGGGCCCACTACGGCGAGGAGCCAGGGAGCCCGCCCTGCCCCGTCCCGGTGCACGAGGAGGTGCTGGCGCACGACGGCGACCCGCTGTACGGGATATGACGGGGCAAGGGGCAAATACTAATTACCGCAACTGTGTCCTGGACCTCATGTCCTTCTCCCTCGGCATGCCCGCGCTCATCGAGATGCCGGACCTCCACCGTCTGGTAGACCTATGCCAGGAGCTGGAACTGTCGTTCATAGAGCTGAACATGAACATGCCCGACAACTGCCCCGAGGCCCTCGACCCGCTGGAGGTGAGGGACATATCTAGGAGCACGGGCATCGAGTTCACGCTGCACTCCCCGGACGAGCTGGACCTGGGCTCGCTCCACCCGACGGTGCGAGACGGTCACCTCAGCCGCATGCGCGAGGCCCTGGGCTGGTCCAGCCAGGCGGGGGTCCGCGTCATCAACATGCACATGAGCCCCGGCATATACTTCACCCTCCCCGACCGCCGGGTGTGGATCTACGAGCAGTACATCGACGAGTTCACCGCCAACCTGTGGAGGGCCTACAAGGAGATAATCCCCCTGGCCAAGGCCTCGGGGGTGCAGATATGCACCGAGAACGTGAACAACTTCGACCTTCCGTTCATCGCCCAGGCCATCGACGAGCTGTGCTACATGGACTCCTTCTACCTGACATGGGACGTGGGCCACGATGCCCGGAGCGATTTCCGCGAGCAGAAGCTGCTGTTCAAGCACGTGGACCGGGTGAAGCACATGCACCTCCACGACTACAACGGCAAGAGCGACCACCAGGTTCCGGGCACCGGCATGCTCGATATCCCTGGCTACCTGTCCTTCGCACGGGAGCATGACGTCCGCGTGCTCGTGGAAGTGAAGACGCCCCAGGCTCTGAGGGAGTCAGTGAAGGCCGTCAGAGGCATGCTGTAGGTCGTGGAATTAATGGCGCAATGCTGGAAAGAACCGGCCGTACGATCACGCTCTACAGGCGGTATCAGGAGGGCCCCCTGATGTTCAACGTCATCGTTACAAGCACCTGCGAGCAGCGCTCCGAGTGGCGGCAGAGGCACGCGAGATGACAGGCGAACGCTACCCCTCCGACGGACTGATCGGACCATGACC
>JAKPQL010000142.1 GCA_029547045.1 Deltaproteobacteria bacterium | reverse complement strand
TCCGGAAGATAGGCCGTGGGCATGCGGAGGTACAGGATCCCCATGGAGGCCACGATCACCACGAAAACGGCGAGGTAGCGTTTCTTGCGGGTGAGGGAATGCCCCACCAGTTTCATGTAGCGGTCCCTGAGGCCGAAGAACATCCGGTCGAACCACTGGAAGAACGGCCGCGCGAAGGGCATGGCATTTTCCGAAGGCTGGTGGCCCGCCTTCACGGGCTTCAGGAGCGACGCGCAGAGCACCGGGGTCAGGATCAGGGCCACCACCACCGAGAGCAGCATGGAGGCGATGATGGTTATGGAGAACTGGCGGTAGATGACGCCCGTGGACCCCGGGAAGAACGCCATGGGCCCGAACACGGCAGAGAGCACGAGCCCGATGCCGATGAGCGCGCTGGTGATCTGCTCCATGGATTTTGCCGTGGCCTCCTTGGGCGGGAGGCCCTCCTCGCTCATGACCCGTTCCACGTTCTCCACCACCACGATGGCGTCGTCCACGAGCAGGCCGATGGCCAGCACCATGGCGAACATGGTGAGCATGTTGATGGAGAACCCGAACAGCCCCAGCAAGGCGAAGGTCCCCAGGAGGACCACGGGCACCGCGATGGTGGGGATGAGTGTGGCCCGCATGTTGCCCAGGAAGAGCAGCATGACCAGGAACACGAGCACGATGGCCTCAATGAGGGTCTTCACCACCTCATTGATGGCGACCCTGATGAAGGGGGTGGTGTCAAAGGGATAGACCACCTTGAGGCCCTTTGGGAAAAACCTGCTCAACTCCTCCATCTTGGCCTTGACGGCATCGGCCGTGTCAAGGGCATTGGCCCCGGCGGCCTGGCGGATGGCCAGGGCGGACGCGGGCTTGCCGTTGAACGCGGCCTCGATGTCGTAGGCATCGGTACCCAGCTCGACCCGCCCGATGTCGCGCACGCGCACCACCGAGCCGTCGGGGTTGGTGCGGATGGGTACGCTGGAGAACTCCTCCGGGGTCTTGAGCATGTTCTGGACC
>JAKPQL010000105.1 GCA_029547045.1 Deltaproteobacteria bacterium | reverse complement strand
CGAGGAGACGACCTCGGACTACGACCGCGAGAAGCTCCAGGAGCGCCTGGCCAAGCTGGCGGGCGGGGTCGCGGTGATCAAGGTGGGGGCCGCCACCGAGCCCGAGATGAAGGAGAAGAAGGCCCGCGTGGAGGACGCGCTGCACGCCACCCGGGCTGCGGTGGAGGAAGGCTTCCTGCCCGGCGGCGGCGTTGCGCTGCTCCGCTGCATTGACAAGCTCGATTCCCTGGACCTCCCGGGCGACCAGAACTACGGGGTGAAGATCGTCAAGAAGGCCCTGGAGGAGCCGCTCCGCCAGATCGCCGAGAACGCCGGACTGGAAGGCGGCATCGTGGTGGAGAAGGTCAAGGCGCTCAAGGGGAACCAGGGCTTCAACGCGGCCACGGACGAGTACGAGGACATGCTGAAGGCCGGCATCATCGACCCCACCAAGGTGACACGCTTCGCGCTGCAGAACGCGGCATCCGTTGCCGGGCTGCTGCTCACCACCGAGGTCATGGTGGCCGAGATCCCGGAGGAGAAGAAGCCCCTGCCCGGGGGCGGAGGCGGCATGCCGCACGGCATGGATGACATGATGTGATGTCCCGGGTCTGAAGAACAGGGGGGCTTCGGCCCCCCTGTGACTACACACGTTCTTTCTGCGCAGGGCAAAGGAGATGACCATGTCGTTCCAGGCTGAAACCATCCGTACCGGTATCACCTTCGGCACCGCGCTCGCCATGGTGATCTCGTGGTCAGTGAACAAGTCGGTCCTCTGGGCCATTTTCCACGGATTCCTGTCCTGGATCTACGTGATCTACTACGTCATCGTCCATTGACGCACGGGCTCCGGCGCCCGTCTTCGTAGTGACTCTGAGCCCGGATTCTGCTATGAACTGTTCGCAGAACGGAACCCCCTGCGCCCGATGCGGCCGGGGAATCCCCTGTCATGAAGGAGAGGATGCACCCATGAACCTCCCGGGAAGATCACGGAAACTCAGCACGCTGGCGTGGTCCATGTTCGCCCTCTGGCTTGTCCTGTCCGCCTGTTCGGACGGATCGAGCTCCCACCGGGGCTATTTCATCGACAGCCCCGTGGAGGGTCTCACCTACGAGACCAATACCTTGAGCGGAACCACCGATGGCCGCGGGACCTTCTATTTCTCCCCCGGAGAGCAGGTGAAATTCTTCGTGGGGGGGCTCCCCCTGGGGTTCGCGCGCGGCAGGGACGTCATCACGCCGCTGGACCTTGTGCCGGGTGCGAGTGACGAGAACAACCAGGAAGTGGTCAACATCGTGCGCCTGCTCATCACCCTCGATGCGGATGCAAACCCGGAGAACGGGATCACCATCGATCAGGAGGTCCAGGACGCCATTCCCGAAATGGCCATCATCTTCAACCAGAACTACGAGTCCTTTGCCCTGGACCCCCATGTGCAGGAGATCGTGGACATCGTCAACAGCGTCCTCGGGCTGTCAGAGACCGCAGCCCGGGGGCTCTGCACCGCGGAGCAGGCCTCGGCACACCTGGCGAACACCCTGGACGAACTCTCAAATTACACCCCGGCCGGACACGATGGCAACGCCAGCGGAGGCGGCGCCACCGGTGGGGGGTGAGGGGGCTGCTGAACCCGTCATCGGTCGATGACGCTCACCAGTCCGGGGTGAACAGGAATTCCCGGAGCACCACCCTCGGGCAGCGGGAGGCCTGCAGCTCCTCCTGAGAGGCGAAATTGCGGGCTTCTGCCGGGTCCTTGCCGCTCCAGGCTACATACATGGCGACATCCTTGCCCGCCTCCCCGTCCCGGACGCTCCAGAACCGGTAGAACGCCATGCCGCTCTCTCGGACAGGGTTGTCCGGGTCCTGGTGCCATGACTGGCCGAGATCCGCCGAGTCAAGGGGAAGGCCTCCGAGATCCGTGAGCTTGGCGGTTGCCAGGCCTGCGGCGCGGGTGAGACCTTCCGCGTATGACTGCGCACGGATGCTCGCCATGTGCATCCGCATGATCACCACGGTGCTCGCCATGAGGATGCACAGGGCGACGAGCACCTCCACCAGAGAGAACCCCCTGCTCATCTGACAACCCTCCATGCCCTGTTGTATTCGTATACCACCACAGTGCCCGATGCGGGGAGCACCCTCAGGGCCAGTTCCTTCTCCTGCGTGCGCAGGTAGATGGTTCCGCTGTTGCAGGTCCCCAGCGCGGAGAAGCACACGCGGTTGTCCACAAAGCTGATGCCGTCCCCGGGGACCGCGGAATCGTTCGGCCCGCGAGGAGCCCTGCTCCCGAACCCGATACCCCGGGGCAGGGCATGCGGGCCAGAGCGCTGCTCGCCCGGGTCCAGGCGTCCGTTTCGGTTGGCGTCGCCGAAACAGATCCACTCCCCCCTGTCCGCGAAGAAGATCACGCGCCAGGGGAAGCCGTGCCGCATGGCCCGCTCCCGCATCTGGTGCAGGAGGGCATACATCCGGTCGGCCTGATGGATCAGGACCGTACGCGATGAGAGTGAGCCCATGCCCGGAAGGGCCAAGGCGGCGATGATGCAGACGAGGACTACGCACACCATGAGTTCGGTCATGGTGATCCCCCTCGGGCGCATCAGGCTCCGGTGGATGTGAAAAGATCCGACCTCCCCAGGTCTTTCAGGATTGCATTTGCAATGCATATACCCCAGAAGAAATCGCCGTCGTCGCCGAGGCACGCATATTTGTCCCGGTCGATGGCGAACAGTTTCTCCAGAGGTCTTATATAACGTCTCACCCCGAAAAGGGAAGGGGCATGGATGTTCCGGGTGAATCTGAACCACGGCCGTACAGCCCCCTCCTCCAGCGGGTCGACAACCTCGAAGGTCTGCAGGGCCTGCGCGAGTGACGGCAGGACACGGGAGAGCCTCTTCACCACCATGCCCGATGCCCAGGACACTGTTTCTGTACAGGACGTCAGCCCCGGGTCCGGGATCACCCGGGTGCATATCGAGACAGCGGGTGTGTCTGGATCCCGGGTTGTTTTCACCGCAATGGGACAGTCCAGTTCCGGGGGTGGCGAGACGATGAGGAGTTCCCCATCGTCGAAAGGCTTCATGCCCGGCGCCAGCCTGCACTGTCCGTAGAGGTGAAATCCGCGGTCGTTCCGCTCGGCCGGCATGTCCTCGGCGAGGTAGCGCTGTCCGGCGTGGACGGAGTCCTCCAGCCGGAAACCCACCACGTCCCGGCCGTGCATGAGGATCTGCGCGTCCGTGGACAGGGCGCATTCGCTGCGGTTCGTTGCCATCCACGCCCGCAGGACATCCCTCACAGTGCCCGCAGCCACCGCGCTCATGCCCATGGCAGCGGCATGTGCCCTCCAGCGCGCTACCCTGCCCGCACCGGTGCCGCCCAGGACGCTGGCCAGGGCCAGCTCCCATGGCTCAGGGTCTGCAGACCGCCCCAGGCACCGGAGGTACCGCCCGGGCCTTACGAGGGACGTGCGGAGCAGGGAGAGGTAGCGTTCACAGAGGCTCCTGGATGCGAGTGGCATAACCCCCTGCCCGGTCGGAAATGCCTGCGGTCCGTCCGGGGCGTCCACCAGCCGGATGGTGATGCGGCGCTGCACATCGAGACGCGCCATCATGCGGGGGTCGACCCGGGAGCATACCGGGGCGAGAATACCCTGGAGAAAGGCATCGGTGAGCAGCAGCGGGGTATCGGGCCAGAGGGCCCTGCCGGGGGTCTTGGGGGTGGTGTCGACCCACAGGCAGCGCAGCTTCCGGGAGGCCAGGAGGCTGCAGGCGAAAAGCCCGGCAAGCCCCTCCCCGGAGCCGATGACATCGAAGTGCCTCTTCACCCCCTGGTCCCGTCCTCGTTCATCACACCCACACCCTGGGCCTTCAGCATGGCCGCAGCGACACCGCACCCCGCAACGAGTGCTCCGTCCCGCCACACCGCATGGGTCCCGCAGGAAGGGCTCCTCTCCTTCAGGATGGCATGTTCCGCATGTACCATCCTGGCGATGCGGCACACCTCGGTGGCGCCTGCACGAAAGGCCGCGGTCACGTCCCTGCCGCTCTCGTCCCTGACCAGCGCCGCACCATTGATCACCGCGCTGCCGTCGCCCCCTACCAGGTGGGAGGGGGGCCTGGGCGTGGGCAAGCCCCCAAGCTGCTCGGGACACACCGGGACGGGTATGATGCCGGGTATCTCCAGGAGGGACCAGCAGGTCTCGGAAGAGCCGTCATACCGGCACCGCACGCCGAGCAGGCATGCACTCACCAGGACGGGACCGCTCAGAGGCCCAAAGGGGGATTGATCAGGCACGCGGTCTCATCCTTTGCAAGTCCCCTCACGACCACCCTCCTCCCGTCGATGGAGAGCCTGCCCTGGGAGAAGAGCCCGATGGCCTT
Source organism: Deltaproteobacteria bacterium (assembly GCA_029547045.1). Lineage (GTDB taxonomy): Bacteria > Desulfobacterota > Desulfomonilia > UBA1062 > UBA1062 > MWEI01. Next base: position 28,330 of record JAKPQL010000105.1, on the reverse strand, counting down.
GGGGTAGATCCTGTGCTCGAGCCTGAGGATCCGCTCTTTCAGCTCCTCTTCGGTGTCCTGGGGATAGACGGGCACGACGGCCTGGATGATGATGGGGCCGGTGTCCACGCCCTCGTCCACGAAGTGGACCGTGCAGCCTGAGAACCTCACCCCGTAGTCGATGGCCTTCTGTCGGACATGGAGCCCCGGAAAGGACGGGAGCAGTGCCGGGTGGATGTTCATGACCCTGCCAGGGAACGTCCTGAGAAAAGACGGGGTGAGCACCCGCATGAACCCTGCCAGGCACACCAGGTCGACGCGGCATTCCAGGAGAGCCTTGGCGAGCTCGGCGTCGAAGGCCTCCCTGTCCGGGTAGTCCGCATGGGAGATGACCCTGCTGGGGATACCGCCGCGTTCCGCACGTTCGAGGGCGTAGACGCCCTCAACGTTGCTGATGACCATGACCACCGTGCCGTCGATCTCACCGGCGGCGCAGGCGTCCATGATGGACTGGAGGTTGGAACCGCTGCCGGAAACCAGGACGCCGATGCGTATCACGCCTGCCGCCTAGGAGAGGACCACCGCTTCACCGCCCTTGGACCTCGACTCGATGAACCCGATGACATCCGCGGACTCCTTGAGCCCCTTCAGGCGGAGCATGACGTCGTCAGCATCCCTGGGAGACACGACAAGGACCATGCCCACGCCCATGTTGAAGGTGCGGTACATCTCGGCATCCTCTATCTTGCCGATGTCCCGGATGAAACGGAAGATGGGCGGGACCTCCCAGGCGTCCTTGCGGATCACGGCGCAGGAGCGGGCGGGCAGCACCCGGGGAATGTTGTCGATGAATCCGCCCCCGGTGATGTGGACGATGCCCTTGATCTCGAAGCCGCGCAGCACGTTGAGCACGCTCTTCACGTAGATCCTCGTGGGGGTCAGGAGCTCTTCTGCAAGGGGCCTACCCAGGTCCTCCAGGTAGTCGTCCACCCGCAGCTTGGCGCGTTCGAACAGCACCTTGCGCACCAGGGAGAAGCCGTTGCTGTGCAGCCCGGAGGAGTGTATGCCGATGAGCACGTCCTTTGCCGCGATGCGCGAGCCGTCGATGATCTTGTCGCCGTCCACCACGCCCACGCCGAACCCGGCCACGTCGTATTCGTCCTCGCGGTAGAAGCCGGGCATCTCCGCGGTCTCGCCGCCGATGAGCGCACAGCCGGCCTCCTTGCAGCCCCTGGTGATCCCGGCGATGATCGTCTTCGCCCGCTCGAGGCTCAGCTTGCCCGTGGCGAAGTAGTCGAGGAAGAACAGCGGCTGGGCCCCCACCACGACGAGGTCGTTCACCACCATGGCCACCAGGTCTATGCCCACGCCCTCGTGGCTGTCTGCCATGCAGGCGATCTTCAGCTTGGTGCCCACGCCGTCGGTGGAAGAAACCAGCACCGGATCGGTATAGTTCCCGATGTCCAGCTTGAAGAGGCCTGCAAACCCGCCGATGCCACCGATGACCTCGGGACCATGGGTGGACTTCACGCTGGATCTGATGGCCTTGACGAACAGGTTCTGCTTGTCGATATCAACGCCCGCATCACGATACGTCAAAGACATGTATACCCCCAACCTCCCCTCTAGTATATGAGAAACGCCCGAGAGTCAATCCGCCTGGTGAATTGTCCTGTTTTGTCGGCGCATTATATGCCGTCTGTACATGTCAGCACCCCGGATGGGCAGCAGATTACCCCAAACCGGAAGCCCTTGGCAACGCCCAAGGTCAGGAACAAAAAAAGGATGGCGGTATGGGCATTGCGTCCGCCATCCCAAGAGGAGGTAGTGTGGAGATATGTGGTTATGAAGAAGGTTCCTTGTCCCTGAGTGATCCCTTCACCCGGTCAGATCCCCATGCAGCCGCGTCTGCCGGAGTACCAGCCATAGCCTTTCCCGAGATTCATACGGAAGTTCGCCTCGGGCGCGACCTTTTTCACGCTCAACTGATGCCTGATCCTTTCCTGCTGCAGCTGATCCCGGAGCGAGCTGATCCTCTTCTGGGTGTCCCAGATCTTCTTCTCATCCGGTGTGTTGCTGTTCATCTGGGTCTGGAGTTCCTGCATGTTCTTCTGCATCTCGTCACGCAGGGGCCTGGTCTTCTCTATGTGCGCATCACGGAGCTTGCGGATCTGATCGCGCTGCTCCTGGGTGAGTTCCAGGCCCGCAGGACCGTAGCCTCGTCCCTCCCAGTCCCTTTCCCACCTGGGGCAGTCGCCAGGTCTTTCTCCCTGCCAGAACCGGGGCCCCTGGGCCATGACGGGAATGGCTATGAGTGCCAGGACTATCACCATGACGATCGTTCGGTACTCTTTCATATCGTGCCTCCTTGTGCTGTCTCCCCCTCTTGAGCAACCGCCGTGCCATTTCCTCGGGAAATCGTTTATGCATCTATTATCATTTGGTTTATCTCCTTTTCACCCTGATTCACCTCGAGCATACAGCCCGCATGTTCCACCGGGGTGTATAGATTGTATACAATCACCCTATACAGGTGTATATAATCTGAACAATTGCAGAACCTGACATACGGCAAGACCGTGATGAGCGCACGTCCGGAGCACATGGCATGAGAGTTGAAAAGCCCTCCCCGGGATATGGCATGAAGAGGAGAGAACCCCGCAAGGCATGGATCAGGATCTCGCCCTGGGTGATCATGGGATCGCTCGTGGTGATGGTCCCCATCATCATCTTCACCACCATGGAGAGCATAAGGACCCAGAGGAAGAACATGTACATCATGCTCACCGAAAAGGGGGCGGCACTGATCCGTTCCTTCGAGGCGGGCACCAGGACGGGCATGATGGGAGCGGACTGGAGCGGGGCGCGCGTCCAGCGGCTCATAATGGAGACGGCCGAACTCCCGGACATCGTGTACATCATGATCACTGACCATGACGGCACCATCATGGCCCACAACCAGCCCATGAACATCGGAAAGAAGTACCTGAGCAGCACGCCCCCCGAACCCGGCGGGAGGAGAGTGCACGGCAAGGTGGTCCGCATGGACAACGGCGTCAAGGTCTTCGAGGTATACCGGAGGTTCTACCCCTCCCGGGGCGGCATCTTCCTGCAGAGGTCCCGGCGGCCGCACATGGACTGGTTCTCCCCCCACATGATCCCCCAGATGGAACGCCCCCCGGTGCAGACCATCTACCTTGGCCTCGACATGGAACCCGTGGAGCAGATCATCCGCGAGAGCATCAAGCAGAAGATCATCCTCACCGTAAGCCTGCTCATGTACGGCCTGCTCGGGATCGTGGCCATCGTCATCGCCCAGAACTACCTCTCGGCCCGTGCCTCCCTGTCCAGGGTCAAGGCGCTGTCGGACACCCTGGTGGAGCACATGCCCATCGGCCTCATCGTGATCGGCGAGAAGGGCACCGTCCTCGCGCTGAACGACGTCACCGAGCGCCTGCTCCACGTCTCGGCTCACCAGATCTCGGGCAGGGAGTCCCGCGAGGTGCTGCCGCCCGAGATCACTTCACTCGTCGGGGAGATCCGAAGGCCCGACGACATGGCTGTGCGCGAGGTGCGCATCCCGGTCCAGGACAGGACCATGACCTTCGAGACGAGCGCCAGCATCCTCAGGGACGACGAGAACACCTTCCTCGGCCACATCGTGCTGCTGAGGGACATCACGGAGATCGAACATCTCAAGAGGGAGATGGAGCGCAAGGAACGGCTCGCATCCATCGGGAGCCTGGCGGCAGGAGTCGCCCACGAGATCAGGAACCCCCTGAGCTCCATCAAGGGCTTTGCGACCTATTTCAAGGAGCGCTACCGGGATATCCCGGAGGATCAGCGCATCGCGGGCATCATGGTGGGAGAGGTGGAGCGCCTCAACCGGGTGATCACCCAGCTGCTGGAGTTCGCCCGGCCCATGGACCTCAGGAGACAGACCGCATCGCTGCTCGAGGTCGTGAACGGTTCCCTTGCCATGGTGGAGAACCAGGCTCAGGAGCGGCACGTGGAGATCGACCGTTCCGGCCTCGGCGGCGAACCGTTCCTGTGCTACATGGACCGGGACAAGATCTCGCAGGTCCTCCTGAACCTCTTTCTCAACGCCCTGGAGGCCATGGACAACGGGGGCAGGCTCACCGTATCGCTGAAACCGGACGACAAGAACTCGCATATCATGCTCAGCGTCTCGGACACCGGCCACGGGATAGCGCCGCAGGACCTCGACCACGTCTTCGACCCGTATTTCACCACCAAGCAGTCCGGCACCGGCCTCGGCCTTGCCATTACGCACAAGATCATGGAGGCCCACGGCGGCTACATCAAGGTGGAAAGCACGCAGGGACAGGGCACGAGGGTCGTCGTGGGCGTCCCGGCGAAAGGAGCGTGACCCATGGCAGGCACGCAGGGAAAACGGAACATCCTGGTGGTGGACGACGACCTGGGGCACCGCACCATGCTCACGACTCTGCTGGCGGGCTGGGGGTATGCGGTGAACGAGGCGGACGACGGGCAGGCGGCCATCGACGCGGTGAGGGGCCGGCCCTTCGACCTCATCCTCATGGATATCCGCATGGTCAAGGTCTCGGGTCTTCAAGCCTTGGCCGCCATCAAGGAGATCAATCCGGCCATCCCGGTCATCATCATGACCGCCTTCTCCTCGGTGGAGACCGCCATCGAGGCCATGAAGAAGGGGGCCTACGAGTACCTGACCAAACCGCTGGACTTCGACGAGCTGCGCCTCAAGATGGACCAGGCCATGGAGCACAGCATGCTCAGGGAGGAGAACCGCCGCCTGAAGAGGCTCGTGGGAGACCGCTTCGACCCGGGCACCATCATCGGCAGCAGCCCGGCCATGGTGAAACTCCTGGAGACCACGGCCCGCGCCGCATCCTCGGAGGCCACGGTGCTCATCACCGGCGAATCCGGGACGGGCAAGGAGATGATCGCAGGCGCCATCCACTTCAATTCGCCCAGGAAGGACCAGCCCTTCATCAAGATGAACTGTGCCGCCGTATCGGAGGGCCTCCTCGAGTCGGAGCTCTTCGGCCACGAGAAGGGCGCCTTCACCGGGGCGCTCCGAAGGAGGGAGGGCAGCTTCAGGCAGGCGGACGGAGGCAGCCTCTTCCTTGACGAGGTGAGCGAGATGTCGCTCGCCATGCAGGTGAAGCTCCTGCGGGTGCTCCAGGAGCGCGAGATCACCCGGGTGGGCGGCGAGGAGGTGATCAGGGTGGATGTGCGGATCATCGCCGCGACGAACAAGGACCTCCCGGCGCTGGTGCGCGAGGGAAGGTTCCGCGAGGACCTCTACTACCGGCTGAACGTCATCAACCTCTTCGTTCCCCCGCTGCGCGAGCGCAGGGAGGACATCCCCCTCCTGGCGGGCCACTTCCTGAACCTGTTCGCCGAGAAGAACCGCAAGCAGCTCAAGGGGTTCACCCCCCAGGCCATGGACCGCCTCATCCGCCACCCGTGGCCGGGAAACGTCCGGGAGATGATGAACACCATCGAGAGCGCGGTGGTCCTGTCCAGCCAGGCGTACCTGAGGGAGGAGGACATCCCGAACTTCCGCGACGAGCCCAGGGTCGCGGCCCTGCCGGAGGCGAAGGTCGATGCGAGCCTCGACGAGGTGGAGCGCCTCGCCATCCTCAAGACCCTGGAGGCGGTCCGGGGGAACAAGAGCGAGGCGGCGAGGAAGCTCGGCATCACCAGGGCAACGCTCCACAAGAAGCTCAAGAGGTACGGCCTGTCCTGATGCCGGAATCCCTCACGGCAATTGAATCCGGGCCGCTCTGCTGTTATACTGCTGGAAATTTCTCTGTGTGGAAGGGGGGTTGTTCATGAAGGGTATCATCCTTGCCGGGGGGTACGGAACACGACTCTACCCCATCACCAAGGCGGTGAGCAAGCAGCTGCTGCCCATCTACGACAAGCCCATGATCTATTACCCGCTGTCCGTCCTCATGCTGGCAGGCATCCGCGAGATCCTCGTCATCTCGACCCCCACCGATCTTCCCCGGTTCGAAGACCTCCTGGGAGACGGGTCCCAGTGGGGAGTCTCCTTCTCGTACCGCGTCCAGCCCGAGCCCAAGGGGATCGCGCAGGCCTTCGTCATCGGCAAGGAGTTCATCTCAGGCGACTCCGTGTGCCTCGTCCTGGGCGACAACATCTTCTACGGCCAGGGGTTCAAGTCCATCCTCCAGGAGGCCTCCCGCGTGGAGTCCGGGGCCTGCATCTTCGGATACTGGGTGCACGACCCGGAGCGCTACGGCGTGGTGGAGTTCGACCACGAGCACCGGGTTCTGGACATCGTGGAGAAGCCTGCCCAGCCGAAGTCGCACTACGCGGTTCCCGGGCTGTACTTCTACGACAGCTCAGTGGTGAGCGTGGCGGAGAACCTCACCCCCTCGAAGCGCGGCGAGCTGGAGATCACGGACGTGAACAGGGTGTACCTGAACCGGGGGGCCCTCAGGGTCAAGCTGCTGGGCAGGGGATTTGCCTGGCTCGACACCGGGACCCACGAATCCCTCATGGAGGCGAGCGAGTTCGTGTCCAACATCGAGAAGCGCCAGGGCCTGAAGATCGCCTGCATCGAGGAGGTGGCCTACCGCATGGGATTCATCGACGAGCAGCAGGTGGAGAGCCTGGCGCGGCCGCTCATGAACAACTCCTACGGGAAATACCTCATGGACTTCCTGAAGTACGAGGTGTGGGCAGCCGTCAAGCCCGGATCGTGATCATACCAGGTCGGGGAAGAAGGCGCGCAATTCGGCCAGGAATCCCTCCCGGTCGCGGTACCAGATGGCATGCAGCCCTGTGGCCCGGGCCCTCTCCACGTGAGCTAGGGTGTCGTCGATGAACAGTGCCTGTCCCGGCTTCACCCCCAAGCGGGAGGTCACGTCGACGAACAGGCTCGGATCGTGCTTGGACTTGCCCAGGTGAAAGCTGTTGAACACCTCCTCGAACCACCCGGAGAACGGAGTCTTCGCGTCGAGCTCATCGAGCCAGTTGGTCTGGTCGCTCAAGACGGCCGTGCGCACCCCGTGATGACGCAGCGCCAGCACTACATCTCGCATCCAGTCCCGCAGGGTGAACCCGTCCAGGATGGTCTTTCTGAGTTCGGCATCGCTCCCCGCGATACCGGTGTCAGCCCTGAGCCGTTTCCACCAGTCGGCCTCGGTGGCATTGCCGGTGAGGTACCCGCTGGTCAGTATCAGTTCGCGCGCCGTCTCGAAGAACCCCTCAGGGTCCTGTGAGTGTCTCCGGGCGATCCGGTACAGGCCGTTTCTGAACCCTTCGTCAGCGAGCACGCCGCCGAAATCGAAAAGTACCACATTGATCGTATCTGGCTTCATGTCCATGTTTCCTTTCAGCTGATCAGCACCATAAGCGTTGACCGGAAGAAGAAGAGCGCCGGCAGGACTCCCATGAGAAACAGCAGGGTGTTCCACACGAACATGGTGGACGCCAGTTCCGCATCGAGGTCGAACAGAACCGAGGCCACCACTGAGTAGATGGCTGCGGGCATGAAGGACTGCACCAGGATCACCATCTCCACCCGGGGATCGAGCGTGACGTACCGCAGGGTGAGGATCGCCGCAAGGGGAACCAGCACGAACTTCACGCACGCCAGGGCGGCGTTCGGCCTGAGCGAGGTGGTGAAAACCGGTGCAGCGAAGTTGAGACCAAGGGTGAAGTAGTACAGGGCCATGGACACGATGATGAACAGGTCCACCGGGAAAGTTATTCCAGGCCGCCGCATGCCTGCTCCCAGGAGGGCAAGGGCCACCAGCATTGCGAACAAGGGCATGTTCTGCAGGCTGAGGAAATAGTCCCTCACCATGGTCATGCTGAAGGGGGTTCCCGTAGAGACCCTTCTGGCGTAAGGGAAGATAACGAGGAAGACAAAGGGCATGAAATACGAAAGGAAGAGAAACGACAGCCCGAGCCCCCTCTCGCCCAGGAGGAGGTAGCAGAGAAAGGCCCCCATGGTGAATCCGTGGTTCGCGAGCGACGAGCTGACGAGGAACGTGGCGCCGCCCCTTTCCGACAGGCAAAGCATCCGCCGGAACAGACCGCCGAAGGCCATGCCGGTACATACCAGGAGCAGGCCCGACAGGGGGAGCCAGACGAGATCGAAGGCAAGGGTGAGCCCCCAGGTGCTCCACAGGACAATGACCGGTTCGATGAGGATGAGGTTGATCCTTACCAGACCTTTCGTGAAGACGGGGAGGTTGTCGAACCGGAACGATCTCTTGGCCGCCGCGCCGGCGATGAAGGGCACAACGATCAGTGTTTGAAAGAGAATGAACCGTGCCGTGGTGTCCATGCCTTGCCCCAGCCTTTGTCCCTGCGCACCTGCAGCAGGAGAGGTTTCCGGGGCTATACCACAGAACCAGGACCAGGATAAGGAAATAGTGGACCCGGCAGCGGCTTGGAATGATCAGGCCCGGCCCTTGTCGAGCTCGGAGCGCACCGCCCGGGCCAGGTCGGTCAGGGAGTAGGGCTTCCGGAGATAGGCACCCACGCCGAGGTCCATGGCCCTGCGCACGTGGTCCGTCTCCGAGAAACCGCTCACGATGATGGCCCGCTGGCGGCCCTTGATCTGAAGGATCTTCTCGTAGGTCTCCAGGCCGTCCATCCCGGGGTCCATGATCATGTCAAGGATCACCAGGTCCGCGTCGTGCACCAGGAGGTGATCCAGGGCCTCTTCCCCGGACCGTGCCGTGCTCACCCGGTAGCCGAGCCGCCTGAGCAGGCCCCTGGTGATCTCCCGTTGCTCCTCGGCGTCGTCCACCACGAGAATGTGCTCGGTGCCGGCATAGTCCTGGATGGACTCCTGCAGTGCCTTCTCCTTGATGACGTACCGGGTGACGGGCAGATACAGGTCGAACCTGGTACCCGCCCCCTCCTCGCTCTGCACGTTGATGTACCCATTGTGATCCTTCACCGTGGACCACACCACTGTCATGCCCAGTCCGGTCCCGCTCCTGCCCATGATCTTCTTGGAGAAGAACGGCTCGAAGATCCTCTTCAGGTCGTCCTGCGGGATGCCGATGCCCGTGTCCGCGACGGAGAGGACCGCATATTCGCCCGGCGCCACCGTGTCGTATCCGTTCAGGGGCTTTTCCAGGTACCTGTTCTCGGTCCGCACGAAGATGGTGCCGCCCGCGGGCATGGCCTCGGCGGCATTGGACACCAGGTTCATAAGGGTCTTTCCCAGGTGCACCTCGGACCCGAGCACGTATTTCAGGTCCTCTTCGAGGGCGATCTCGGTGGTGACGGCGGGGTGGTAGTGTTTCAGCTTCTCGAACTCGGGGCTGTCGAAGTATTCCCGCACGATGGCGTTGAGGTCCACGGGATTGGATATGCTCACGCCCCTGCGCGCCAGGGTGAGGAGGTCCTGGACCATGGCGGCGGCCTTTTCCCCGGACCTCTTGATGGTCAGGATCGCCTTTCTCATGGAGGAGTCTTCCGGCAGCTCCAGGAGCAGCAGCTCGGGATAGCTGGTGATGCCGCTCAGGATGTTGTTCAGGTCATGGGCCACGCCGCCTGCCAGGGAACCGATGGCCTCCATCTTCTGGGCGCGGATGAGCTGGTTCTCCAGCTGTCGCTTCTCATACTCGGCCTTCTTCCGGGCCGTGATGTCGTTGCCCACGCACAGGATCTCAGTGAGGTTCGCGTCCCTGTCATAGATGGCCTTGTTGCTCCAGCTCACCCAGACCCGCTCGCCGGTCCTGGTGATGTTCTCGTTCTCCCTGCTGACATACGCCTCAGGGTTCAGGAGGAACTCCCGTATCACCGGGAACAGTGCCCTTCCCTGCACGTCCTTTTCCGGAACGAGGAATCCCAGGATGTTCTTCCCGAGCATCTCCTCTTCCGAATAGCCGTAGAACTCCCTGGCGAACCGATTGGCAAAGGTGATGATCCCCTGGGTGTTTATCCTCAGGATGATGCTGTTGGAGTTCTCCACGAGCACCCGGTACTTTTCCTCGCTCGCCTGCATCTGCTCGAAGGTCCGGGCGTTGTTGATGCTGATGGCGATCTGGGGGGCGATGCCCATGAGGAGATTCAGATCGCTCTGCTTGGGTGGGGGCTTGGTGGCGTCGTTGTCCACACAGAGCACACCCATGGACTCGCTCTCGTACACGATGGGCACGCAGATGAAGGACGAGGCGCCCAGGAGTTCCACCAGGGTGTTCGTCCGCTCCGAGAGATCGTCCCTGATCTCGTCGATGCTGTTCACCAGGTACGGGATCTGCTTCCTGAAGGCCACGACGAATGCGCCCCTGGACTCGGGCCTGTCCAGGTGGAGCTCGACGGCGGAGAGTGCCCTGGCCTGCTCCGGGGAATAGCCGAAGCTGGCCCGGAACACGAGCCTCGTGCGGTCGGGGTTGGCCAGCATGACCATGCCGTGCTGGAAGTCCAGGTGTTTCTCGAGCAGAATCATGACCGTGTCGAGAAGCACGTCGATATCGATGATCCTGGAAACTGCCTTGCCCATCTCGTGGACGAGCAGCGCCTCGTTGTATCGCCTGTTGGACTCCTCCATGAGGAGTTCCGCGGCCTCTCCCTGGTGTTCCAGCCGCTCAGAGATCGCCCGTTTCTCATGGAGGGCGGCAAGTGTGCTCATTGCCGAAACCAGGGCGACGGACGCCATGAGCATGAGCAGCGTATACACGCTGAACCCGAACATGGCCGGCATGGCCAGGAGCAAAAGCAGGCAGGCGATGCCTACGAGGTTCCGATACTGCCTGGCCCTCAGGTAGGGGGGCTCGTACCAGGTGACCGTGTACCTGCAGCAGCTGCCTCCCCGGTGGTAGCACTCCGGGTGCTCCACCCTGGCATACTCCCCGGTGTAGGGCTTTGCCAGGGCCTCCAGGAGGCCGATGCGGTTCTCGCACTGGTAGGGCTTCTCCTCGGTGCCGCTGGTTGGGGTGGAAACTGCTTCCAGCCTGCCGGGTTCCAGGGACGTGATCCGGAACTTCATCCCCCGGCTCAGGTGATTGCTGATCTTCTGCACCATGGAGTAGGCCGTGGAGAGGCGTATGAACCCGAAGACGTACTGCCGGAAGGTCCCATAGGTGGCCGAAATGGCCGCAAACCGTCCCACCTCCCGGGAGATGTCGTGGTTGCCGGTCTTCTCGTCGATGATCCGATGGAAGAGGTCCGTCTGCTCCTGGGTGCACCAGTACCCCGGGTCGTCGAGCTGGAATCTGGTCAGACCGGCATAGTCCAGTATCTCGTCGATATCCACATGGGGATAGTGTCTCTTCAGGTACTCGACGTAGTTCTTCACGAGTCTGATGTTGTACAGCCCACTGGTAGTACCGGCCCTGTCTCCCATGGCGCCAATGCCCTGCTCTGGGTGGTTCTTCTCCGATCCGGGTAAACCTGTACGGGAAGACGAGAGGAAAAACGTCCACCCCTTTCCTGGGGTACTTATCGTCTTTTGGGAGGGGAATGCTTAACCGGCAGCAAGAGACGCGGGCCTCAGTCCGGTGCAGACGATGAGCGGGGTATAGGTGAAACGGCCCGGGTCATGGAAGAAGGCGTTGAAGTCCCTGAAGTACCCCTCGTACCCGCCCGGGTATTCGTGGAACAGCTCTGGCGCCCTGCGGGAAGCCATCTCGATCTTCTTGATCCAGTTAAAGTCATCGCTGGGCCTGAGTTCGCCGTAGATGAGGTGATGGGGGACGAGGTCCACGCGGATGTCCCTGAACCCGAGGCCGTACAGGTATGCGTAGAGCCTGCGGCCCGCGTACGGGTCGAAGTTGTATTTCAGCGCCATGGTTTCCACCAGCCTGTGCAGGACCGCCTCCATCCCGGGTCCCAGGGGGTAGTGGCTCAGGCAGTTGTAGTCGAGGTCGAGCAGGCACATGCGGCCCTGCGGCTTCAGCGCCAGCGCAGTGTTCCGCACGATGTCCAGGGCCCCCTGGCGGTAATACTCGAGGACGAAGCGCATCCAGACCGCATCGAACTCCCCGAGATCTTCCAGGGAGTGCCTCAGGTCCCTGCACGCAAACTCCACCCCCGCCGTTTCCCCGTAGGTTTTCCGGGCGAACCGGATGCGGTCCTCGCCGAAATCGATGCCCACCACGGACCCGCCCGGCCGGACGACCCCGGACAGGACGGCCGAGGTCTTTCCCGAACCGCAGCCGCCGTCAAGGACCCGCATGCCGGGGCCGATGCCGCACAGGCGGGCCTGCGCAGCCACTGCCTCAGGGTCGGTCTTCACGTCGAGCCTGAGGGCCTCCTCGGGGTTTTCCATGAGATATCCGTCCGCACCGCTCATACTCCCTCCCCTGGACGAACAAGGTGACGCCCCTCACGGGGAGCCGGGCCCCGGCCTCTGGTCCCTGGAGCGCCCCCGCCGGGAGCGCCTCTTCTTCTGCTTGCGGATCCTCTCCGCCTCCCGCGCCCTGGGGGAGCCGTCACCCAGGAGCCGGGCCTCCAGCTTCTCCGTGAGGATCCGCCTGGCGAAGAACCTGTTCGCGGCGCGTGCGCGGCTCTGCTGGCACTTCACCTCGATCCCCGTGGGGACATGCCGGATATGCACGCAGGACGAGGTCTTGTTCACCTTCTGGCCGCCGCGGCCCTGGGCGCGGACGAACCTTTCCTCGATGTCCTTCTCCTCTATCCCGAGTTCGCTCATCCGCTGTTCGAGCGCCCTTACCTTGTCCGGACTGATGAACGACTCTCCCATGCATGACCCCGTGCGCCCTGTCGCCCGCGGACCACCGGGCCTAGTGGAAATAGATCAGGTAGATCACCGAGAAGATCAGGTATGCTATGCCGATGAGCAGCGCCACGCCCAGCTTGTCGTAGAAGGCGAACGGGCCGAAGCACCAGTAGTTGCAGTGGGGGCACTTGATGAACCACCTGCGGCTGATGACCTCCCTGCACCTCGGGCAGTAGATGCGCTTGCCTGGCTCGCCATGCTCCCGGATGTCGATGTTTCTCTTCAGCTCCCTGTGAACGTTCATCCGTTCGCCGCACTTGGAGCACCTGATGTCATCGGGCTGGAAGTCGTCCCACACGGTCTTCTTGCCGCACGTCGGGCACTTGATGGTTATCATGGGTCCTGCGTTCCCCCTTCTCCGAGTCTGCCGTTCATGGATCGGTCCATCTCCCCCCCCGGATCACCCTGAAGACGATCCACAGGACATCCGTCCCGCGCCTCACCTCGACGTGGAGGTCCTCAGCCTCCGGCTCGAACCGGACATGGAGAGGCGGCTCGGCCGGGATGCGCAGCTCCCTCGGCAGGAGCGCCTCGTCAACGCACAGTTCTCCCCAGGGGTACACCAACCTGGTCCCGGTGCCCATGCGCTCCCTTGCCAGATACGCCTGGGTCGGGACATCTCCGGCCACCAGGCCGGCAAGGCCGCTCAGAGGGAGGTCAAAGCTTCCCGCCGGCCTCCCCCACATGTCCTGCATGGTGATTCTGTCCGGGGTGATTTCGAGGGTCACCGTGGCCATGCCGCCGGGCCCGTATGTCTGGATCGCCCCCGCATCCGCCGAGGTGAGGATGATGGCCCCGCGCATGCTCACGTCCCCGCCCTCCACCGTGCCGTGGGCGGAAAATTCCGCACGGAACGGGTACAGGTCCTGCCGGGGCACCTCCAGATGCGCGCAGCCTGCGCACAGGACCACACCCAGGAGAACCCAGACGGCATGCTTCATCTGTGGCCTCATATACAGGGTTGGGGGGAGAATGGCAAGAAGGGCCATATTGACACGGGCGACGTCGGCATTAATTACTTAGAGCATGATCGGCAAGATACTCATACCGACAGACTTCAGTGCCACCTCCCGCCACGCATTCAGCTATGCCGTGGACCTGAACAGGCTTTTCAGGGCCCGGCTCTACCTCGTCCATGTGCTGCAGGATTTCACCGAGTTCTCGGAATACAACCTGAGCCCCACCATCCTGCCCCAGCTCTATCTCGAGTTCGAGCAGAACGCCACCACCAAGCTGGAGGAGATGGTGAACCTGAACGTGCCCGAGGACATGCACTGCGACACCTACATCCTCCACGGCATCCCCTTCTACGAGATCATCCAGTTCGCCCGCGCCGAGCAGATCGACCTCATCGTGGTGGGGTCCCACGGGCGCACGGGGCTGAAGCACGTGCTCTTCGGCCACACCGCGGAAAAGGTGGTGAAGAAATCCCCCTGCCCTGTGCTCTCCATCAGGCATCCGGACACGGAATTCACCATGCCCTGACCGGCCTGCGAGATCCACCCACGGGAAGAACCGTCCCTACTGGATGGGGTTGATGGGCCCTTCGAGCTTCCCCTCCACGAACTGCCTCACCAGGGGGTCCGTGGTCTGCCTGAACTCCTCCGGGGTCCCGTGGAACGCGATCCGCCCGTCGTAGAGCAGGGCCATGTTGTCCGCGAGCGTGAAGGCGCCGTGGATGTCATGGCTGATCACCAGGCTGGTGGCCTGCGAGCGGTTGTGGGCCTCCTTGATGAGCGTGTTGATGGCGCTCGTCATGACCGGGTCGAGCCCGGTGGTGGGCTCGTCGAAGAGGATCACCTTGGGCTTCAGCGCCAGGGCCCTGGCCAGCCCCACCCGCTTGCGCATGCCGCCCGAGAGCTGTGCCGGCATCTTGTCCTCGATGCCCGCGAGGCCCACCACCCTCAGCAGCGAAGCGACCTCCGAAGCGATCTCGTCCCTGGTGAGCTTCGTGTGGATGGTGAAGGGGAACCCCACGTTCTCACCCACGGACATGGAGTCGAACAGGGCCGAGTCCTGGAAGCACACTCCGTATTGCTTGCGCACCTCGGTAAGCCCGGCCTCGTCCATGGAGACGATGTCCTGGCCGCCCACCAGGATGCGTCCCGAGTCTGGCTTGAGGAGGCCCAGGACATGCTTGAGCAGCACGCTCTTCCCCGTGCCGGTGGGGCCCATGATGATGGTGATCTTGCCTTCCGGGACCACCAGGTCGAGATTGTCGATCACCTTCTGGGACTTGAAGGTCTTACACAGGCCCTGGATCTCGATCATGTCTCACCCTTCCAGAGCGTTGCATACAGGTCGTTCCGGTGGTGCGCGCGGAGCGGAAACTGGACCCTGATACGGTCGATCTGCGCACTGTCAGCCTGCACGAGGGCCACCGTTTCGTCGGGGCCGGCGTCATAGAGCACCTCCCCCCAGGGGGATGCCACAAGGGAATGCCCCCAGGGGACATAGGCCAGGTTATCGTTGCGTGCCGGCTGCACGCCGATGACAAAGGCCTGCAGCTCCATGGCGCGGATCCGGACGAGCATCTCCCAGTGGGCCCTGCCCGTGGCCAGGGAGAAGGCCGCAGGTACGAAGAGGAAGCGCACGTCCCTGGCCGAAAGGAGCTGTGCAAGGGGAGAGAACCGGATATCGTAGCACACGACGACCGATGCCGTCCCCCACGGCGTGGCGAAATCTCCCAGCGTGCTCCCGGGCACAATGGTCTGCGACTCCCGCACCGCGGGGCCGCCGGGCGGGGTGCAGTCGAAGAGGTGGATCTTGTCGTGCCGGTGCACGACTTGGCCGTCCGGGCCTATCACGAAGGATCGGTTGAAGAGGCGTTCCTCGGGGGACGGCCACGGCATGGACCCGGCAACGATCCATATCCCCGCCCCGGAAGCGGCCCGAACGAGCCTGTCGAGGGCGGATGCGCTGTGGCGGGCGGCCTTGAGGATCGCTGCAGGCTCGTACGGCGTGAGGAACATCTCCGGCAGGGCCACGATCCGCGCACCCAGGGACGCGGCATGTTCCACCATGGCCACGGCCCTTTCCACGTTGTCAAGGAAGTCATACCCCTGACGGATCTGGCATATGCCGATGGGCACCTTGTCGTTCATCTCGCCTCGCTTGGCCGCTTTTTCAGGCATCGGGGTTCTCCCCATGCCGGCAGACCCGGCAGAAAATTTCTATCGGCAAAGGAATTCCAAGTCAATCCATTTATGGCTTATGGCGGACTTCACCGGGTACGGCGGCGCCGCACTACCCGATGAGGGCGAGGAGGGCCTGCGTGAGGAAGTTCGTGTTTCCTTCCCTGGGCAGCCAGATGGTAACCTCGGTGTGGGGGCGTTTCATCCTGGCCGTCCAGGACTTGAGCTGCTCGGGTTTCAGCGCCAGGCAGAAGAGCTCGTTCCAGGTGTTCAGGAAGACGATGTCCACCTCCCTGATGGAGTGCTGCGTGCCCGGAGATTCCATGTTCCCGATGATCACGAGGTTCTTGGCATACTTGTCCTCCATGAGGGATGACCGGTCGAGGCCCACGGAGGCCGCGTCTGGGATCACCGCATTGAGCTTCCACAGGAGCGACTGGATGTCCGACAGGGAGACCTGGGAAACGTTCGGTATCATGTGGAAGGCGGTGGAGGCGTCGAACCTCTTGTTGTACACGAGCCAGGCGAGAATCCTGGCCACCCTCTCCGAGCTCATGACGGGCTCCGACCGGCCCGGTTCCGGGGTACGCTCATAGATGCTCCACCTGTCGTGCGCAAAGGCGAAGTACAGGTCCCGGTAGGCCGGCTCCTTCCTTTTCACCCGCTTCTCGGACTCTATCTTGCCGTCCTTGGATACGTAGAAGGCCTCGATCCTCCGCCTCAGGACCTCCACCTCTACGTCGTCGGCCACGGACGAGCTGACCATGTACGCCTTGGCCCTGCGGATGAGCTGCACCGTGGTCAGCTTCAGGAACGAGTGGATGTCGTCGCCGAACCTGCGGTACCTGTCCACACCCCACTCCGCGAAGCGGTTCAGCTGGGACAGGGTGTGCAGCGACCAGCCCCACTCCCTCACGATGTCCACCATGATGGATGCCTTGTCGTTCCGCTCGATCTTCACCAGGTCAGAGGCCCTGATGTTCGGGCTCACCTTGAGGTAGAAGCACTTCCGAAGGAGATCCACGGCACGTTCATCGCCCTTGTTGCCGTAGTAGTCCTCCACGCGGCGGAGCACCTGGAAGTAGGGATCGACGATCTGGCCCCTGGCGGCGTCCAGCACCGTCTTCTTCAGCATGTTGCACAGCAGCATGTCCTGGGACGATGCCTCCAAGTAGCTGGCCACCAGCGCCATCTTGAGCACCGACTTCAGGGGGTCGTCCAGGGCCTTGTGCATCTGCCACAGCGCCGCGCCGAGGAGCTCCTCCTCGGGAATCCCCTCCAGGTCCCCCATGTCGATGAACCGCTGGGACCCGGATGTGGAATCCTTCTGGAGCAGGCTGCGCATCTGCTCGTACCCCTGGGCACCCCTGTCCGGGGGCACGATCCACCACAGGGGGACCCTCCCCTCGATGAGCGTCATGGTCCGGTAGAACTCCTCCTTGAGGATGCTCTTCAGCGCCGTCCCTGATCCCTCCTGGGACACGGAGCCGAAATTGTTCATTCTGATGTCCTGGAGATCCATGAGGAAGAAGTGTATGTCCAGCACGAACTTGCTGCTGATCCAGCGTTTGAGGTACCGCAGCTTTCTCGAAAGGGCCTTGAACCTCGCAGGGTCCATGTTCCGTGCATCCACCACCACCCAGATGTCGTAGTCCGAATCCCTGGTCTGGGCGAGGCTGCCCACCGAGCCTATGGTGAAGAGGCCTTCGATCTCGTGTTCCCTGGGGATGTAGTCCCGCATGTCGCCCAGCTTGATCCTGGACGAGAAGAAGGACCCCACCTCCTTGATGGCCGTTGCGGGCCAGTCCATGAGCTTAATCCCGCAGGGGCAGTCCTCCTGCTCCTGATAACCGGGAAGGGCCGGGTGGTTGATATGGAGGAGAAGCGGGAGGAATTCGAGCACGACCCGTGTACCCACCGGGTCGCACTTGTACATGGTGTCCCTCTTGTAGCGGTTGTACAGGGTAAACGCCCTGTGGCCGTTCTCGATACTGGAATCCGTCTTCCCCATGAGATCGTTATCGCATTAATCCGGACCCGACTTTAAGCGCCAAGCCACCATGACGAGCCCTGCTGCCACCATGGCCGTGCACAGGACCTGGCCCATGGTGAGGGAAAACAGGACAAACCCGAGTTGCGCGTCAGGTTCACGGAAATACTCGAGGAAAAAGCGGATGGCGCCGTACAGGCTCAAAAAGGTGCCGAGCACTACGCCCCTGGTCCTGACGCTCAGGCTGAGGAGAAAGAGGATGCAGAAGAGCAGGAGCCCCTCGCTGAAGGCCTCGTAGAGCTGGGACGGGTGCCTCGGCAGGGGTCCGCCCCCCGGGAAGACCATGCCCCATGGCACGTCGGTGACCCTGCCGTAGAGCTCCGCATTGATGAAGTTGCCAATGCGGCCGAAGAAGAGCCCGGGCGTCGCCGCCACCGCCCCCAGGTCCCCGAGCATGAGAAAGGGCTTTGCCCGGGATCGGGCGAAGTACGCCCCGGTGAGCAGCAGGCCGATCATGCCCCCGTGGAACGACATGCCGCCCTCCCAGACCGCGAGGATCTTCAGCGGGTGGGAGAGGTAGAACCCGGGGTTGTATATCAGGCAGTACCCCACCCTGGCCCCCACCACCAGCCCGAGGATGCAGTAGGTGACGAGGTCCTCCACGTCTGCCCGGGTCATGGGGAGCTTCCTGCGGCTGCAGATGTGCAGGATGACGAAATAGGCCACGATGAAGCCGAAGATGTACATGAGGCCGTACCACCTCAGCTGGAGGGGACCGATGTGGATGAGCACGGGATCGATCTGCGGGTATGTCATGGGTAGGGGTGTTCTCACACCTTGTCATGAAAAGTCAAGGCATCTTGGTGGTATGCGGCAATCGGACCCGGCACGGTTCCACGCGGTTATCCATTCACCTGTTCCCCGGTGCCGGGTGGTTCCTGACCCCTTGTTTATGTTTCATAATCACCTGTCTTCTTTTGCACATTTCTCGGGCAGCCTTGACTATACGGCGCTGAATTGCTATTGTTCTTCAACAGGAAAGGGATCCTATCCATGTTCAAAGTTGGTGACATAGTCGTTTATCCTGCACACGGTGTGGCTGAAGTCGAGTCGGTGGAGGACCGGGAGATCTCGGGCAGTACGATGTCCTTCATCATCCTGAAGATCCTCGACACGCAGATGACCGTGATGGTCCCGGTGGCGAACGTGAAGAACGTCGGGATCAGGGAGCTCATCCGCACCAAGGGCATCGACCAGGTCATGGACATCCTGAAGCAGCGCTCGGTCCAGGTGGACAACCAGACCTGGAACCGCAGGTACCGGGAATACATGGAGAAGATCAAGAGCGGGTCGGCCTTCGAGATCGCCGAAGTCCTGCGCGACCTGAACATCCTCAAGCGCGGCAAGGAGCTGTCCTTCGGCGAGCGGAAGATGTACGACACGGCCAAGAACCTCCTGGTCAACGAGATCTCCATCTCCAAGAAGCTCGACAGGAAGGACGCCGAGATGATGATCCTTTCCGCCATGGGAAAGATCGAACAGGCGCCTTCATGATGAACCAGAGGATGAATCCATGAAATGGCTGCTGCGCCTCCTCATCGCCCTGGTGGTCTTCTACGGGGCCTACCAGTACGCCGTCACCCAGATGGGCGGGGTCCTCTGGGCCATCGTGCTGCCGCTCATCGCGGAGGCCTGCCTCCTGGCCATCTTCATCGGCGAGATCAAGGGGTTCAAGCTCCACCCCATGGCGTACGCCGGCGGCCTGCTCGGGACCATCCTGGGCCTGATCATCGGCAGCCTGTTCGGGTACGTGCTCATCGGGATCAACGAGAGCGGCATCTACCTCTTCATCCTCATCAACTCCATGTTCGCCTACCTGGGCTACTCGGTGGGCATCTCCTGGGGCAAGGAGATCGCGTCGCTGCCCGCCTTCCGTCAGAAGGCCAAGGTGGAGGGGGTCAGGATGAAGCTCCTGGACACCAGCGTCATCATCGACGGCAGGATCGCGGACATCTGCGAGGCCGGGTTCATCGACGGCACCCTCATCGCGCCGCAGTTCATCCTGAACGAGCTCCAGCACATCGCCGACTCCTCCGACCCCCTGAAGCGGGCCCGGGGCAGGCGCGGGCTCGACATCCTCAACAAGCTCCAGAAGAGCCCGCAGGTGAAGATCGAGGTCATGGAGCTCGACTTCCCCAAGGTCAAGGAGGTGGACTCCAAGCTCATCGCCCTGGCCAGGGAGATCGGTGCGGACATCCTCACCAACGACTTCAATCTCAACAAGATCGCCCAGATCCAGGGCGTGAACGTCCTGAACATCAACCAGCTCGCCAACGCGGTGAAGCCCATCGTGCTGCCCGGCGAGACCATGACCGTGACCGTCACCCGGCAGGGCAAGGAGCGGGGCCAGGGCGTGGCATACCTGGACGACGGCACCATGGTGGTGGTGGAGCAGGGAGAGTCCCTCATGAACCAGGCCGCCGACGTGGTGGTCACCTCCATCCTCCAGACGCCCGCGGGCAGGATGATCTTCGCGGCCATCAAGAACCATGCCGCCTGACGCCCTCATCGTGGCCGGAGGCAAGGGCTTGCGGTTCGGCTGCAAGAAGCAGTTCCTGGAGATCCTCGGCATCCCCGTGCTGAAGCGCACCGTTCACTGCTTCGAAGTCCACGGCGGTTTTGCCAGGATCGTGGTGGTGGTGCCCGCACAGGACATCCCTGAGGCGCAGAGGATGCTGGCCGGCTCGGCAGTGGAGCTCATCATCGTCCAAGGCGGCGAGACACGCCAGGAATCGGTGCGCAACGGCCTGGACAGGGTCAGGGACGGCGAGACCGTGCTCATCCACGACGGCGTGAGGCCCTTTGTCACCCGCGAGCTCATCGGCCGCGTCATCGACGGGCTCGCAGGCGCGGACGGCTGCATACCCGCACTCCCGGTGAGCGACACCCTGAAGGAGGTCAAGGACGGCCTCGTGCACAAAACCATCCCCCGGAGCAACCTCTGTTGCGTCCAGACCCCCCAGGCCTTTGTCACCGCGACCATCCTCGAAGAGCACCTCAAGGCTCTGCACCGCGGGTACTCCACCCACACGGACGACAGCCTCCTCCTGGAGGAGGCCGGGAAGACGGTGCGGGTCGTGCCGGGAGACCCCCTCAACCTGAAGATCACCTTCCCGGAGGACCTGCCCATGGCGGAGGCCATCGCCGGATGCCGCTGAGGATAGGGATCGGGTACGACATCCACCGCCTGGTCACGGGCAGGCCGCTCGTCATCGGGGGCGTTGTCGTGCCCTGCGAGAAGGGCCTGCTGGGCCATTCGGACGGCGACGTGGTCGTCCATGCCGTGTGCGACGCCATCCTGGGCGCCCTGGCCCAGGGCGACATCGGGGCCCTGTACCCTGACACCTCCCCCGAGACCGAGGGGATGCATTCCCTGGGGATGCTCGAAGAGATCATGGCAACGGTCGCCCGGGGCTACGAGATCGTGAACATGGACATAAACTGCATCTGCGAAAAGCCGAGGCTCTCCGCCCACCGCCCCGGCATGGTGGCGGCCATCGCCCGGGCCTGTGGCGTCGATCCCGGCGCCGTGTCGATGAAGTTCCGCACGCACGAGGGCCTGGGCGAAATCGGCCGCGGCGATGCCGTTGCGGCCCAGGCAGTGGTGCTCCTGAAGAGGCGCTGATGAGGGCCGCACGGCCGCGGGGCATCTTCAGCAAAGCCCTTTATCCGGGCATGGCGCTGTGATACCGTAAGGTTCCAAGAGCCCAAGGCAGCGAAGAGACACACGCGAGGAGAACCCATGGAGCTGAACGTATACAACACCCCATTCAAGAAGAAGAAGCCCTTCGTACCGCTGAACGGGAACAAGGTGGGCATGTACGTGTGCGGCGTCACGGTCTACGACATGTGCCACATCGGGCACGCCCGCTCCCTCATGGTCTTCGACATCATCTCGCGCTACCTGCGGAGAAAGGGCTACGACCTCACCTACGTGAGGAACTTCACGGACATCGACGACAAGATCATCGCCCGCGCCAATGCCCTGGAGACATCCTACCGGGAGGTGGCGGACCGCTACATCGACGAGTTCAACACCGACATGGAGATCCTCGGGGTGCGGCATGCGGACATCGAGCCCAAGGCCACGGACCACATCGGCGACATCATCGAGATGGTGCGCATCCTTGTGGAAAAGGGTCTGGCCTACCGGGCCGAGGACGGCAGCGTGTACTTCAGCGTGGCGAAGTTCAAGGGCTATGGGAGCCTCTCCGGAAGGCGCATCGAGGAGATGATCGCGGGCGCCCGGGTGGACATCGGGGAGCTCAAGCGCGACCCCCTGGACTTCGCCTTGTGGAAGGCGAGCAAGGTGGGGGAGCCCTCCTGGGACAGCCCCTGGTCCAAGGGCAGGCCCGGCTGGCACATCGAGTGCTCTGCCATGAGCACCCGCTTCCTGGGCCCCACCCTGGACATCCACGGCGGCGGCAGGGACCTCATCTTCCCGCACCACGAGAACGAGACCGCCCAGTCCGAGGGCGCTTACGGCGTGCCCTTCGTGCGCAACTGGATCCACAACGGCTTCGTCACGGTGAACGGCGAGAAGATGAGCAAGTCGCTGGGCAACTTCATGACCATACGGGAGCTCACCCGTGACGTGCACCCCGAGGTGCTGCGGTTGCTGGTGCTGTCCAACCACTACCGCAGCCCCATCGACTTCTCCAGGGACGCGCTGAACACCTCCCGGAACTCCCTGGTGCGCTTCTACGAGATGCTCGACCGCGTGAACAGGGCCACTGCCACCGGGGATGCATCCCGTCTCGAGGCGCACATCGGAACGTTTCTCGCCGCCATCGACGAGGCCATGGCCGATGACTTCAACACGGCAAGGGCCATGGCTTCCCTGCACGACCTCACCACCAAGGTGAACCGTTCCCTGGACAACGACCCGCGCCTCTCGGAAGGGGACAGACGGCAGCTCGCCCGGGCCGTGGAGGAGATCGTGGAGGTGTTCGGCATCCTTGCGGAGGATCCCGGGCTCTTCCTGGACACGGTGAAACGGGGCGACGTGCAGGAGACAGGCCTCTCGGAGCAGGAGATCCTGCGCCTCATCGACGAGCGGAACCAGGCCAGGAAGGCAAAAGACTTCAAGCGGGCCGACGAGATCAGGGACACCCTCAAGGCAAAGGGCATCCAGCTGAAGGACTCCCCGGGCGGAACCCTCTGGGAAAAGAAGCCCTGACCGGTTTCCCGCCCGCACCCCCTCGCAGCATGGGAGCCACAGGCCATGGCATATAAACTCGCGTCCCCCTTCTCGCCCCAGGGCGACCAGCCCCGGGCCATCGAAGCGCTGTGCGAGGGCCTGGCACAAGGACTGCGGGACCAGGTGCTGCTCGGCGTGACCGGGTCGGGCAAGACCTTCACCATGGCCTGCGTCATCGAGCGCACCGGCAGGCCGGCCCTGGTCATCGCACCCAACAAGATCCTGGCCGCGCAGCTCTACGGTGAATTCCGGGAGCTCTTCCCGGACAACGCGGTGGAGTATTTCATCAGCTACTACGACTACTACCAGCCCGAGGCCTACGTCCCGTCCCGCGACCTCTACATCGAGAAGGACTCCTCCATCAACGAGGACATCGACAAGCTGCGGCACCGGGCAACCCGGGCGCTCTTCGAGCAGCAGGAGTGCATCATCGTGGCCTCCGTGTCCTGCATCTACGGACTGGGCTCCCCGGAGGCCTACCAGGGCATGCTCCTCTACCTGGAGGAAGGCAGGTCCATGGGCCGCGACGAGGTGCTGAAGAAGCTCGTGGAGATCCAGTACGAGCGAAACGACTACGACTTCCACCGTGGCACCTTCCGGGTGCGCGGCGACTGCGTGGAGGTCTTCCCGGTGCACGAGGACGACACGGCGCTGCGCATAGAGTTCTTCGGCGACGAGGTGGCCTCGCTCTGGCAGATCGACACCCTGCGGAACAGGAAGATCCGCCGGCTCGGCCATGTTCCGGTGTACCCGGCATCCCACTACGTGACCCCGCGCTCCACGTTGCTTGCCGCCTGCGACGCCATCAGGGACGAGCTCCGGGAGCGCGTCGCCTTCTTCCGGTCCGAAAACCGGCTGGTGGAGGCCCAGCGCATCGAGGAGCGGACGCGCTACGACCTGGAGATGCTCATGGAGACAGGCTCGTGCAAGGGCATCGAGAACTATTCCCGCCACCTCACGGGCAGGCGGCCCGGCGAGCCCCCCCCTACCCTCATGGACTACCTGCCGAAAGACACCATCGTGTTCCTGGACGAGTCCCACGTGGGGGTGCCCCAGCTCATCGGCATGTACCGGGGCGACCACTCGCGCAAGTCCACCCTGGTGGAATACGGATTCCGCCTGCCCTCTGCGCTCGACAACAGGCCCCTGCGCTTCGACGAGTTCAACCGCATCGTGAACAGCCTCGTCTACGTATCCGCCACGCCGGGCGACTACGAGCTGAAGCAGACAGGAGGCCGCGTGGTGGAGCAGGTGGTGCGGCCCACGGGCCTGCTGGACCCTGTTGTACAGGTACGGCCCGCCACGGGCCAGGTGGACGACCTGTACCGCGAGATCGTCTCAGTGGTGAAGAAGGGCGGCCGGGTGCTCGTCACCACGCTCACCAAGAGGATGGCCGAGGAGCTCACCTCATACTACCAGGGCCTGGGTGTGAAGGTGAAGTACATGCACTCGGACATCGACACCCTGGAGCGCATCGAGACCGTCAAGGGGCTGCGCGAAGGCGCCTTCGACGTGCTGGTGGGCATCAACCTGCTCCGCGAGGGCCTGGACATCCCCGAGGTGACCCTGGTGGCCATCCTGGACGCGGACAAGGAAGGGTTCCTCCGCTCGGAGCGCTCGCTCATCCAGACCGCGGGCAGGGCGGCCCGGAACGTGGAGGGCCGGGTCATCATGTACGCGGACGCGAAGACCGGCTCCATCGAGAGGGCCTACAGCGAGACCATGCGCAGGAGGGCCAGGCAGAAGGAGTACAACAGGGCCCATGGTATCACGCCGAAGACCATCCAGAAGAACATCCGGGACATCCTGGGCTCCATCTACGAGCGTGACTACGCAGACATCTCGGCCCAGATCAGGACCTCCATGGGCACCATCGAGATCGGCAAGGTGAAGGGTGCCATACATGAGCTGGAGAAGAAGATGCTGGGAGCGGCCAAGGACCTGCGGTTCGAGGAGGCGGCGGACCTGCGGGACGAGATCATGCGCCTCAAGCGTATCCACATGGCCGTGGAGGGATGAGCGTGAGAGACCTGAGGCCTCCACCGGGGTTCACGGTGCTGAACAGGGTCGACCTGATCCTGCTCTGCCGGAGCGACATGCCCGCTCTGCAGGAAACGGCGTGCACCCCCGGGGACCTGGGAAGGCCCAGCACCCTCAGCGGGAGGTCGACCCTGCGCATCATCGAGCCCGACATGGTGGTTCGCCGGCTCATGCACGGCGGAGCGCTGCGGCACGTCACGGGCTGGAGGTTCGCAAGCCCCGGAAGGTCCCTGCGGGAGCTGGAGGTGAGCCTTCACCTCGCCTCGCACGGCGTCCCCACCCCGGAGATCCTGGCCGTCAGGATACAGCGGCAGGGATGGTTCCACCGGATCGACGTCATCACCCGGCTCGTGCCCGATTCCGCAGATCTCCTCACCTTCCTGGAAGCACCCCGGCCGGACTGCGGGGACATCATGCTGGCCGCGGGGGCGCTCATCCGGCGCATGCACGACCTGGGCGTGTATCACGCGGACCTGCACATCAAGAACATCCTCAGGGACTCAGGCGGAGGCCTGTGGCTCCTGGACCTGGACAAGGCCTGCCGGTTCGAAAAGGTCCCGGGGTTCATGAAGCGGCTCAACCTGAGAAGGTTTATTCACTCGGCGAACAAGTGGAACCGCAGGGGCCGCATCCACCTCTGCGGCGACTGGAGTGGCAGGTTCATGGACGGGTACCACAGGGCATCGTGACCGTGCGGGGGGCTTCCGCGCTTTTCCCGTCCTCCTGAGACGCCGGCCCGACCCTTTCCCGGGATACCGTTCTCAGGTGCGGGCCCGGAAGTCCACAGGCTCGGATGCCTTCCCCGCCAAGGCCCCATCCTGCTCCCCGGACAGCTCCACGATGGCCGCGCGCACGTCGGCCATGAGGCGGTCCCGCTCCTCGAGACCGTACATGGCGGCGTCAATGGGTGCGCCGATATGCACCTGGACCGAGCGGCCGAGGTGAAGGTCCGAGCTCTCAGGCTTGTGAATGGCCTCAGAGCCCCTGATCCCCACCGGGATGATGACGGCGCCGAGCTGCAGCGCCAGCATGAACCCGCCCTTCTTGAACTCCCCCAGCCTCCCGGTGCGCGTCCTGGTGCCCTCGGGAGCCACCCACAGGACGATGCCGTCCTCCATCATCTTTCGTGCCTCCTCCATGTCCTTGAGGGCCTGGTCGTGGTTGCGGCGATCGATGGAGATGAACTCCGCCGCCTTCATGCCCCTTCCCCACACAGGGATCCGGAAGAGCTCCTTCTTGGTGAGCATGCGGATGCTGCCCGGCAGGGAGACATAGATGAGGGGGATGTCGTAGTGGCTCCGGTGGTTGGACATGATGATGTGGGGCCGGCCCCTGGTGATGGTTACCCCGTGGGGGTTGGTGACCTGCCAGACGGCCTTCACCGCCCGGAGCAGGAGCGTGGACCACCAGCGCAGGACATTGTCGGCGTGCTCCCGGTCATAGGTTTTCGTGAGCCTCAGGTACAGCACGTAGAAGGATATGCCCAGCGTGGAACCCACCGTGACGGCCATGATGCGCAGCTTCTGAAGGAATGATGCCTTCATCGCCTGTTGCCTCCTCTCTGCATACATCTCCCCGCAGCTATGTGTTCTGCCTGTTCCCCCTGAGGCGCCGCTGCACGAACTCGTGCTCCTTCTTCAGGTGGTCCACCAGGTCACTGAACTTCCAGGCGACGTTCTCGCGGGTGACCATGGCATAGATGGGCTGCGGCACCCCCCTGGTCTTGGCCCCCTTCATGACCTTCTGGATGAACTCCGCGGGCACGTTGAAGAAGAGCAGCACCTTCTCGTCCGGGACGAGTTCCTCGCCGTCCTCTTTTTCCGAGAACAGGATCTCGTGGAGAGTCAGGT
The DNA here is from genome assembly GCA_029547045.1 of Deltaproteobacteria bacterium. GTDB lineage: Bacteria > Desulfobacterota > Desulfomonilia > UBA1062 > UBA1062 > MWEI01. The sequence goes on along the minus strand of JAKPQL010000105.1, from coordinate 1,335 downwards.
GGCCGTGCCGGGGCTCGATGACGAGGCTCTGCGGCGGCGAAAACTCCTGGAGGAAGGCATCAAAGAGCAGCAGCTCCTCGGGGGTGAACCCCCAGTAGTAGATCCTCGGGCTCGTATCCATGGTTGCGTCTCCTCGATATGATGTCCCTTTTTACCATAGATGGCCCAGGGAGCGAACCAGGGAAATCTTGGTGATGTAACAGAACTTGTGTCAGGGAAGGAGAAGGGGGTACCACCTAGAGACGAACACGGCCGCAGGCTGGTGGTAAGGAATGGGCTTCTACCCGAGAGAGACATTGTCACCGGCATAGGGCTGATCCCGATCAGGCAACCCCGCATCGACGATAGAAGGCTCAGGAAGAGCAAGGGCACGGAGCCGTTCACCTCGACTATTCTGCCCCGATACTTGCGGAGGATCCCGAGCATCGACAATCTGATTCCTGCCCTGTACCTCTAAGGGATCTCCACGGGAGACTTTCCTCGGGCTCTGGAAGCAATCCTTGGTGATTCGGTAAAGGGTTTATCCGCCACGAACATTGTCCGGCTGAAGGCCAAATGGGAAGAAGAATACCTGGAATGGAACAGAAGAGACCTTTCCAAGAAGGCATATGTGTACTTCTGGGCCGATGGGATATACTTCAATGTCCGTCTTGATGACGACATGTCCTGCATCCTGGTGATCATGGCAGCTGATGAGGATGGGAACAAGGAGCTGCTCTCCATAACTGATGGTTTCCGTGAGAGTGCGCTGAGCTGGAAGGAGATGCTCCTGGATCTCAAGCGCAGAGGTCTGAAGCGTGGGCCTGTACTCGCCATTGGTGATGGCTCCATGGGCTTCTGGAAGGCCCTCCATGAGGTATTTCCCGGAACACGCACACAACGCTGCTGGGTGCACAAGACTGCGAACATCTTAGACAAGCTTCCCAAGAGTATGCAATCGAAGGCAAAGCATGAGATGTACCGGGCAGAGAGCAAAGACATGGCCCTCAAAGCGTACGATCACTTCGTACAGGCCTATCGCAGCAAGTATCCCCATGCCGTGGATTGCCTGGAGAAAGACAAGGATGTGCTCTTTACCTTCTATGATTTCCCTTCTACGCATTGGATCCACATCAGGACGACCAATCCCATAGAATCGACATTCGGAACGGTAAGGCTAAGAACCCATAAGACGAAAGGCTGCGGATTGCCTCTTAGAAGAAATCTATTCTCCACAACCCGTCACCATCCATCTCGAAGCGGAGCAGGAACGAGCATTGTCTGCCGTCACGGTCGGTTCGTATATCATATTCCACAGAACCGCCTGCCATGTCGATGAGCTGTATATCCTGCATC
>JAKPQL010000099.1 GCA_029547045.1 Deltaproteobacteria bacterium | reverse complement strand
GTAGGTCATCATGGGGGTCAGCGAGAAGGAGGCCAGGATGGAGAACACGGTGGCCGCCACCACCGAGATCCCGAAGGGGTAGAAGACCTGGCCGAACACCCCCTTCATGAAGGCGATGGGGAAGAAGACCACGATGTTGGTGCCCGCGGATGCGATGACCGCGACCACCACCTCCCAGGTCCCCTTCACGGCGCCTTCCACGGGGTCGTCATGGGCGCGCATGTGCTTGTAGATGTTCTCGATGATGACGATGGCGTTGGCCACCAGGGTCCCGATGGACACGCCCAGGGCCATGAGCGTGATGATGTTCAGGGTGAATCCGAAGAAGCTCATGACCAGGAAGGTGGACACGATGGACGTGGGGATGACCACAGCGGCCACCAGGGCGATGCGGATGTCGCCGAGGAAGAGGAAGAGGACCAGGGTCGTGAGGACCACCCCCATGAGGATGCTCGAGGTGGCGTCGTCGATGGATTCCCTGATGAAGTCGGTCTGGTCGCGGGCGAGTTCGATCATGAGGCCCTGGGGAAGGGTTGTCCGCACCCGGTCCAGTACCTTGTAGGCCGCGTCCGCCGTCTGCACCACGTTGCTGTCGGTCTGCTTGTAGATGTTGAGCAGCACCGCCTCTTTCCCCTTGAACCGGGCAGCAGAGGTGATGTCCTTGAACCCGTCCTCCACCTTCGCCACGTCCTTCAGCCGTATGACGCCAACGTCCTCCACGGCCAGCTGCATGTCCTCGATCTGGGCCACCGAGGCGAACTGCCCCTTGAGGCGGACACCCACCTCGAAGGCGCCCCGCTTGACGGAGCCCGCGGGGATGTCGAGGTTCCTGCTCCTGATGGCGGATACCACGTCCAGGATGGAGAGCCTGTGGTTCAGCAGGGCGGGCATGTCCACCCTGATGTTGATCTGGCGCTCCATGCCGCCCACCACGTCCACGCTGGCCACACCCTTGACCTGGGAGAAGGAGTCCCTGAGGACCTTGTCCGCATACTCGTAGATCTCGCTGACGGGCATGGAATCACTGTACAGCGCGATGGAGAGCGTGGGCTCGTCGAAGGGGTCGAACTTCTCGATGACGGGCCTGTCCGCGTCATCCGGTAGGTCCTGGGAGATGGCCTCCACCTTGTCCTTGACCTCGAGGGCCTTGATATCCACATCCACACCGTAGTGGAACTCGATGATGGTCAGGGCATAGTTCTCGTACACGCTGGAGTAGATGTGCTTGATGTCGCTGATGTTCGAGACCGCGTCCTCCACCTTCTTGACGACCTGGGTCTCGATCTCTTCCGGGGCCGCTCCCTCGTACACCTGGGTCACCAGGACGATGGGGAGCTTGATGTCCGGGAACAGGTCCACGTACATGCGCGTGTACGCGATGGCGCCGAGCACCACGAACACGAGGACCAGCATCACGGTGGTGACGGGCCTGGTGATGAAGAGCCTGATGAGGTTCATGGGCGCTATCCGCTCGCTGCAGCCCTGGAGACGCTCACCCTGACGCCGTCATCGAGGCGGGAGAATCCCCTCGTCACCACAAGCTCGCCGGGACTCACCCCACTGGAGATCCGCACGAAGTCGTCGTTCATGCCAGAGGTCTCCACCGGGGTCTTCCTGGCGACACCCCCCCTGACCACGTACACGAAACCCTTTCCGTTCTTGTCTTCCTGCAGGGCCCGCACATCGGCATACGTCGCCCCGGGGTCGTTGACGACCTCGATCCTCACCGCGGTGTACGTCCCGAGCCGCATGGCCTGCCGGCTGTTGTCCGCCTCCATCTCGATGCGGAACAGACCCGTGGAGGGGTTTGCGGTCAGGGAGACCTTGGTGACCCGGCCCGTGCCCCCGCCAGGGCCGTCCCCGCCGTTCACCAGCACGTTCTGACCCACCCGGATGCACCTGATGTCCGTCTCCCCGACGTCGGCGATCAGCCTGACCCGATCGGTCTTCGCCACGATGGCAGCAGGCACCATGGGCGAGATGAACTCGCCCTCCCGGGCATTGAGGTCGATGATGGTGCCGTCCATGGGACTGGAGAGCCTCACGGTCTCGATGACGCTCTCCAGGTTGGCCTTGTCCACGTCGAGCTTCATCTTCATCTCGTCGAGCTGGTTCTGGGCAATGGCCTCCGAGTCCTTGAGGCCGAGCAACCGGTTGTAGTTCTTCAGCGTGGTCTCGTACACGGCCTTGAGCTGGCGGTATTGGGCCGAGCTCTTGGGGTCCTCCTTGTCCAGGCTGATGATGGGCTCGTTGGCCCTGACCTTCTCGCCCACCTGGTGATGCACCTTGAGGATCCTGGCCGCCACGGGGGTGGTTATCTCGGTCTGCCGGATGCCGAAGACCATGGCGTTGGCCCTGCAGAAGACCTTGAACTCACCCGCCATGACAGGGCTTGCCTGGACCGGGATGCCCTGCTCCTTGTATACCTGCTCGACGCCGGAAGCCTCCTTGCCGGCACTCCGGGAGATCGCGTTGATCCTGATGATGATGGCGACGACAAAGAGTGCCGCTGCTCCGATGAGGATGATCTTCTTCATGGTCCGAGGGAACCTCCCTGTCTGGCCTCAGTGCGAGGCCGAGGCACTAAGCCTCCAAGCCTGCATCAAAGCATGGAGGTTCAGGGCATGTCAATGCCGATGTTGTCTGATGGTATGACATGGGCATGCGAGCATGCTCGGCCTGGAATGCCCCCTCCCTGAGGGAAGCCCCTGACATGTCGGAGATCTGCATACAACAGTCGGCCCCGGAGGATGCTCTGTGCGCTCCGGGGCCGGGCCCGCTCGCTTGTCCGGTTCATGCTGCCCGGAGTTCGGGCACCTCCTCTGAATCACTCATCCCAGTAGATGATTCCTGAATCATACTCATAGTCGCCGTTGCCGTCCTCGTCCACCTCGATGCGGTATGTCTCCGAGGAGATGAAGGTGAGACGTGCCCTTGAGCCGCTGGCGCCGGTGGCCACGAAGGCACCCTGGGAGGGATACTCGTCGAACTCGTAGACGATGATCGTGTCCTGGGTGGACAGGGTGACATAGCCGTACTCCGAGCAGTAGAGCCGACCGGAAATGGTGGTCTCGGCGGAGTATTCATACTCGTCCATGACCATGGTGAGCGTGTAGTCTTCCATGAGGAAGCTCTCGGCCGCTGCGTTGTCCCTCATGTAGATGTCCATGACCATGGTCATGGAGGTCTCGGTGGCCTGCAGGGTGACGGTACCGGTCATGGTGACATTGATCCCGAGCTCCGCATCAACCTCGGTGATGTTGGTGCAGGTCATGTTCAGTGAGAACTCCCCGCTCTCGAGGTCCATGGAGCCCGAGAAGCTGATGGCGCCGTTCATGCGGGCGCCCATCTCGCAGAAATTGCTGTACGTGAGACTGCCCGACATGGCGCCGGTCTCGTCGTTCACATTGATGGTACCGGTCAGCGAACCGCCGCATTCGCCGTCAATATCGATGTTCTGTGTCTGCACTGCACTCGCGGCGGGACAGACCCCGTTGGCCTCCCTGTTCACGAGATCTCTTACCTTGAGCGCGACACGCTGCACCATGAGGGCACCCGGGGTCTGCGCCTTCCGGGCATCGACGGCCGAGAAGGCCCCGGAAATGCCGGAACCGAGATCACCCCCCGAGAACGCGCTCAGAAGGATCTCCTCGGCATTGTCCTCGGTAATCTGGGCGGGTGTAGTCAGGCCGGAATAGGTGTTCGTACCACCGCCGGAGGAAGACCCGCTGCTCCCCCCTCCACCGCAGCTTGAAAAAAGAAGAACGAACACCATGAAAACAGCTGAGATGAAACCCGTACTCGCATACCGTTTCATAGATACCTCCTATCCAATTTTCATGTACATGTACTGTAACAGCGTGACATCACAGTAAGCAACGCTGGCACTTCCACTATACCATATTCATTGGTTTCTCAATTTATTACCTACAATATCACAGTGCACAGCTCATGGGTATTCCCTTTTCCAGAACAAAAGCATGAAGCCACTACCAGGAAAGCAAGAACACGAACAGGATACAGGCACAGACCAGGGTAATGTAATCCGCCCTCCGCAGCGCCATCTCCTTCATCCGGGTCCGGACGCCCCCCGGCGAATAGCAGCGAAGGGTCAGCGCCACGGCCAGGTCGTCGGCCCGACGGAACACGCTGTGGAGCAGTGGCACCAGCACCGGTACCAGGGAACGCACCTTCCGGGCCAGCCCCCCCGACTCCAGGTCGACCCCGCGGGCTTTCTGGGCCTTGATGATGCGGTCCGTCTCCTCGAAGAGCAGCGGGATGAAACGGATGGCGATCATGACCGCCAGGGCGATCTCCTCGGTGGGCACCTTCAGGTACTTGAGCGGCTTCAAATACCACTCCAGGGCCCAGACCGTATCCAGGGGGCTGGTGGTCAGCGTGGTCAGCGTGGATACCCAGATCGCCAGCACCAGCTGGCAACCCACCCGGACCCCGTTCACCAGGCCCTGCCGTGTGGCATAGGGCACCAGGGGGAGCGGGTCGCCGGGCGTCATGAAGACGTGGAGGATCGCGGTGATGGCGAAGAGCCAGAGAAAGGGGGCCAGACCGGAGGCGATGCCCCTGGGAGGTATCCGGGAAAGCACGGTGGCGCCGCCCAGTGCCAGGGCAAAGGCCGCCAGGGGCAGGGCGCCCTCGAGATTGAAGGACACCCCGATGGCGCATCCCATGAGGAAGAGCTTCACCCTCGGATCCAGGCCGTGCACCACGGATGCGCGCGGCAGGTAGTGGCCCACGGTCATCCTCATGGTCGCTCCCGCCCCTGCCCTTCCCTGTTCTTTCAGGCCCTGGGCCTGAACAGGGCCTCGGCGATCTGCACCGCATTGAGGGCGGATCCCTTGCGGATATTGTCGCAGGCGGTCCACAGGGCGATGCCGTTCGGGGCGCCCAGGTCCTGTCTTATCCTTCCCACGAGGCACTCGTCCGTTCCCGCCGCCGCCACGGGCGTGGGGTAGACGCCGGAAGCGGGCTCGTCCTCCAGGCTCACGCCAGGGGCCTTGCCGAGGATCTCCCGTGCCCGCTCAGGGGAGAGCTTCCGTTCTGTCTCGACGACGACGGACACGCCGTGGGAATAGAAGACCGGTACCTGCACACAGGTGACGCTCATGCGGATTTCCGGATCGCCCAGTATCCTGCGCGTCTCTGTGGCGATGACGAGTTCATCCTCGCTGTACCCCCCCTCGGTGAAGGGGCCCACCTGGGGCAGGCAGTTGAAGGCTATCTGCTGGGGAAACACCTGGCCGCTGGGTTCGCGGAAGCTGAACAGCTCCCTGACCTGGGCAGTGAGCTCGTCCATGGCCCTGGCTCCGTGATCGGACACGGCATGGAAGACCGTGGCCGTGATGCGCGTGATGCGTGCGTCCCTGTGGATGGGGGCAAGGGACAGGCCGAGCTGGATGGTGACCCCCCGGGGACAGGCAATGATGCCATGACCCTGCTTCAGTGCCTCCGCGTTGACCTCGGGCACCACGAAGGGCACGTCATCCTGCAGTGTGTGGCGGCCGCTCAGGTCTATGACCGTTGCACCGGAGGCCCTGGCCGCACCCGTGTGCTCGGCGCTCATGGCCCTGTCACAGGAGAAGAACGCCAGGTCCACTCCCCGGAAGGAGGTGCTGTCTGCCAGTGTAACCGGCACGTCCCTGCCCTGGAACTCAACCCGCTCACCCGCGCTCCTGCGGGTGCCCAGGAGGACCAGGCCGGACAGCGGGAAGCCCCGTTCGTCGAGCACCCTCACAATCTCAGCGCCCACCAGTTCAGTGGGCTCCAGCACGGCGACTTTGAAACCTGATGGCATGGACGTTCTCCGGGGTTATTCGACAGGGTGGCTTTCAGGCAGCCTATCCCTCTTCTAGATGCTCCCGCGCTTCCTGATGTGCTCCATGAGGCCGCCGTCGACGATGAGCTCCTGCATGAAGGCCGGTATGGGCCGAGCCTGGAACAGCTTTCCTGTGGTGAGGTCCCTGATCGTGCCGGTATCCGCATCCACCTCGAGGGTGTCACCTGATGAGACGGCGTCAGCCGCCTCGTCGGACTCGAAAATGGGCAGGCCCATGTTGAAGCTGTTCCGGAAAAAGATGCGCGCGAAGCTTGACGCGATGACGCAGCTCACGCCGGAGGCCTTGATGGCTATGGGGGCGTGCTCCCTGGACGACCCGCACCCGAAGTTCTTGCCCGCCACGATGACGTCGCCGGGCTGAACCTTGCCCGGGAACTCGGGATCGGCGTCCTCCATGCAGTGGTTCTTCAGCACCTCCGGGTCCGACGTGCTGAGGTACCGGGCCGGTATGATGGCGTCCGTGTCCACGTCGTTGCCGAACTTGTGTGCCCTGCCCCTGAAGGTCATCGTGCCACCTCCTGAGGGGCCGTGATCACACCGGTGACTGCGGAGGCTGCCGCCACGGCCGGCCCGCAGAGATACACCTCGCTGGCCGGGTCGCCCATCCTGCCGACGAAGTTGCGGTTCGTGGTGGCGAGCGCCTTCTCGCCCCTTGCCAGGATGCCCATGTGGCCGCCCAGGCATGGACCGCACGTGGGCGGGCCCACGATGGCCCCTGCCTCGAGGAAGATGTCTATGATCCCCTCCTTCACGGCCTGGCGGAACACTGCAGGGGTTGCAGGCAGGATCAGGCAGCGCAGGCCCCGTGCCACCCTCTTTCCCTTCATGATCCCGGCCGCTGTCCGCAGGTCCTCGATGCGGCCGTTGGTGCAGGACCCGATGACGACCTGATCTATCTTCACGTCCCCGGCCTCGCCCACGGGCCTGGCGTTCTCCGGCAGGTGCGGGAAGGCCACCTGGGGCTCTATGTCACCGCAGTCAAGGGTGGTGACCGAATCGTACACGGCATCCTGGTCGCTGGTATAGATCGTATAAGGTCTGGCGGCCCTCGGCTTCACGTAGGCCTTGGTGGTGTCGTCCGCCGCAATGATGCCGGCCTTGCCGCCGGCCTCGATGGCCATGTTGGACATGCTCATCCGGTCAGCCATCGACAGGGCCGAGATGACCGGACCAGCGATCTCCATGACCTTGTAGAGCGCGCCGTCCACCCCGATCCTGCCGATCAGGTACAGGACGAGGTCCTTGCCTCCCACCCAGGGTCTGAGCGTACCCGTGAACACGAACCTCATGGTGGCGGGCACCTTGATCCATGCCTGGCCCGTCAGCATGGCGGCGGCCAGGTCCGTGCTCCCCACGCCTGTGGCGAAGGCACCCAGGGCCCCATAGGTGCAGGTGTGGCTGTCCGCGCCGATAACCAGGTCGCCCGGCAGCACCAGCCCCTTTTCAGGCAGCAGGGCGTGTTCGACGCCCGCCTCGCCGCCGTCGAAAAAGTGCTCCATGCCGTGTTCGAGGGCGAAGTCGCGCACGTACTTGCACTGGTTGGCCGATGCGATATCCTTGGTGGGCGTGAAATGGTCCAGCACGAAGACGACCCGGTCCGCATGGGCCATGGACGGGACCCCTGCCTTCCTGAACTCCTGGATGGCTATGGGGGCCGTGATGTCATTGGCAAGCGCGACGTCCACATCTACCTTGATGATGTCTCCCGGCTGGAATCCCTTTGTCTGCGAGTGTGCAGCCAGGATCTTCTCGGCAATGGTCATTCCCACGTCTCGCCGCTCCTAGAGATGGGGGGCGCTGGTGATCTTCCTGGTCTTGAGAAACTCCATGCGGTTCATGGCGTTCACCAGGGCCCTGGCGCATGCGACGAGGATGTCGGGGTCGGACCCCTGGCCCACCGCCGTCTTTCCCTTGTCGATGAGCTCGATGGTCACCTCGCCCTGTGCGTCGGTGCCTCCCGTGATGGCCTTGACCGTGAAGCTCTTGAGCTCCACGTCGAACCCCGCCATCCTGATAATGGTCTTGTACAGGGCGTCCACAGGCCCGTTGCCGAACCCGGCCTCCTGGATGACCTTGTTGTCCACGGCGAGCTGCACCGTGGCAGTGGGCACCACCACCGTACCCGAGTTCACCACGACGTTCCTGAGCACGTACTTGTCGGGCACGCGGTAGATCTCTTCCAGCACGATGGCCTCGATATCCTCGTCGAAGATCTCCTTCTTCTTGTCCGCGATCTCCTTGAAGCGTTTGAACACCTTCCTGACGTCCTTGTCGTCGAGGCGGTAACCGAGCTGCTCGAGCCGTTTGGTCAACGCGTGCTTGCCCGAGTGCTTGCCCAGGACCAGGCTGCTCGTGCCCAGCCCCACGGTCTCGGGGGTCATGATCTCGTAGGTGGAGCGTTCCTTGAGGTATCCGTCCTGGTGGATGCCCGACTCGTGGGCAAAGGCGTTGGCCCCCACGATGGCCTTGTTCGGCTGCACGGGTATGCCGGTGATGTGGGTCACGAGCCTGCTCGTCGGGAAGATCTGGGTGGTGTCGATGCCGGATGTCACGCCGTAGAGATCCTTGCGGACATTGAAGATCATCACCACCTCCTCCAGCGAGGTGTTGCCGGCCCGCTCGCCGATGCCGTTGATGGTGCACTCGATCTGGCGTGCGCCGGCCATGACCGCGGAGACGGAGTTGGCCACCGCCATGCCCAGGTCGTTGTGGCAGTGCACGCTGATCACCGCCTGCTCGATGCCCTTGACCTTCTTCTTCAGGTGGGTGATGAGGTTGAAGAACTCCTGGGGGTTCGTGTAGCCCACCGTGTCGGGTACGTTGATGGTGGTGGCCCCCGATGCGAGGGCAACGG
>JAKPQL010000091.1 GCA_029547045.1 Deltaproteobacteria bacterium | reverse complement strand
GCATCGCGGTAGGGAATGGCAATGCCCGGGGCATTACCGGTATCCAGCCACAGGCGGGTTCTTACGCTCTCGACGTGCCCCGGGGGAAGTCCCTGCCTTGACAGTATTTCCATGGCCCTGTCGAACCCGGGGTAGCACCCCAGGGCCATGCCCTCCACCTCCCCGGTTGCATAGCCCCGCGTGAAGAGATAGCGCAGAGCCTCCTCGCCGGGCTCGGACCAGAGCTCCGCTATGCATGTGCCCATGAGGGTTTCCAGGGCGAGCGAGATCAGGAGCTCCGTCTCCCACTGCGTCTCGCTGCAGTCAGCGGGTGTGATCCGTGTTGCATGGGCGAGCCTCTCCAGCGACTCGGTGAAGGACATCCCCTCCCTCTCCATGAGGTACGAAATCCAGTCGCCCCTCCTGCTGCAGACAAAACAGAAGTACTCGGGACTGTGGCCGGAGATGACGAAGGTGGGGGACTCGTCGCCGTGGAAGGGGCAACGCGCGATATACCCCGTACCCTTGCGCGAAAAACCGTCAAGCCCGCCGAAGAGTTCCTGCTGGAAATCCGCGTCGAGCAGGTCCGCATAGATACGTTCCAGAACGGAAGGCATGGCCGTTACCCCCCTCATCCTTGTGCCGGGAGGTGAACGGCCGGCCGGGAGGGGTTACCCTCGGCCTTCATCCGTTACACCGCCTCGATGGTGGAGGTGGGCTTGGATGTGATGTTGTAGGTGACGCTCACCACGCCCTTGACCTCAGCGGTCATCCTCCTGGCAACGGACTCCAGGACGTCGAAGTTGATTCTCGTGGGGATCGCCGTCTTGGCGTCAGTGCTGTCCCAGCACCGCACCTCGATCTGGTGGCCGTAGTCCCGCTTCCCGTCCCTGATGCCGGTGACCCTGTCCTCATGGAGGATGGCAAGGTACTGGAAGGCCTTGACGCCCGAGAGTTCCTCCTCGAGGATGGCGGTGGCCTCGCGCACCAGGTCTATGCGCTCCGGCGTCGCCTCGCCGATCACCCGTGCGGCAAGGGCGGGACCCGGGAAGGGCTGCCGTGCGAAGAGCTCCCTGGGGAGCCCCAGGGCCTCGCCCACCTTGCGGACGCCGGGCTTCCTGAGACGGATCAGCGGCTCGATGAGGGTGTACCCGAACTGCTCCTTCGTATCGATGCCAAGCTGTGCCAGGATGTTGTGCTGCCGCTTCACCCCGGCCACGGTCTCCTCCACATCGGTGAAGATGGTCCCCTGGAGGAGGTGCTTTGCGCCGCTCTTTCTCACCAGGTCTCCGAACACATGGCGGTAGAAGGTCTGGGTGATGGCCTCCCTCTTTTCCTCCGGGTCGCTGAGCCCCCTGAGCGCTGCAAAGAACTGCTCCCGGGCATCCACGATCTCCACGGGCACGCCGAGTTTCCGGAACATGGACGCAACCTGCTCGGGCTCTCCCTTACGCATGATGCCGTTGTCGATGAAGTAGGTCTTGAGCCTGTCCTTCAGCGCCCTGTGGCCGAGCATGGTTACCACGGAGGAATCAACCCCCCCCGAAAGGGCGTTTACCGCAAGCCCTTGGCCGACCTGGCGCACGATATCGGAGCACTGCTCTTCGATGAAGGTTTCCGTGTTCAACTTCTCCAGCGTGATCTCCTCGATCTTCATACATACCTCCCCAGGCAAATGAGGCAGTTGTAATGGGGAATCAGGCAAAATGCAAGAGGTGCGTGCCGCTTGTGTCGTGCCGCTTGGTGTACAGGAAACGGGGGGGGGCGGGATCAGTCTCCCAGGACCTGGCGGATCTTTTCCGTGAGACCGTTGATGGAGAAGGGTTTCTGGATGAAGCTCACCCCTTCTTCCAGCATGCCGTGGTGCGCTATGACATCGTCCGTGTACCCGGACATGAAGAGCACCCTGAGACCGGGATAGTCGGCCTTCAGCCTCTCGTAGAGTTCCTTGCCGTTCATGTCCGGCATGATGACGTCCGTGAGGAGCATTTCCACGCCACCCTTGTGCTGACGCAGGGCGTTGACGAGCTCGGCTGCGCCCTTGGCGGTGATGACGTGGTACCCGTGCTTCCGCAGGATGTCGCAGGTGAGTTCCCGCACCCCCTCGTCGTCTTCTGCGAGCACGATGGTTTCCTTTCCGGACCTGCCCTTCTCCACCCTGGACGGTGCGGGAAGACCTTCCATGGCCCCCTGTACGCTGGGAAGGAATATCTTGAACGTGGTCCCCATTCCCGGCTCGCTGTAGACCGAGATGTGACCTCCATGCTGCCTGACGATGCCGTACACCGTGGCCAGGCCGAGGCCTGTCCCCTTCCCGCGCTCCTTGGTGGTGAAGAACGGCTCGAAGATGTGCTGTACAACGTCCCGATCGATGCCGATGCCGGTATCGCTCACGGACATGACCACGTACTCGCCCGGCTCAACACCCTGATGGGAAAGGGCATAGGCCTCGTCGAGCACCGCATCGCAGATTTCGATGGTGACGGACCCGCCGTGGGGCATTGCATCCTGCGCATTCACGGCGAGGTTCATGATGACCTGCCCCATCTGCCCGACATCCACCCGTACCGCACCCCTTGTCGGTTTCTGGTTGATCTGGATGGAGATGTCCTCCCTGATGGCCCTCCTCAGCATCTTTCCGTAGCTGGAAACGACCTCTCCCAGGTCCATCACCTTCATGTCGAGGACCTGCTTGCGGCTGAACGCCAGGAGTTCGTGGGTGAGGTTTCTGGCTCGCATGGCCGCGCTGCGGATCTGCGCGATATCGTCATGCATGGGATTGGTCTCGGGAAGTTCCGTGAGGATGATCTCGGCATATCCCAGGATCGGAGAGAGCATGTTGTTGAGGTCGTGGGCCACCCCTCCTGCAAGCCTGCCCACCACCTCCATCTTCTGTGCCTGGCGGAGCTGGTTCTCCATCTTCAGCTCATCGGTGATGTCCCGTGCCATGCAGATGATGGACCGGGGTTCGTCCTTTTCGCCCTTGAGGATGAACGCCGTTGCAAGGGTGGGGAACAGTGTGCCGTCCTTCCTGATGTGCTGGAGATGCCCACGCACCGAGCCCCCTTCCATGAGGGTCGCCATGAAGTCCGCCACCTTGCTGTCCATCTGATCTTCCGTGTGGAAGATGCTCAGGTGCCTTCCCAGGATCTCTTCCCGCTCATACCCGTGCATGTTCGCCCAGGATGGATTCACGTACTGCACCATGCCGCCCAGGTCTGTCATCATAACCCCGTCCAGGAGCTGCTCGATGGTCTCCCCGTGGCGGCGGAGCAGCTCCTCGGCATTCTTCCGCTCCGTGATGTCACGGATGCTCTGGATGGCCCCGACCATCGTTCCCTGGGCATCGTAGAGCGGGGCCGCAATGGCCCATATGTGTGCGCCCCGGCCGTTCCTGAGGTTCTTCGCGAAGGTTTCGCAGACGATCCTGCCTTCGTCCCTTTCCAGAAAGTCGTACAGGCCCTCTGCATCTTCATGGTCATGGAAGACAAAGTCAGCCAGCACAGGGCGCGGTTCGTCGTAGAACGGGGTGGTGAGACCGTGGCAGTCCTTTCCCATGATCTCTTCCTTGGGGATACCGGACAACCTCTCCATGGCATGGTTCCAGGCGATCACCCGCCTGTCTGCGTCCACGGCAAAGGTGGCGTCTGGCAGGAAATCGATGATGTCGCTCAGCCTCCGCTCCGACGTCCTCAATGCCTCCTCCGCCTCCTTGAGATCGGTGATGTCGACGGATACGCCGAGCACGGCGGGCATTTTTGTGCCCGATGCGGCGAAGGGGATCTTCGAGGTCTGGACAAGGCGCCGCACACCGGTGCTGCCGGTCATTACCTCTTCCTTCCCGAACAGGGGTGTGCCACTGGAGATGATCTCCCGTTCCTCCTGAAGGATCTGGTCGTTCTCTTTGACCCATGGGGCCACCGCATCGAGGGTCCTGCCGGTGATCTCCTCGGGGGTGGTTCCGAAAAATTCGGCTCCGGCCCGGTTGGCCAGGACAATCCTTCCCTCCACGTCCTTGGCGAAGATGAAGTGGGGGACCAGGTCAATGATCTGTCTGAGTCTCCTTTCTCCCAGTTCGAGGTTCTGCTCACGCTCTGAGAGTCGTTCGATCATGGCCCCGAACTCGCGGCTCAGGGTACCCAGCTCGTCGGTTCTGTGCGTTTCGAAGCCCTTTGCCTGGCCAGCGGAGTCTCTCACTGCAAGGACGTTGCCGGTGAGCCTGTGTAGGGGTCTGATCACCATCCTGCCGAGGAGTACGGAAACCGTCACGAGCACGATCAGGCCGACGCCGATGATGTAGAACAGGCCGACGGCATATGCCCACCTCCCCCGGGTCATGACCTCCCGTTTGAGGGATGCCTTCATGAGAAGGGCCGGTCTGCCGGATATGTCATGTACGAGGGAATATGCATGGAGCGTGTCTGTGGAGACATCCACGAGCCTGATCTCTCCCCTGTCCAGGCCCTTTGCCTCGGGTGGGATGTCCCCCTCACGGGCGGGCCACGTCTCCAGCCTCGTGCCCACCTGTTCTGACAGGAGGGCCACGGTTGCGTCGGTGATCAGCCGGCCCATGATCATGGTCCCCCTGCTGGGGCCCTTGTTGTCGGTGGTGAGAACAGGGTTGGCAGAAATCATCATGACGCCGAGCCGGGTGGAGATCAGTCCCTGCGTGGAACTTTCCGGGTCGGCCTGCTTTACCAGCCTGTCGAAGGCCTCCCGTCCAAGTTCCCGGGACAGGTTGAGGGGGATCTCTTTTCCGCTTGTGAGATCATATGTCTTTCCATAGACCATGACCCCCTGCCTGTCGTACACATGGATCATGTTGATGCGCTGGTCCTCGAAGACCTGCCAGACGAAATTGTTGTCGATATAGTGCGTATTCCGGTCGATGACAAAGGCATAGGTGTCGTCCCACGACGACCAGTCGTGGACAAAGGCGTTCAGGTGGGAGACCTCCCTGTCCAGGGCGGCGATGCAGCGCTCCATGTCACGGTGCGCGAGCCTCTGGTCCAGCTCGATGTAGCTCTCCAGGATGATGGCCCGGAATATCCCGTAGTATGCAAGGGTCAGCACGGCCATGATGGCAACCAGCACGACCGTCATCTTTCGCTTCAGTGTCATGGTGTGTCCCCCGGGCAGGTCCCATCCATGCTGTACATCCTTTCTCGGTGCAGGGGAGTGACATATATGTATTCGGTAGAATCGCTGGAATCCTGAAGGATGTTGACATGTCGTCCCGCGGTACCGTTTTCATGAACCGCGGGACCCTGCCCGTACCGGGCACGCCACGGCATGTGCACCTCCGACCTCGGTCAGCGCCGGTACCTCGACGCGACAGGATTCCCTTGCAAAGGGGCACCGGGTGTGGAAGCTGCATCCCGGGGGCAGGTCGATGGGGCTCGGGATCTCGCCCCTGGGCATGCGGTGGGTCCTGCGGTATCTCGGGTCGGGCACGGGAACGGCGTCGAGCAGGGTCGCGGTGTAGGGATGGACGGGGTTGCTGAACACCGAACGCAGGGGTCCGATCTCCACGATCCTGCCCAGGTACATGATGGCGATGTGGTCGCAGATGTACTTGCAGGTGGCCAGGTCGTGGGTGATGAAGAGGTAGGTGAGCTCGAACTCCTCCTTGAGCTGGGCCATGAGGTCCAGGATCATGGCCCGCACCGAGACATCCGCCATGGCGATGGGCTCGTCCGCCACCACGAAGTCGGGACGGGTGATGAGCGCGCGGGCGATGACGGCGCGCTGACGCTGGCCGCCAGAGATCTGATGGGGATACTTCCGGTACAGGAACGGCGCCGGCGACAGCCCCACCTTCTCCATGATGGCGAGGGTCATGTCCCGCGCTGCAGCCCCCTTTGCCAGGCCATGGATCTTCAGGGGGTGGGATATGGCATCCCCGATGGACATGCGCGGACTCAGTGATGCAAAGGGGTCCTGGAAGATCACCTGCATCTTTTCCCGGATGCACTCCATGTCGCGCGCGGAATAGGCCGTTATGTTGTCTTGCTTGTAGAAGACCTCTCCCGCGGTGGGTTCCAGGAGCCGCAGGATCATCCTTCCCGTGGTGGTCTTGCCAGAGCCGCTCTCGCCCACGAGGCCCAGGACCTCTCCCTTTGCAATGGCGAACGACACGCTGTTCACCGCATGGACGAAGCGCTTTTCCCGCACGAACAGGTTGGCGAGCAGTCCCTTCTGGAGGGGGAAATGCATGGTGAGCCTGTCCACCCTGATGAGCTCTTCGTTCATGGCGCATCCCCGTAGAGCCAGCAACTCACCTCGTGGCCGTTCCTGAGAAAGGCCGGCGGCCGCTGCCTGGAACAGATGTCCATGGCCCTGCCGCACCGGGGGTGGAAAATGCAGCCGGAGGGAGGGTCGACCAGGTCCGGCGTGCTGCCCGGCATGGTGTGGAGCCTCGGCTGTTCGAGCCTTATGTTGGGTATGGATGCCAGCAGGCCCTGTGTGTAGGGGTGCAGGGGTTCGTCGAAGAGCGCCTGGGCGGGCGCCACCTCTGCAATGGTACCGCCGTACATCACGGTGATACGGTCGGAGAGCTGGGCCACGTTGCCCAGGTTGTGGGTGATGAGGATGATGGCGAGGTTGAGGCTCTCCCGCAGTGTCTGGAGCAGGTCCAGGAACTGGGCCTCCACGATGACGTCCAGGGCAGTGGTGGGTTCGTCCGCGACGAGCAGGTCCGGTTTCATGATGAGCGCCAGGCCGATCATGATACGCTGGCGCATGCCGCCCGACATCTGGTGTGGATACTCGTGCAGTCGGTTCGTCCCGATGCCGAGGCTCTCCAGCATCCCTCCGGCCCGCTCCAGGGCATCATGCCTCGAGATGCCCTTCTCATGGGTGCGCAGGGTCTCGACGAAGTGCTCGCTGATGGACATGAGCGGGTTCAGCGAGGTGAGCGGGTCCTGGAAGATCATGGCGATCCCGGTGCCCCTCACGGCCAGAAGTTCCTTCTCCTCCATGGCCACAATGTCCCGGCCGTGGTAGAGAATCCTGCCTGAGGCGATCCTGCCGGGGGGGCGCAACAGGCGGAGCAGGGAAAAGCCCAGGGTGGACTTGCCGCACCCGGATTCCCCCACGAGTCCCATGACCTCGCCGCGTTTCAGGGTAAGGCTCACCCCCTGCACGGCCCTGACCGTGCCTATGCTGATGGGGAACTCCACCCGGAGGTCCTGGATGTCGAGCAGGGTTTCGGTATGGTCCATCTCTGTTCAGCGCTCCAGCAGTCTCGGGTTCAGGATCTCGGCAAGGCCTTCTCCCAGCATGGTGAAGCCCAGCGCCAGCACCGAGATCATCATGCCCGGGAAGGTGATGAGCCACCACATCCCGGACGGCAGGTACTTCTTGCCCATGGCCAGGTCCATGCCCCAGTCCACGATGGAAGGCGGCAGGCCGAGGCCCAGATAGGTGAGCGCAGCTTCTATCATGATGGCGTCCGCCACGTTCAGGGTGAAGACCACCACTGTGGTGGCTATGACGTTCGGGAATATGTATCGCCCAAGGATGGTGAGGCTGGACGCCCCTAAGGCCCGGGCCGCCTCAACGTAGAGCTCCTGCTTGATGGCGAGGGTCTGGCCACGCACCAGGCGGAAATAGGTGGGTATGTAGATGACCGCAACGGCGAAGGTGATGTTGAGCACCCCGGGCCCGAACATGGCGGCCAGGGCGATGGCCAGGATCAGGCCGGGAAAGACATAGACCGCGTCCATGACCAGGGACAGGATCCTGTCCGCCAGACCGCCGGCATACCCGGACACGAGGCCCAGGAAGATGCCGAAGAACGAGGATATGACGGCCGCGAGGACGGACACCTTCAGGATGGTCTGGGAACCGAAGACGATGCGGGACCACACGTCGCGCCTGAGGTTGTCCGTGCCCATGAGGTGGGGCCCTCCCGGGGCAGCGAGCTGGGGTCCCGCCTCCTGGCTGTAGGGATCGAAGGGTGCGACGAGAGGGGAGAGCAGTGCCATGAGGATGATGGCCAGGACCACGGCTGCTCCGAAGCAGAGGATCCACCACTCCACGCCGTATCTCCTGCCCATCCGGGCAAAGAAGCGCACCGGGCAGGAGAGCCCCTGGGCCATCGAGTATTTCACCGCACCTCCACAGGACACATTCCGTCTGTCATGTCAGTACCTGATCCTCGGGTCCACGATCGCGTAGATGATGTCAACAAGCAGCGAGATGAACGCCACCATGAGGGCGAACACGATGATCACGCCCTGGATGGTGGGGTAGTCCCTCAGGTAGATGCGTTCCAGCAGCAGCCTGCCCATGCCCGGCCACGAGAAGGTGGTCTCCGTGAGGATGGCGCCGGCCATGAGCAGGGCCACCTGCAGGCCCATCATGGTGAGGATGGGGATGAATGCGTTCATGAGTGCGTGCCGGTACACGATCCGTCCGTGAGGGATGCCGCGGGACTCGGCGGCCAGGATGTAGTCTGCCTTGAGGACGTCCAGCATGTTTGCCCGGGTCAGGCGCACGAAGATGCCGGACAGGGTAAGTCCCAGGGTGAATGAGGGAAGGACCAGGTGTATGAGCACGTCCCTGAAGGCCTCCCAGTCTCTGACGAGGAGGGTATCCACGAGGTAGAACCCGGTGTTCTGGAAATCCGATGCAAAGATCCTGGGACCCGTCCTGCCCGCAATGGGCAGCCAGTCGAGCCAGATGCCGAACACGAGCTGGAGCATGAGTCCGAGCCAGTACACCGGTATGCAGTACACCACGATACCGTAGAGGCGGATGGCCGAGTCCCGTATGGTCCTGCGCTTGTCCGCCGCGTAGGCGCCCAGGAGCACCCCGATGACGAGCGTGATGAGCATGCCGAAGGCCGTGAGCTCGATGGTGGCCGGCAGCTTCTCGGCTATGGCAACGGTGACCTCCTGCTGGAGCACCATGGACTCGCCGAGGTCCATGTGACAGACCTTCCAGATATAGTCAGCATACTGGACGTGCATGGGCCTGTTCAGGCCCAGCTGCTCCCGCTTCTGCTCGATGACCTTCTCCGGTGCGTGGCCCCCGAGCATGGCCGATACGGGATCGCCGGGCATGAGCCTGAGTACCACGAAGATGATGGTGAGCAGGATGAGGACCATGGGTATGGTCATGAGGGTGCGGGTCAGTATGTACCGGAACAGGTTCTTCATGCAGCAGGCCGTTTCGTCCGTCCTCGTGGGTCAAGGGAGGGAGGAACCGGGCTTCTCCCGGCCCCTCCCTACACTCCGATCGCTTGTATTATTCCGTGCTGTATATGGGCCCGTAGTTGAACTGGAGCGTGGGTGAGAGCATGATGCCCTGGATGTCCTTTTTGGCGAACACGAAGAGCGAGCCCTGGAAGATAGGGGCGGTGGGCGCCTCGATGGTCCACATCTTCTGGATCTTCTGGTACAGGGCCGTGCGCTTCTTCGTGTCGGTCTCCTTCTGGGCCTGGGTGAACAGCTCGTCCCACGTCCTGTCAGAGAAGAAGATGCCCATGCCGCGGGAGCCCTCGGTGCCCGCAAAGGCGGCGGTGTAGTTGTCCGGGTCGATGTAGTCCGGGTACCATCCCAGGAGGAACACGGGCATGACCTTGTTGGTCCAGTTGTCCCGGTAGGTGGCCCACTCCGCGGACTTCACCTCCACCTTCATGACGCCCGTTGCCTCGAGCTGCTGCTTGAGCACCGCGGCCAGGTCCACCTCGGTGTCTCCGTAATGGCTCGGCGTGTACCAGAGCTCGAAGGCGAGCTTATTCTTCTCGTCATACCCTTTTGATTTCAGGAGTTTCTTTACGAGCTTGACATTGCCGTCTCCGGGATAGACCTTGAAGCTGTCATCGTGGGACCACATGCCCTTGGGAACCATGGAGTACAGGGCCTCGTTCTGGCCGAGGTACACCTTGTCCAGGAGCGGCTTTCGGCTGATGGCCGCGGACACGGCCTGGCGCAGCACCTTGTCGTCAAAGGGCTTGCCCGTGCAGCGGAAGCACAGGTAGCGGATGTACGGACCCTGGCCCGTGATGGCCTTGACCCTGGGGGATTTCATGAGGTCCCTGATGTCCGCAGGGTTCAGCTGCTTGAACGCGAAGTCGATCTCTCCCTTCTCCAGGGCCAGGCGCATGGTGGTGGCATCCGCGAAGTAGCGGATCACGATCCTCTTGTTTTTCGGCTTTTCGCCGTAAAACAGCGGGTTCGCCTCCAGCACGACCTCTTCATCGCGCTTGAAGGAGACCACCTTGTACGGGCCGAGCCCGATCATGTTCCCGCCCTTGAGCTCGGACGGGTCGCGCACGAGCCTGTCCTTGGGGTATACGTTCGGGTTCAGGGGATAGTACGGCACCGATGCCACGAGCGACGGGAAGTAGGACACCGGGTTCTTGAGCACGAACTTCACGCTCAGCGGACCCACCACCTCAACCTTCTCCACGAAGTCCGTGACCAGCCAGGCAGGGTCGCCCTTGAGGGCCATGACCCGGTCGATGGACCACTTCACCACGTTCGCGTCAAAGGCCGTGCCGTCGGTGAATTTCAGCCCCTTGCGAAGCCTGAAGGTGTACTCCCTGCCGTCCTTGCTGATGGAGTAGGACTCCGCCAGCCCCGGTACCAGGTCGGTCCTGCCTGCCGGGTACCGCAACAGGCCCTGGTAGACATTGTAGAAGATCTCCCAGGTGTGGAAGTCGTAGGCCTTGGCCGTGTCCATGTCGCTGACCTTCTCGGTGGTGCCGTAGACGATGGTGTCCTTCTTGGCCGCCTGGCCGGTGGTGGGGATGAATGCCAGTGATACTGCAACCAGACAGAGTGCGATAACCTTGCTTACCCTCATAATGCTCTCCTCCCTCAACGGTTTTCGGATAGTACACCCCTCTTCCCTCGTGTTGCAGGAAACCGGCCCGCGGAAGGCCTCCCCCGGTGCGGCATACGGATGAGCATCATGGAGGGACGGGATGCGACGCCCCACGGCAGGAACCCTGCTGTGATTCCTCGGAATCATCGTGATCATGGTAAGAGCCGCTGCCGGTCCAGTCAAGTCTATAATCCTGAATGACCACATCACCATCATACAGGTCTTGACTGAAATGTTAACAGTGTTATATTAACAGTGTTATCTTTTAAGCAGATCCTTTTCCAGGCATGAGGTGTGATCATGGACCCCGTATCGAGGGAACACTCCGGAAAGGCCCCCCTGCTCTTTGAGCTCAAGTCGAATTCCCTGGACGACGGGCCGGGCATCAGGACCGTGGTCTTCTTCAAGGGCTGCCCCCTTGACTGTGTCTGGTGCCACAACCCGGAGAGCAAGCGGGTTTCTGTGGAGCTGTCCCATGACCGCGGACGGTGCATCGGGTGCGGCCACTGCGTGGAGGTCTGCCCGGAAGGCGCCATCACTCTCGAAGGCGCCGTCACCATCCAGCGCCACAGGTGCACCCTGTGCATGTCCTGCGTGGACGGCTGCCCGTCCGGGGCCATGGGCCGGGTGGGCTTTGCCATGAGCCCCGGGGAGGTGGTGCGGACTGTGATGCGCGACAAGCCCTTCTTCGACAATTCCGGGGGTGGCGTGACGTTCTCCGGGGGCGAGCCCACCATGCACCTGGACTATGCCGCAGAGCTTGCCGGGCTTCTGCAGGCTCAGGGCATCCACGTGCTCCTGGAGACCTGCGGCCTGTTCCCTTATGGGCGGTTCTCCGAGCTGCTCCTGCCCCACCTGGATGCCGTGTACTTCGACCTCAAGCTCTTCGAGGATTCGGCGCACCGTGCCTACTGCGGCGCCTCCAACAGGCCCATTCTCGAAAACCTCGGTCGCCTCGCCGATGCGGCCGGGCACTCGAAGCTTACCCTGCTGGCCCGCACCCCGCTCGTCCCGGGTATCACGGACACGGACAGGAACCTGCTGGGCATCGCCGGCTTCCTCAGGCAGTGCGGCATCACAAAGGCCGCCCTGCTTCCCTACAACCCCCTCTGGCACGACAAGGGCCGCAGCATAGGCATCGAACCGCACTCCCTTCTCCTGGATGCACAGAAAGGCTTCATGTCCCCCACTCACGTGGAGCACTGCAGGGAACTTTTCCGGAGCATGGGCATCGACGTGTGAAAGGCCCGGTATGCGGGGGTCTTGACAGAGACTGCCGCGGGCTCTAGAATGCGTTCTGACAAGCGATGAACTCGCCTGCCGGGAGCTCGGATAAACCGGGCTGAGAGGGGTCCTTGCGCACAGCCGCTGTGGGCCCGCCCGTTGAACCTGAACCGGATAATGCCGGCGGAGGAAAAGGCGCCACGACAGTCACCCCCGCCGGGGTGGCTTTTCCTTTTCCGGCCCCGGGCTGCGAAAGGGAGACCCGCATGAGACAGGACCTATCCGTGATCCTTATCGCCCTCCTGGCGCTTGCAACCCTGGGGCCGGGATGCACCAGACAGGCAGACCAGCCAGCGCAGGCCCGCCTCACCGTCATGACCCATGACAGCTTCAAGGTGAGCGGGCCCCTCATCAGGGCCTTCGAGCAGGCAAACGCCTGCACCGTGGCCTTCCTCAAGTCAGGGGATGCAGGCGCTGCCCTGAACCAGGCCATCCTATCCAGGAAGAACCCCCTGGCGGACATCTTCTACGGTGTGGACAACACCTTCATGAGCAGGGCGCTTGGTGAGGACATCTTCGAGCCCTATGCATCTCCCCTGCTCAGGGACATCCCGCACGAGCTCAAGCTGGACCCTTCGGACCGGCTGCTCCCGGTAAACTTCGGCGATGTCTGCCTCAACTATGACAAGACCTGGTTCGCCTCCCGGAAGATCGCGCCGCCCTCAGGCCTGGAAGATCTGTTGAAGCCAGCCTACCGGGACCTCCTCGTTGTGGAGAATCCCGCGACCTCGTCACCCGGGCTGGCCTTTTTGCTGGCGACCATCGGCCGTTTCGGACCCGAGGGGTACCTGGACTTCTGGAAAGGCCTGAGGCGCAACAACGTGCTCGTGACCAGCGGCTGGGAGGATGCCTACTGGGGACAGTTCACCGCCGCGTCCAAGGGATCCCGGCCCATCGTGGTGAGCTATGCCAGCAGCCCGCCCGCCGAGGTCCACTTCTCCAAGACCCCGCTGGATGAGGCCCCCACCGCTGCGGTGGTGGCTCCTGGCACGGCGTTTAGACAGGTGGAATTCGCCGGCATCCTGAAGGGGACGAAAAATCCCGCCCTTGCCAGGAAGTTCATGGACTTCCTCCTCG
>JAKPQL010000065.1 GCA_029547045.1 Deltaproteobacteria bacterium | reverse complement strand
CGGATCACGGCTCATTTGGAGGAGATGGGTCGGAAAGAGGAGGCAGACCGGAGGAACGGCACGTACATCCGTCATCTGCTCACGGAGCTGGGGGATGTTGAGTTGGAGGTACCCAGGACCAGGAGGGTGAGTGGTGTGGGGGTGATCCGGGCGTACACGAGGCGGGTACACCATGTGGACCGGATGATCCTGTCCTGCTTTGTGCTGGGGCTTTCCACGCGCAAGGTGGCCCAGGCGGTGCTTCCGGTATTGGGAGAGCCGGTGAGTGCGGGGACGGTGAGCAGGATAGCGGAGCGTCTTGATGAATCGGTGCGGGCATTTCACCGTCGTACGATCAAGAGGTCGTATCGGTTTCTCATTCTTGACGGGGTGGTTCTGAAGCGCAAGACGGGCGGGGGATCGGCGAAGAGGGTCGTGCTGGTGGCTCTTGGGATAACCCCTGAAGGGAAGAAGGAGGTCATCGACTTTTTTATAGCCCGGGGAGAGTCTCGTGAGGCGTGGGAGGAGTTTCTCACGGATCTGTACCGGAGAGGTCTCAGTGGGAAGGGTCTGGAGATGATCGTTGTTGATGGAGGCATGGGACTGCTTGCTGCGCTGCCGGTGGTGTATCCGACGATCCCTGTTCAGCGCTGCTGGGCGCATAAGGCGAGGAACGTGACCGACAAGGTCCGCAAGGCCGACAGGGAAGCAGTCAAGCAAGACCTGCGGAGCATCAGCCATGCCTCAGGCATCCGAGAGGCCAGGTCAGCGATCGGGGCTTTCTGCCGCACCTGGAACGACATCTCCCCCAAGGCTGTGCAGTGCCTCCTGGCAGATGAAGAAGAGCTGCTTTCTTTCTTCAAGGTAAAAGACCCCAGTCTCTGGACCCATATCAGGACAACCAATGCCATAGAACGAAAATTCGTGGAGGTGAGGAGACGTACCAGACCCATGGGTGTCTTCTCGGACCGGACAAGTATGGAGAGAATCCTGTTCGCAGTCTTCACCCATGAAAACTACAAACAGGGCATCAACACCCCCTTCATGCTTACTGACACAAATATCTAGACATGACCTCGCTATAGACACGGTGGTGTTTGGCGAGGGTCTGCAGGCGGGAGATATCCGGCTCATCAAGCAGGGGAACGATCTGCGGGTGGAATTTACCGGGACGACGGAGACGCTGACGATCAGGAACTGGTTCCAGTCGAATTATTACCGGATCGAGCGGTTCGAGTTTGTGGACGGGAGCGTGCTGAGTCCGACGGACCTGGAGGGACTTGGGATCGTGAGCGTGGCGGGTGGAGGATCTGGGAACGACACATTGTCCGGGTCGTCTATCAGCGTGACGAACGATGAGATCTACGGGTACGAGGGGAACGATCTTCTCCGCGGGTATGACGGGGATGACTCTGCATACGGCGGGGCCGGGAACGACACGGTATACGGTGGAGACGGGAACGACGCGGTGTATGGCGAGGCCGGGCCGGACATTCTGTACGGGGAGAAGGGACAGGACGTGCTTGTGGGTGGAGACGGGAACGACAGCATCTACGGCGGCAACAGCAACGACGTGATGGCAGGGGGAGCAGGCGCCGACTATCTTGAGGGTGGATCCGGAAGCGATACCTACCAATTCAGTCAAAGTGGTGGGGGAGACACCATCAACAACTACGACACCAGCACGAGCAGCACCGACACCCTGACCCTCCTTGATGCCAACAGGGAGAACATCTGGTTCTCGCACAGCGGCAACAACCTGGTGATCACGGTGGCGGGCACCACGGACCAGGTGACGGTGACCAACTGGTACGGAGGCACTTCGTACCAGCTCGACACGTTCACGGTGAGCGGGTGTGCGCTGCAGAACACGGCAGTGGACCAGTTGGTGAGCGCCATGGCGGCCTACGCGGTGCCCTACGGTGCGGGGAACGACATCCCGCAGGCAGTGCAGGACGCGCTGGCGCCGGTGATCTCCGCCACCTGGCAGCCGGGCGCATAGGTCAGGCAGCGGGGGCGGGTCTCATGGCCCGCCCCCGCACCGCATCCCAGCCATGAACGTCCTGTTCCTCCACCGCAACTTTCCCGGCCAGTTCATGCACCTGGCGCGGCACCTCGCCCAGGACCCGGCCAACCACGTCGTGTTCATCACGGCACGCTGGGACCGGTCCATCCCGAACGTCATGAAGGCCCTCTACCATGCCCGGGAGGTCGTCACCTACGTATCCCGCCGCCTGGAGCCATACCGGGGGTTCCCCCAGTTCAAGGAGGCCTGCGGGATCATCCTCGACAGGCGTCCCGGCTGTCACGTCGTGGTCGTGGGCCAGGACAGGGTTTTCTACGGGAGCCCCCTGCCGGACGGGAAGACCTACCGGCAGCAGGCCCTGGAGACGAACAGGCTCGACGCCTCCCGGGTGCACTTCACCAGGTACATACCCTACGACCTCAAGGACCTCCTGCCCCGGCAGGTTCAGCTTCTACAGGAACATGCCTCGTTGAAGCCGTCTCAGTCCGAGCCGTAGGAATCCAGAAAGTCTTTGGGGTTCAGGATTTCGATTCCCATGTAGTTTCTCACGGCGAGGAGTGACTTGTTTCCGGACACGATACAATCCGCCTTCAATGCCACGGCGCATTCGATGAATTTGTCATCGTCCGGGTCTTCTCTCACT
This sequence comes from Deltaproteobacteria bacterium, assembly GCA_029547045.1. Classification (GTDB taxonomy): domain Bacteria; phylum Desulfobacterota; class Desulfomonilia; order UBA1062; family UBA1062; genus MWEI01. The sequence continues at coordinate 100,273 of JAKPQL010000065.1, read as the reverse complement.
GCCCGGATCCTGGGTGTCGTGCCGGTGAAGATGCAGTGGAAGCCCTGGGCAAAGAGGCCCAACAACTCTTTAAGCTCCTGTTCCCCTGTAATGCCGAGTCTCCCGAGCACCTCGACATATTCATCCACAATGCCCGGGGAGAGGCAGATGGTCACCTTTCCGGATTTCCACAAATCGATGATCCTGCGGGGGTTACCTCCGAAGAAGGATGACACGAACACATTCGTGTCCACGACGATTCTTCTCATTTCTTTTCACGGGCGTCCCTGATGGCCTTCGTGACATCCTTTTCTGTCATGCCCCTGGATGTGAGCATGGTGCCGAGCCTCTCCCAGAGGCCGTCAACGTATGTTCCCATGTCACGGTCGCGCACATATGCCTCGATCAGGGAACGGACGACCTCGCTGGTGGTCTTCCCCTCGGCCTTGGCTGCGCGGCTGACCTTGTCCTTCAGCTCGGGTTCGATGCGGATGATCATCTGGCTGGCCATGGTGGTTTCTCCAAAAGGCTATATTGTAATTACAATATATACGATCGGCAGGATTGTCAATGAAGAAGAGGGTCCCTGGTCGTGATAAGAAATCCAGAACCGTCCGATTGACTCCCGGTCCATTCTATGGTTACCTGAATGGGTTAAAGGATCCCTGTGATGGTGCAGGAGGTGATGTCCCTGTGCCCGTGTAGTATCTTGGGAAGGAGGGTAATCAGGAATGAAATGGTTTGTACATGTACTGCTGATGCTGTTCATCTTGGGTGCTGCCGCCCCGGCTTGGGCCGAAGACCGGACCTTCCGGATCGAAGTGCTGCAGGTCACCGACATCGAGCCGTTCCAGAAGTCCTATGAAGGGTTTCTCAAGGTCCTGGAGGAGGGCGGCCTGGTCCAGGGCACGAACCTGTCGGTGAACCGTACCATCATCAGTTTCGACATCGAGCGGGCAGGCATCTGGAAGAAGGTCGGCGTGCTCATGAGGATCAGGAGCGAGGCCTCGCGCATCGCCAGAGAGAAGCCGGACCTGGTCCTCACCATAGGAACGCCGGCCACGAAATACGCCCGTGACACGATCACCGAGGCGGGCATACCGCTGGTGTTCACCGCGGTGGCCATCCCCGAGGCCGCGGGCTGCAGGTCCCTGAGGGAGGCCGGACCCGGCTTCACCGGGGCCACGCTGCACATGAACATGCCGGGTTCCCTCCAGAAGGTCAGACAGGCATTCCCCTCGGTCAGGACCATCGGCATGGTGCACAGCGACGACGAGAACGGCATCGCTCATGTGGAAGAGGCCAGGAAGTATGCCGAGGCCGCTGGGATCACCATCCTATCCTCTGAGGTGAACAAGAACGAGAACATCACCCCTGCCCTGGAGGATCTGGCCGCCAAGGGCGCCCAGGCCTTCTGCGTGCCGCTGGATACCTACTACGGCATCAGGAACTACGAGGCCTGCAGGGCCCTGGAGGTGTTCTCCGACAGGACCAGGATCCCGGTGGTCAGTTTCGCCATCATGAGGGTGCCGGGCGCCATGCTGTACGTGGGCTCAGATTTCGGCACCATCGGGGAGCTCTCGGGGCGGCAGGCCCTGAGGATCCTCAAGGAAGGCGCACGACCCGGAGAACTGCCCATCCTCATGCAGGACGAGCCGAAGATCCTCGTGGACAGGAACAGGATCACCCAGTTCAATCTGCACCTCCCCTCCGATATCATGGATGCCGCGCAGATCGTCGACTTCACCAGGGACAGGATGTACCGCATCGAGGTGCTCCAGGTCACGGATATCGAGCCCTTCCGGAAGTCGTACGAAGGGTTTCTCAGGGTCCTCAGGGACAACGGCATCGTGGCGGGGAAGAACCTTGCCATCAACCTGAAGGTCATCGACTACGACCTCGAAGAGGCGGGTCTGTGGGACAAGATGGGCGTGCTCATGAGGATCAGGAACGAAGCGAGCCGCATAGCCGATCTCAGGCCGGACCTGGTGCTCACCATCGGGACGCCCGCCACCAGGTACGCCAGGGAAACCATCGTCAGTGCGGGCATACCGCTGGTATTCACCGCCGTGGCCATCCCCGAGGCCGCAGGCTGCAGGTCCCTGAGGGAAGCCGGTCCGGGATTCACCGGGTCCACCCTCTACATGAACATGCACAATGCCCTCAAGATCGTCAGGCTGGCCTTCCCTGACATCAAACGGGTAGGGGTCATCTACAGCGACGACGAGAACGGCATCGCCCACGCCGAGCAGGCAGCGCGGTACGGGCCCGTGGATGTCGACATCTCCTTCCTCACCCGGGAAGTGAGCAAGAACGACCGCATCGCGCCCTTTGCCGAGGAACTCCACAGGAAGGGGGCGGAGGCGTTCGCGGTGCCCCTGGACACCTACTACGCGCTGCGCAACTACGAGGCGGCGCGTGATTTCCGGGAGTTCTCCCTGAAATCGAGGACCCCCATCTTCAGCTTTGCCCTCGTCAAGATGCCCGGCGCCATGATGTACGTGGGTTCCGACTTCGGCACCATCGGCGAGCTTTCGGGAAGCCAGGCCGTGAAGATCCTGAAGGAAGGGGCCAGGCCCGACGACCTGCCCATCCTCCAGCAGGAGGAGCTGCGTATCCTCGTGGACACCGCCCAGCTGCGCGAGCTGGGGTACAAGCTGCCCCTGGAGATCCTCCAGATAGCCCAGGAGGTGGAGTGACCGAACACAGGCAGCAGCGCTCCAATCTCTAAGACGAGCCCTTTTCGGGACCTACAGGGCCGTGTCCCGAGCGCCCTGCGGCCTCCAGGATCTTCAGCTCGAAGGGCCTGCTCGCCTCGCCGAAGTAGACCGTCCGGTGGGGGAACGGGATCTCGATGCCTGCCGCGTCGAAGGCGTACTTGATCCTGCGGAGGAACTCCCTGCCCACGACCCACTGCTGCAGGGGCTTCGTCTTGATGCGGCCCCGGATGACCACGGCCGAGTCGGTGAGACTGTCCACCCCGAAGATCTCCAGGGGCTCCAGCATGAGCGGCCCGTATGCCGGGTCACTCCTGAGCCCGTCCCCCACCTCCGTGATGACCCTGGCCACCCGGTCCGTGTCCTCCTTGTAGGCGACCCCCAGGTCGAACACATAGGCGGACCACTGCTTGGTCATGTTGCTCAGGGTGGTCACCGTTCCGTTGGGGAACATGTGGACGACCCCCTGCAGGTCGCGGAGCACGATGGTGCGGAAGTTGATCTGCTCCACCAGCCCGGCGGTGCCGTTCACCACGGCCACGTCTCCCACGCGCACCTGGTCTTCGAGGATGAAGAAGAACCCCGAGATGACGTCCCTGACCAGGTTCTGGGCGCCGAACCCCACGGCCAGGCCCATGATGCCTGCGCCTGCGAGGATGGGCCCGATCTCGATGCCGAGTTCCTTGAGGACGACCATGAACACGATGACCCACAGACCGATGAGCACGGCCTTCCTGATGAGCCGGGTCAGGGTCTCGGCCCTCTTGGCGTCCTCATGGGTGAGGTCGTTGGCGAACCGGCTTTTTTCCAGCAGGTGGGTCTTCATTTTCCTGAGCAGTTTCTTCAGGACAATGGTTACGATCCATGCCGCCAGAAGGATGACAACGATGCGGGCGCTCCCCATGGCGAGCGCCTGCAGCTTGATGCCGTTGAAGAGCCCCGATATGTCGATGTTCATGCATCCTCCTTCCGTTTCAAACCCGCTTGGTATGGGTGTCATGGTGCGCCCGGTGCGATATGGGGGATTGAGGTGCGCATGACGAGTTGCGTTTCAACCATTATTGCGCACCATCTGCTCGATGGCAACAGGAAAGAGGGAACGCCCCGGGCAGGGGGAGAACCTACCGGTCAGGCCCGCTCCTGTACCGGAACAGTCCCGGATCGATGCTGGACCAGGGGCAGTCCACGTCCTCCATGTGGCTCAGCTCGGATTCCTGGAGGCGGCCATGATCGGAGAGGTCCCTGGCCGCCCAGAGGAGCTTCCGGAAGCGCTGATGGTGGTGGTGGAAGCGCTGGTTCGCATATTCCCTGGCCTGGGTGGTGAAGAGGAGGAAGGGCCAGTCACTGCCCTGCATGAGCAGCAGTTCCCGGGCCATCTGGCGAAGGATTCTTGCACCGCGTTCGTCTCGAGGGTCTACATGATCCAGTATCTGCTCCATCTCGGTGGATGTGCTGTTGATGTACGACCAGATCCAGCCGTGCTCAGGGTTGAGCCACACCGTGAAGTCCGCGTTCAGCCCCCAGGTGCTGGGCTGCATGCGGATCGTGGAGAGATCCCCACCGGAGTGGGCGAGTTCGTCGCCCAGACTCCGGCACGAGACGGTCTCGTTTCCCGCCAGCAGGCGGTACACCTCCTCGATCCAGCGTACGCCCTCGTGCCACCAGTGGCCGAACAGCTCGCAGTCGTAGGGGCAGACCGCCACCGGGCACGCCAGGGTGGGCGACGATTTTCCCACGATGTCTTCCAGGAGGCCCACGAAGTGCCGGGCATGGCTCTTCACCCGTCCGGCGGCCGCCTCCGGATCGTAGACCTCCTTGGCGCTCTCGCCGGTGACCCTGCTGTAGTGGAGACCCGACAGGGCGTCCTTGCTGTGGAACTCCAGGTAGAAAGGATCTCCGGGATAGCCCCTGTGGGGAGACCATACCTGTTTGCCTGTCTCATCGTTGCGGCCGAAGACAGCAACGCCCGAGGGCAGGCGGTACCCTCTGAGCGTTGTGGGACATGCCTCGCCGTGCCGGTTCTCCACAAAGGACGCGCCCGTGATCCCTACGCCCTCCACGAAGAAGTACTCGATGCCCTCTGCCGCGAGCCACTCGTCCACGCCGCACCGTGTGCGCCGCTGTCTGTCCGAAAACTGTTCGGGCCGATAGGCGCATTCAGGCAGCCAGAAGCCCCGGGGGGGGCGTCCGAAAAAGCCCCGGTACGTCTCCACGCCGATGCGCACCTGGGCGAACACGGCGCTGTCGTTTTCCATGAGGGGGAGGAACCCGTGGGTGGCCGCCGAGGTGAGCACCTCGATGGCCCCTTCTTCCTGGAGCCATCTCAGCGTGCCCAGGATGTCGCGGTGGAAGTCATGGGTATAGGCGTGAAAGGTGGCCTCGAAGGTCTCGAGCCAGTACCTGGCCGCCCTGAGCCTGCGGGGATCTGCCCTGAACCGGTCCATGTCCGTGCGGGCGCGGTGGATCTTGTCCTCCATGTAGGCGCAGAAGCGGTCCTTCATGTATCCATCGTTGAGCTGTTCCATGAGGATCGGCACCAGGCCGACCATCACCCGGGGGTGAATGCCGTCGTTCAGCAGCGAGCGCAGGCATCGCAGCAGGGGAATGTAGGTCTCGTTCATGGCCTCGAAGAGCCATTCCTCCCCGGCCGGCCACACGCCGGACTTCCTGCAGTAGGGGATGTGGCTGTGGAGCATGAGGGCAAAGGTGCCTGGCATTGCATGACCTCCTTGGGGGGTGCTCGATCCCGTTATGGCCCATATGACAGCGGCGGACAAGGATGAATCTCTGACCTGACTGCAGCGCTACTCGTGGCGCAGGGCCTCGATGGGGTCCAGACGGGCCGCACGCCGGGCCGGGAAGTACCCGAAGACCACCCCGATGGCGCCGGAGAATGCGAAGGCCAGCACGATGATTCCCGGATTGACGACGAAGGGGACGTTCAGCAGCCGCGAGCCGAAGCCCGCCGCCGACAGCCCCAGGACCACCCCGAACAGGCCGCCGAAGAGCGAGAGCACCACGGCCTCCACCAGGAACTGCAGGAGCACCTCGCGCTCCAGGGCGCCGATGGCGAGCCGGGTGCCGATCTCGCGCGTGCGCTCGGTGACCGAGACGAGCATGATGTTCATGATGCCAATGCCGCCCACCAGCAGGCTCACCGCGGCCACGGCCCCGAGCAGGGCGGTGAGGATGCGCGTGGTTCCGGTGAGCGTGCTCACGATCTCCTTCATGTCCCGCACGTGGAAGTCGTCGTCATCGCCCGGGCCGATGCGCCTGCGTTCCCGCAGGAGGTTCTCGATGTCGGCCTGGACCTTTTCCGTTGGTACCCCGCTCAGCGCCGAGACCATGATGGCGCTCACGTCCACATTGCCCGCGATGCGGCGGTGAAAGGTGCGCAGCGGGATGAGCACGAAGTCGTCCTGGTCGCTCCCGAAGGCGGAAGCCCCCTTGGAGCCGAGCACGCCGATCACCTCGCAGGACAGCTTGCCCAGGCGGATGGAGGAGTGCAGGGGGTTGGCACCGCCGAAGAGTTCCTTTCTCACCGTGGAGCCGATGAGGCACACCGCCTTGCCCGAGTGGAGCTCGCTGGGCGTGAAGATACGGCCGCTCTCCAGGACCCAGTCGCGGACCTGCAGGTACTCGTCGGTGCTCCCGTAGACCACGGTGGACCAGTTCTCGTTGCCGAAGATGGCCTGGACACCCCTGGAGGCCAGAGGGGCCACAGCCTCCAGCCCGGAGACCTGTTCCCGGACGGCATCGGCGTCCTCCACCTTGAACATGGGTGCTTCGGACCGCGCGCCGCCAGGGCCCCGGAAACCCTGTCCTGGCCTCACCTGGAGCATGTTGCTGCCCAGGCTGCCGATTTCGGAGGCCACCTGGAGCGTGGCGCCCTTGCCCAAGGTGACCATGGTGATCACCGATGCCACCCCGATGACGATGCCCAGGATGGTGAGCGTGGATCGCAGGACGTTGCGCCTGATGGCGCGCACCGCCAGCAGGAGGGTCTCCCAGAGCATCAGCACTCCCCCTGGCCGGATTCCTCGGAGTCGATGAGGCCGTCGAGAAACTCTATGGTGCGCCTGGCATAGGTCGCCATGTGCGTGTCGTGGGTCACCATGACCACGGTGATGCCACGGTCCTTGTTGAAGGTGCAGAGCAGGTCCATGACCTCGCGACCCGTGGCGGAGTCGAGGTTCCCCGTGGGCTCGTCGGCCAGGATCACCTCGGGCTCTATGACCACGGCCCGGGCTATGGCCACCCGCTGCTGCTGCCCCCCCGAGAGTTCCCCCGGGGTGTGGCTCTCCCAGCCCTTGAGCCCCACCAGTTCGAGGGCCTTAAGCGCCCGTGCATGGCGCTCACGTCTGGGCACGCCCCGGTAGATGAGGGGCAGCTCCACGTTCTCCAACGCCGAGGTTCGGTTCAGCAGGTTGAAGCCCTGGAAGATGAACCCCAGGTAGTGCCGCCTCAGCAGGGCCCGCTGGTCGCGGGTGAGCGCCCCCACGTCCACTCCCTGGAAGAGGTAGGTGCCCGAGGTGGGGGTGTCCAGGCAGCCCAGGATGTTCATGCAGGTGGACTTGCCGGAGCCGGACGGCCCCATGACGGCCACGAACTCCCCCTTCCCGATGCGTATGTCTATGCCCCGCAGGGCGTGCATGGCGGCCACACCGCTGCCGTACACCTTGGTGATGCGCCGCAGGTCGATGAGGTGGTTCGCGCGGGGGGTCTCGTGATTCATGGCCGGTCCTTGCGGGTCATTTCTCCAGGCTCAGGGCATCCACCACCAGGGCGGTGCCAGGGGCGATGTCACCGCGCACGATCTCTGTCATGGAACCGTCCGTGGCGCCCGTGGTGACCTTGACGGGAACGGGCTTCCTGTCCTTCAGCACCCAGACGGTCTGCTCCCGGGGATTCGCCTTTTCCTGCTTCGACTTCTGGGCACCGCGGGGAGGGCGGGGAAAGAGTTTCGATATCATGCTGCTGTCTGATTTTTTCTCATTCTTATCCCTTTCATCGGCGGGGGGCGAAAACCGCAGGGCGGCATTGGGCACCAGGAGCGCTGACGTGATCCTCTTCACGATGATGTCCGCCGTGGCGGTCATGCCGGGCCGCAGCAGGAGCTCGGAATTGTCCAGGACAAGCACGGCCTTGTAGGTCACCACGCCGCCCGAGGTCTGGGAGCCGTACCTGACCTGCGTGACTCTGGCGGGGAAGCGTCTTTCCGGGTAGGCATCCACGGTGAACATCGCCTCCTGGCCCTCCTTGACCTCCCCTACGTCAGCCTCGTCCACGCCCACGTGGAGCTCCATCTTGGTGAGATCCTCGGCCAGGGTGAACAGGACCGGCGCCTGGAGTGAGGCTGCCACGGTCTGGCCTGGCTCCACGCTCCGGGCAAGCACCACGCCGTTGATGGGCGACCGGATGGCGGCCTTGTTCAGGTCCGTCTCGCTCACCTCGAGGGTTGCCTCGGCCTCGGTCACCTTTGAACGGGCCATGTCTTCGTCCGCCTGGGCCCGCAGGAGCGCCGCTTCGGCGGCCTCCAGCTCGTTCCTGGACGGGACCTTGCCTCCGCTCTGCTCGAAGACCCGTTTCAGCCGGTCCAGGTCGTTCCGTTTCTCGCGGAGCGTGGCCTGTGCCTGGAGCACGTTGGAGCGGGCCGAAGCAAGGGAGGCCCGTGACTGCAGGGCCTTTGCCGCCAGCTTGTCCGTGTCGAGCCATGCCAGAACCTGGCCCTTCTCCACGTGGTCGTTGTAGTCGACCTCCACGCTCCGCACGATGCCCGAGAGCTCGCTGCCCACGTCCACCTGGTTGGTGGGCTCCAGGTTGCCTGTGGCGCTCACCGAGACCACGAGGTCTCCCCGCGAGGACTCCTTGGTGGTGTATGAGTATTTATCGTCGCCGTTGCTAAACATCCAGGCTACGGCGGACACCACGACGACCGCGAGACCGATGCCGCCCAGGATGCGTCCCAGGGGTCTCTTTCTCCCATGTGCGGGACCTTCCACGCCCAGGGTCGTGGTGATATCGGTGTCAGGGATCTGGTTTCTCTCCATGTCCACTCCTTAGAATTTCATCTCCTGAGTCCCTGCTGAGGTCGCCCATCCTCCCCCCAGGGCCTTGTACAGGCGCACCAGGTTCGCTGCGAGGGTTCCGTCGCTCGATGAGAGCTCATCTTCTAGGGCGAGCAGGGAACGCTGGGCGTCCAAGACACTGGTGAAGTCCGTGAGGCCTGACTCGTACTTCACCCGTGCAAGGTCGTAGGCCTGGCGTGACGCGTCCGCAGCCTGCTTCAGGGATTCCTTCCTGCGCTGCTCGGCGGCAAAGGAGACGAGGGCGTTCTCCACCTCCTCCAGGCCGTTCAGCACGGCGGACTCATAGGCCATGAGGGCCTGCTCCTGCCGGGCGGACTGCACCTCGATGTTCTTCCTGATGGCCCCTGCGCGGAACACGGGCCAGGAGAGGCGGGGGCCGAAGTTCCAGACGCCTGCGTCCGAGGTGAAGAGTTCTCCGGAGTGCAGGGCCTCGAGCCCGATGGACCCGCCCATGGTGAGCTTGGGGTAAAGTTCGGCCGCTGCCACGCCGACGCGGGCGGTCTGGGCGGCAAGCTGCCGCTCCGCCCTGCGGATGTCCGGGCGCTGTCTCAGGACATCCGCAGGAACACCCACTGCGACGGAAAGAGGTGCCACCGGTATGGGGCGTGGGGCCTCGAGCTCTGTGTGCAGCTCCCCCGGCGGCATGGCCAGGAGCACGGCAAGCCTGTTCATGGAGCCTTCCAGCCCCGTGCCCAGGAAGGGTATGCGGGCCCGGGAGCTCTCCAGGTTTGCCCTGGCCTGCTGAACGTCCAGTTCGTCGGTGAGGCCGGCCTTCAGGCGCTCACCGGTGATCTGGCAGAGCTCTTCCTGATTCTTGAGGTTTGCATGCGCCACGGCGAGCCTGGCCTGGTATGTGCGCACATCGATGTAGGCAAGGGCCACCTCGGCGCACAGGGATACCTGGACCGCGCTCAGGTCTTCCCGGGTCGCCTGGAGGTCGGCGTCCGCCGCCTCCACAGACCTCCTGACACCGCCGAACAGGTCGAGCTCCCATGCGGCATCCAGGCCCGCCGTGTACCTGGTCCTAGTTTCAGCGGACCCGAGGTTCCTGCTGCCCCTGCTCCGGGAGATCGCACCGGACGCGTCCAGGGAGGGGAGCAGGTCGGCGCCGGCGATGGAGCGCTGGGCCCGGGCTTCCGTAATCCGTGCGAGGGCCTGCCTGAGGTCAAGGTTTCTTTCCAGAGCCCTGGCCACCAGACCGGTGAGGACCGGGTCGTGCAGGTTCTCCCACCACCGGGAGAGCTTTTCCGGGTCAGCCGGTCCAGGGGCCGAGATGTCCGGCGTCGCTGCCTGCCATGCCGGCGATAACGGGACCTCCGGGGGGGTGTAATCAGGCCCCACGCCGGCGCAGCCACACACCATCATGAGAAGGATGAGGGGCCAAGGCAGGGTGAGTGATCGGTGCGCTCCGTCAGCTGATACCATGGGGTTACTCTAACCCTTTTTGACGCACAGGTGTAGGGTTTTGTCTACATATGACCTTCCCTTCATAGACGATAGCAGATACAAATATTGGGGATGCCTGGGTTCATCACGGTACAGGAGACTATTGTTCAGAGGAGGACAATAAAAGAGGCAGGATCACTTTCCAATGATCCTGCCTCAGGCTTATGAACAGTTGAGTCAACTTACTGTTTCATCTTCTTCCTGAACCCTGCAAGTCCGAGAAGGCCTGACCCGAGGAGCATGAGGGTTGCGGGCTCGGGAACCGGGGCAGCCTGATCCGAGAACCATGCGCTGGTATAGCCGTTCTGATCAGTGAAGCCGGCAATGTGGGCAGCATAGTGATAACCACCCGCATTCGGAACGAAGAACTGGGTTTCGTCATTAATGCCGGCCATGGCCACGGTGAAGATGAGCGGATCCTGTCTTGTCCTTCCCGTCCCAGCTGCATCGACGTAAAAAAGCCCGAACATGCTGAGGTTCGAGTCGTAATCTATGTCCCATCCGTCGGGTAAATCAAACACAGCTGATGTCAGGTCAAGGGAGGAGTTAAAGCCGAAGGCCTGGATGCCAAAGTTGCGTCCTTCACCCAGGAGATCTCCGTTAGGATCTACCGAGAACTGCACGGTATTCTCTCCCTCAAGGGAAACAACGACCGTTGCGAAGTTCCCTGTGAGCCCAAGGTCCTCATTGGATACATTGAGATATGTAGTTATAGGTACAGCTCCGGCCAGGGATGGAATGAGCGCTAAGCCGAGCAGAATCATCATTATACAGCCTGATGTCTTTATGCTTTTCATGTTGTCCTCCTGATGGGCGTATATATCGTGTTCAAAGGTAAGCAAATTTTAGGCCAGCAGCCAAGGTGGGTTAATTTAATGTTATGTATCAATCGCTTATAAGCACAAAGAGAGGGTGCCATCCTGCCCCTCCTGTACATGAATGTATAACCAATCGACATCAGGGATGTTCTCTGGATACAGAATATGAAACTTATCATGAATGATGACAGTATATTGAAGGATATTTTACATGCTGTCGGATGGGTTTACAGGTTTTCGCCCTAGTGAAGATGATCATGGAGAAACAATTACCCAAGAGAAAATAAGTTCTACTTTCAGCTGCAGTGATATCCATGCATTATGTGCATGGGGTATCGAACGGATGATGCAAGGTGGGATCTCTCCATTCGCGATTCTACACCGATCACCGTTTCTCAGCAGACAGGCCCTTCGAATTCCTGAAAGAAGACGAAGGGCTGGACGATAATGAATCGGAACAAAGACCCCATGGTCTCCCAGGTGGTGATCTGTTCCTGCGTGGGCCTGATAAGCTTGCCCGCATCGATCCACCCCTTGACCGCTGCGGTGTTGTCGAGGGCCACCTGGACGCCAACGTCCGCCAGGTCCAGGTCTTCTGAGACGAGGAAGAGGGACCTGGTGAGCATGTCCGGGATCAGTCCCTTCCAGGTGGCCACGTTGATTTCTTCTGAAAGCTTTTCGTGGAGTTGCCGTTCCTGTTGTGTCTTCATGGATGCCTCTGTCATGTAGTGGGTGGAAACGTTCTTATACCAGAACAGCTGCCCGCAGAGAAGGTGGAATGTAAATCCGGCGCTCCCGGTGCCCTGCGGGTCTGCCCGGAAGCCCGGTGTGCATCACCGTTCCGGATGAGCCCTTTCTGCGTGTACCGTGATGCTCAGGACGGATTCGGCGAGCTGCATGCCTGCTTCCCTGCTCAGGGCAAGGTCCTGGGCGATGGACTGGACCGTGGGGTCAGCGGCCATGAGCTCGAAGGGCATGGGGGTCTCCTGCAGCACCCTGATGTTGGAAAACCCAGCCTCCCTCACGGCGTTCAGGTAGCTGTCCCGGGACACCGCGCCCGCCACGCACCCGACATAGGCGGCCACCGAGTTCCTCACCTCCCCAGGCAGTTCCCTGAGCAGCACGATGTCCGAGACCATGATCCTCCCGCCGGGTTTCAGCACCCGGAAGGCCTCCCGGAACACCCTGTCCTTGTCCGGCGAGAGGTTGATCACGCAGTTCGAGATGACGACGTCCGCGGTGCAATCCCCCACGGGGAGGTTCTCGATCTCGCCGAGCCGGAACTCCACGTTGGTGAACCCGCCCTTTTTCGCGTTTGCCCTTGCCAGGTCGATCATCTCGGCGGTCATGTCCACCCCGATGACGCGGCCCGTGTTTCCCACCTTCGCCGCTGCCAGGAAGCAGTCAAAGCCGCCGCCCGAGCCGAGGTCCACAACGGTCTCGCCGGGTCTCAGGGCAGCGATGGCCGTGGGGTTGCCGCACCCCAGGCCCAGGTTGGCGCCCTCTGGCACCGAGTTCATCTCGGACTCGGTGTATCCCATGTGCCGTGATGTGTCTGTACAGCACTGTGCGGGGCCGCAGCAGGGCGCGCCCGTGAGGGCCACCTTTGCATAGCTGCTGCGGACGATTCCCCTGACGGTTTCCGGATCGAGGGTCGAAGAATCCTCCGCCCCCTCCTGGGTGGAGGATGGGTCGGTCCCAGGGCGGCATGACCGGTTCTGCATCCCGGTGGCGTAAGACGGTAAGCGGGTTGAAGACGTCTCTTTCATGGTCACTCCTTTCACTCGTTTCCCGAACCGGGCACGCCCCCCATGAGCGGGGCCATGAAGTCCATAACACGGCCTGCCAGGTGGTCTGCCTTGATGAGGATGATACAGCAGACCTCTCCATCCCTTATCCAGCTGATCACGGCCAGCTTGTCGCCGGGCACTATGTTCGCCCGTTCGCGCAGGTCCTTAGGAAGGACCATCTGACCCCGCTCGTCGATGCCGATGAGCGATTCTACATTGCAGCAGCTGCCCTGGACAGTGAGGCAGCAGCTCTTACCTGTGGCCTTCTTTGGCATGCATGCCTCCTGGCCTGATACATCAGATAATACTGAAGCATCGGTAAGTGAAGCCCTTGGAGAAGTCAAGGGATGTGTTCGTGCCGGGTTTGTACGGGCCGCATATCCGTCACAGAGCACCCGGGGCGGCCTGTTCGCTCCTTGATGAAGTGCCCCAGGTGCGGTAAAGGTATGCCATGAATACCAACGATTCGAGCAACAAGCTTCTGACCTTTCTCGGACGCTTCGAACGCATCATCGTCACCGCGCTCATCTGTATGATGATCCTCGTCATCCTCCTGTCCACCGTGGAGCTCGGCTGGGTCATCATCCAGGATGTCTTCACCTACCCGCTCTTCCTGCTGGAGATCGACGAGCTGCTGGACATCTTCGGCCTGTTCCTCCTGGTGCTCATCGGCATCGAGCTGGTCTACACGTTGCGGGCCTACCTCACGGACAGCGAGGTGCACGTGGAGGTGGTCTTCGCCATGGCGCTCATCGCCGTGGCCCGCAAGGTCATCATCCTTGACGTGAAGAATCTGGACGGCCTGACGCTCGTCGGCATCGCCGCAGTCATCGTGGCGCTCTCCGGGGGGTACTACTTCGTGGGCAGGTTCATCCGGGAGGTCTGCGCCGGCAAGCAGTGCGGCATGGGATCGTAGCGGTTCCGACTCTCAGGAGCCCGAGATCTTCTTCAGGAGCCAGGCCATGTTTTCGCCCAGCACCTTCATGGTGAGCATGCCCTCCTGGTCCTTCTCCACCTCGCCCGGCTCCATGCCGAGGCCCACGTTCCAGTAGTTCGATCCGGGCACGACCATCTGGCTGATGAGGAAGAAGTGGTTGAGCGTGTCGAAGGTGTGGATGGCCCCGCCGCGGCGCACTGCCACCACCGCCGCGCCCACCTTGCGCCTGAACATGTCCGAATTGGCCTTGGCCACCATGCCGGCCCGGTCGATGAGCGCCTTCATCTCGCTCGTCACGTCCGAGAAGTAGGTGGGGGAGGCCAGGATGATGCCGTCGGCCTCCTGCATCTTTGCGATGCACTCGTTCACCGAGTCGTTCTTCACCGAGCACCGGGAGTCCTGGTTGGTGAAGCACTTGTAGCACACGATGCAGCCCCGGATGTCCTTGCGGGCAAGCTGGACGAGCTCGGTTTCGATGCCCTGCCTCGTAAGCGGTTCGAACACCTGTCTGATGAGCATGGCCGTGTTGCCGTCCCTGCGGGCGCTTCCGTTGAATGCCACCACCTTCATGCGCGTCTCCCTTTGCTCCATCATGAGCGTGTCAGCTGTCTGTACCTGATCCGGTGGGGGATGTCCGCGGCCTTGCCGAGCCGCTTCTTCCGGTCCGCCTCAAATTCCGAGTAGTTGCCCTCGAACCACACCACCGAGCTGTCCCCCTCGAAGGCAAGGATGTGCGTGGCGATGCGGTCGAGGAACCAGCGGTCGTGGCTGATGACCACCGCGCAGCCCCCGAAGCTCTCGAGGGCCTCCTCCAGGGCCCGCATGGTGTTCACGTCCAGGTCGTTGGTGGGTTCGTCCAGCAGGATCACGTTGGCACCCTCCTTGAGCATGCACGCCAGGTGCACCCGGTTGCGCTCGCCGCCCGAGAGCATGCTCACCTTCTTCTGCTGGTCCGTGCCCGAGAAGTTGAAGCGGGCCACGTATGCCCTGGAGTTCACCTCCCGGTTCCCGAGTTTTACCGTGTCGCGGCCGCCCGAGATCACCTCCCAGATGGTCCTGTCAGGATCCAGGCTGTCCCGCTCCTGGTCGACATAGGCAAGCTTCACCGTCTCCCCTATCCTTATGGTGCCGGAGTCAGGCTGCTCCTGGCCCGTGATCATCCTGTACAGCGTGGTCTTGCCCGCCCCGTTCGGACCGATGATGCCCACGATGCCGCCTGCGGGGAGCGAGAAGCTCATGCCCTCGAAGAGGAGGTTCGCGCCGTAGGCCTTTGACACGTCCGAAGCCTGGATCACCACCCTGCCCAGGCGCGGTCCCGGAGGGATGTAGATCTCCAGGTCTTTCGCGGTCCTCTCGTAGTCCTGGTTCAGGAGGGTTTCGTAGGAACTGATGCGGGCCTTGGCCTTGGCATGGCGTCCCTTGGGCGACATGCGGATCCACTCGAGCTCCCGTGCCAGGGTCTTCTGACGCTCGGATTCGGTTTTCTCCTCCTGCCTGAGCCTGGTCTGTTTCTGCTCGAGCCAGGACGAGTAGTTGCCCTTCCAGGGGATGCCGTGGCCCCTGTCGAGCTCCAGGATCCAGCCGGCAACGTTGTCGAGGAAGTACCGGTCGTGGGTCACGGCGATGACGGTTCCCGCGTACTGCTGGAGGTGATGCTCCAGCCAGGCCACGGTCTCGGCGTCCAGGTGGTTCGTGGGCTCGTCCAGGAGCAGGATGTCGGGCTTCTGCAGGAGCAGCCGGCACAGGGCAACCCGGCGTCTCTCGCCTCCGGAGAGCACCTTGACCGGGGTGTCCGGCGCCGGGCACCGCAGGGCGTCCATGGCCATGTCCAGCTTGGATTCGATGTCCCAGGCGTCCAGGTGGTCGATCTTCTCCTGGAGTTCTCCCTGTCGCGCCATGAGGGCATCCATCTCGTTCTCGCTCATGGGCTCGGCGAACCGCATGCTGATCTCGTTATACTCCTTCACCAGATCCACGGTCCCCTGGAGACCTTCCTCCACCACTTCCCTCACTGTCTTGCCCGGGTCGAGCAGGGGTTCCTGCTCCAGGTAGCCCACGGTGTACCCCGGGGAGAGCACGGCCTTGCCCTCGTGCTCCGTGTCCACACCAGCCATGATACGCAGCAGGGTGCTCTTGCCCGATCCGTTCAGGCCAAGCACCCCGATCTTGGCGCCGTAGAAGTACGACAGGGAGATGTCCTTGATCACGGTCCTGTTCTGGTAGGACTTGCTCACACGCATCATGGTATAGATGATCTTTTCCGCACCGTTGCTCATGGGTTGACTCCAGTATCCATGGGAACGTGTTCCATGGAGGATTCGTTTGCCGTGCTGGGTGTGTAGCCCCACGCGTCGTTCAGGCAATCGTCGCAGAACAGGACCAGGGAGTCCGCCGCGATAACCTGTTGCACGAAGTCCCTGAGATCGGACGCCCCTTCGTTCTGCCAGAACATGACGCATCCGGGGTTTGCGCAGTGTGCCCGGCATCCAGGTGGTCAGACCCCATGGGCAGGCCGATGTCCACCAGTCCCAGGACATGCCCTGCCTCGTGCACCAGGGTGGCCTGTTACGAGAATCGGGCGATGGCAGGGGAGTGACCGGGATAGAAGATGGCGTCCTTGAAGATGGCCAAGACAGGAATGCCACTGAAGGCGAGACCGGTGACCTCGGGTATCACCACGTTGTCCTTTTCATAGGAGCCGTTCAGGAAGAGCACGTGGATGTATCCGGTGGACCCGCTCGTGGAGGCGGTGTGCAGCGATCTCGCCAGGGCGAGGATCTCCGTTCCCGTCCAGGATTCCTCAGCCTGGTCGGCGATGGGATCCATGTCCTCGAGGTCCCAGGGGACGTTCACCGTGATGCCCCGTCCCAGGAGCAGCGCACCCACGTTGTTCTGCAGGATGCACCAGTACGGCGTGCCGTCCCAGAGGGTTCCGATATGGGGCTCGGCGTCCGGTTCATAGGACACGGTGAAGGTCAGCGAGGTCATGGACGAGTAGACCCAGGGAAGGCTCAGTGCCAGGGGGTCGCCCGTGCCGGTGTTGGTGCCGCCTCCGTCCTCGGAGGAACACCCCTGGTTGATGAGGAGCAGGGCGGCCGTGAGGATTGCTGGCACAGCAGGGCTCAGGGTGATCCTGGGTTTCATGAGATGTGTATGTATCCGGACGAAGGGTTTTCATCAAGGGAAATTCTCGGGAGCAGTTGCCCCGGACAGCAGCGAACGGCCGGTCCCTACGTGTTGAAGCGGATGGACAGGATGTCCCCGTCCCTCACCGGGTAGGTCTTGCCCTCGAGCCGGATCAGCCCCTTGTCCCTGAGGGCCTTTTCCGAGCCATGGGTCATGAGGTCGTCGTAGGCGAAGCACTCGGCCCGGATGAACCCCCGGGCCAGGTCTGAATGGATTGCCCCGGCCGCGTCCACGGCCGTCCCCCCCCTGCGGATGGTCCAGGCCCGCACCTCGTCGGCGCCCACGGTGAAGAAGGAGATGTAGCCAAGGAGTTCATAGGCGGCCATGGTGAGGCGTTCCCGGGCAGACGTGCCGATGCCCATGTCGTCCATGAACGCCTTCGCCTCGTCCCGCTCGAGCCGGTTCAGCTCCATCTCGAACTGGCCGGCGAACTCGATGCCGCAGAAGCGCTTCCAGATCATGCCCAGGAGCTCGGTGCTGCGGCCGAAGGTGGACTCGTCGGAGTTGAGGATCACGATTATGGGCTTGAGCGTCAGGAAACGGAAGCCGCGCACGGCCTTGTCCTCGTCAGCGGTGAGCTCGGGCGGGACCGCGACGTCGCCCTGCTCGAGGAAGGCATGGATTCTGGCCAGGGCGTCGCGTTCGAGCTCCAGGGCGGGTGTCTTTGTCCCACGCTGGATCTGGTGATTGATCCGCTCGAGCCTCGTCTCGGCCACGATGAGGTCGGCCAGGATGAGCTCGGACAGGACGGTGTCGATGTCCGAGAAGGGGTCCGGCTCCCCGAGCACGCTGTCGATGTACTGGTCGTGGAAGTTCCTCACCACCAGCCCCAGGGCGTCCACGGTCTTGATGAGGCCCAGCTCCGTGCCCGAGAAGATCTCCTTCCGTTCGCCGCCCTGACTGTCCTTGAACCCGCCGAAGTCCATGCACTCCAGCGTGGCATAGGTGGTCTTCTTCGGCCGGTACATCTCGCTCAGCGCCGTGATGCGGGGATCACTCACCCGCACGGACGCGATGTTGGGCTCGTCCTTGGAGGCCGAGTACTGGTCAGTGGTGATGTCCATGCCCGTGAGCGCGTTGAATATGGTGGTCTTGCCAGATTTCTTAAGTCCGATGAGTCCGATCTTCATGGCCGCCTCGCTAACCGTCGGCAGTCTATAGCACCAAGTACCGGCAAGGGCAATCCACAAAAGAGACGGCTCTTGCTTGAATGCTTTCTGGTGGTATGATATCCCCAACGCAGTGAAGGGAGGGATCCATGAAGAGCAGCAGTGTCCGCTGTCTTGCAGTGCTCCTGGTCATTGTTGTATGGTCCATGGCTTCATGTACCAGGGGTGATGACGAAAAGGTGTCCATCTACAGCCCCAGGTTCAAGTCCATCGACGACTCCATCACCCAGGAAGAAACGAAACAGACCGTTGTGAGCGAGAAGGACTTCAGGACCATAATCGTCCAGGTGGCACAGAAGAACATCCCGGCGGTGGTGCACATCGAGGTGACCCAGAGCCAGGAGGTGGCGAATCCCTTTTCCCCCTTCGAGAGCGACCCGTTCTTCCGCCACTTCTTCAACTTTCCCCAGGGGCCGCGGCAGTTCAAGCGCGAGTTCAGGGGGATCGGCACCGGCATGATCATGAGCACCGACGGCTACATCCTCACCAACAACCACGTGGTGGACGGCGCAACCGAGATCCAGGTGATCCTGTCCGACGGAAACCAGTACAAGGCGAAGATCATCGGTGCAGACCCCAGGACGGACCTGGCCGTGATCAAGGTGGCGGCTGAAACGAAACTCCCCTTCGTCACCTTCGGCGACTCCGACAAGGTGCAGGTGGGGGAGTGGGTGGTGGCCATCGGACACCCGAGGGGTCTGGACCAGACCGTGACCCAGGGCATCATCAGTGCCAAGCACCGCAAGGGCATCACAGACCCCAACACCTACCAGGACTTCCTCCAGACCGATGCGGCCATCAACCCGGGCAACAGCGGCGGGCCGCTGCTGAACCTCGACGGCCAGGTCATCGGCGTCAACGCGGTCATCGCCTCTCAGTCCGGGGGCTCCGAGGGCCTGGGGTTCGCCATACCCAGCAACATGGCCGTGCACATCGCCAGGTCGCTCATGAAAACCGGCAAGGTCACCAGGGGCTGGCTCGGCATCACCATACAGGATGTGCCCTTTGCCAAGATGAAGGCCCTGAAGCTGGATTCGCCCAGGGGCGCCTTCGTGGTGGACGTGGTCAAGGGAGGCCCGGCCGCAGCTGCGGGGATCCTCCCGGAGGACGTGATCATGACCCTGGACGGGAAAGACATCCCCGATTCCAGCACGCTGCGCAACCTCATCGCGGGCATGCCCCTGGGAAAGGATGTGAAGCTCGGCATCATGCGTGGCGGGAAGCGGCTCACCATCTCAGTGAAGGTGGGAAACCTCGAGGACTCGGCCCGTTTCATCGCATCGTCCCTGCGTGAAAAGCTGGGCGTGGACGTGCGGGAGCTTTCCGACAAAGAACAGGAGCGCTACGGCCTCGAGAAAGGCCAGGGCGTGGCCATCAAGTGGCTCGACCCCAAGGGCCCCATGGCGAAGGTGGGG
Source organism: Deltaproteobacteria bacterium (assembly GCA_029547045.1). GTDB lineage: Bacteria > Desulfobacterota > Desulfomonilia > UBA1062 > UBA1062 > MWEI01. The sequence continues at coordinate 80,727 of JAKPQL010000065.1, read as the reverse complement.
TTCGAACTCAATGATGTCATCTTAGGCATTGAGGGACAGCCGGTGGAAGGCGTGGAGGAGTTCGTGCAGGGCGCCGGCGTCCTGGAGTCCGGCCAGAAGGTGACGCTCATGGCGCTGGACCACCGGACCGGCCGGACCGGCAACATCCGGGTGGAGGTGCGCTAGCCATCCGTGCACAAAGCCGCGTCGAGACTTCGGGGGCCCTGCGGATGCCCCTCAGGTGATCCCGAGTTTCCTCATCCGCGCCTGCAGCGTGGTGCGTTTCATGCCCAGGATCCTGGCCGCGCCCCCGGGCCCGCCGATGCGTCCACCCGTGATGCCGAGCACATGGGTGATGTACCGGCGCTGGAGCTCGTCCATGGTGGGCCTGTCCGTGAACTGGGGTTCCCGGCCACTGGCCGGGGGAAGGGGCAGGTTCAGCAGCAGCCTCTCCGGTGAGGAGAGGATGGCGGCGCGCTCCATCACATTTTTCAGCTCCCGCACGTTTCCAGGCCATGGGTAGGTCGTGATCGCCCGGATGTCCTCGTCCAAGAGGTCGGGCAGGGACCGGTGGTATTTCCTGGCATACTGGCCAAGGAACTCCCGCGCCAGGAGCACCACGTCGGATCCGCGTTCGCGCAGCGGAGGAAGAACCAGCGGCACCACGTTGAGCCTGAAGTAGAGGTCCTGACGGAAGCGGCCGTCTTCCATGTCCTTTTTCAGGTCGCGGTTGGTGGCGGCCACGAGCCGGAAATCGGATACCATGGCGCGGGTTCCGCCCACGCGGGTGAAGCTCTTCTCCTGGAGCACCCAGCAGCTTCACCTGGACCGACGGGGGCACGTCGCCGATCTCGTCGATGAAGAGCGTTCCAGTGTGAGCCAGCTCGACCCTGCCCTGCTTCTGGCGGTCTGCGCCCGTGAAGGCGCCTTTCTCGTGGCCGAAGAGTTCGCTCTCCACCAGCGCTTCAGGCACTGCGGCCAGATCCACCACGACGAAGGGTCCGGCCTTGCGCTTCCCCATGTCGTGGATCCTGCGGGCCAGGAGTTCCTTGCCTGAGCCCGTCTCCCCGGTGATGAGCACAGTGGCGTCGGTGCCGGCGGCCTGGTCTGCCTGGGCGAGCAGCGCGGTTATGACCGGGCTGTGCCCGAGGATATCTCCCGGCACAGACGCGCCCTCCTCCATGACATGGGCTGAAGAGAACCGAGAGGTGTGGGCGTCCATCATGGCGGTGTAGTGGAGGATACGTTCGATGGAGACGCTGATGTGGCGGGCCACCCTGACCACCACGTCCCGGTCGATGACTTCGCCCGCAGGGTTGAGGTAGGTGTTGTCCAGGTACAGCACCCCGGCCACCTCGCTGGAGACCACCACGGGCAGGCAGATGACGGCCAGGGTCTGGTGCTTCACGGCGCCGCGGGAGTCGCCGGACGGGCGGATCACCAGCGGTTCGGCGTTCCGGAAGACCTTGAATATGAGCCCCAGTGTTGAACGGAAATCTTCGGAGAAGACCTCTGCCCTGTCGAGGTTGAACGAGGCCCTCAGCACCGGCCTGGCCGTCTCCTTCGGACCGGAAAACCAGAACAGACCGCCGCGCTCGGCGCCGAAGAACCTGCCCGCGGCCGATACGAGGCGGGCGAGGAGCTCATCGAGGTCCGTACTGGGCACAAACTCGTCCAGGAGATCCATGAAGCGGTCCATGAGGTCCTTCCTTCGTGGCGGGACCCTGTTCGTGGCGCCTGTGCCCAGGAGGGACGTGAGATCGTGCGGAAAGAAATCCCTGCCATATCCCCCCAGTCCTTCCCATGCCATGAGGGCAAGGTTGCGGGCAGCGGCGCGGTCTCGCTGTGTGAGCTTAACCCGTGCCATCTCGGCGCGGGTCTTGGCGAGCTCGATGGTGTCGCCGGTCCTGAGCAGGTCGGCCTCGCTGGCCTCCAGGAGCTGGAGCACCACCTCCGGGCCCTCGTCCCTGCTGCGGGCCTGGAGGGCGCGCAGACGAAGCGCCACCCCCCGCAGGTGGATGTTGGGCCCGGACAGGACGCGCGCCATCTCCTCCTCGAAGCCGAAGGAGGGGATGGGCGGAAGGCCCCTGGCCTGGAAGGCATGGAGCATCTCCAGGGTGACGGGCCAGTTGTACTGGGGTCCGATGGCCTCGGCGTAGACCGTGTCCCTGGTGATCCGGTATGCCTCCTCGAGGTCGCCCTCGAAGTAGCTGTAGTAGGCGAGCCCCTTCTGGACCACATGCAGGGCAGGGACATTGCCGTTTTCCTCGGCCTCCCTGAGGGCGCAGAGGAGGTGCTCGTGCGCCTCTTCCCTCCGCCCCATGATGATGAGCACGATGCCGAGCAGGGCCTCGAAGAAGCAGGTGTTGCGGTCGTTCCCGGTCATTTTTGACCTGCGCCAGTGGGAGTCGAGTACGCCCACGGCGCGGTGGTACTGTCCCAGCAGGGCGCAGCAGTAGCCCAGGGCCGAAGACGACGCCAGGTGCTCGGGGAGGAAGGTGGGCGCCTTCCCGGCGAGGCGCACCACGGCCTCGAAGCTGTCCACGGCCTCCTTGTACATGCCCTGAAGGTAGTAGTAGATGCCCCTGAACTCGGCCGAGGCGGCCATGATGTCATCGTCTCCCAGTGCCCGGGCCTGATCGAGCCCCGAGGCGATGAGTCCGAGTCCTTCGGCGGTACGGCCGATGATGTAGCGGTACAGTCCCATGACAAGGTCACAGCGGGCGAGCGTCCTGCGGTCGCCGAGCCGTTCGGCAACAGGGTAGGCCTGCTCGAGGATCGCGGGGATGCCGTGGATGTCCCGGGTGAGGTTGAGCCGCAGGCGGCACAGCTCGTTTGCCGTGCCAAGAAAGAGCGGGTCCCACTCGGGCCTTCCGATATGCGGACCTGCCAGCGCCAGGGCAGTCTCCAGGAGGTCCAGGGCCTCCTGCTTGTCTCCGGTGCGGACGCACCTCCGGGCCGATTCCCCGGCGAACACGGCGGCCTCGTGGTCGCGGCCAGCCTTCGCCAGGAGCGAGACAAGTGCGCGGCCGGGCAGGCTCTCCTGCAACCCGAGCCGCCGTATCCTCTCGATGAGCCCCGAGAGGTGCTCCCTGGTGGTGATGCGGGTCAGCTTCCGGATGACCTCGTGAGGCAGGTCCCGTGTCAGTGCGATGCGGCCGTCGGAATGGATGAGCACGAGGCCAGCGTCAAACCCGGCGCGCAGAAAATCCTGCAGCTCTGTGGGGCTCAGCGGGACAAGGGCAGACACGAGGTCTGAATCCGCAGGTTCCCCGACTGCCCTGAGCAGTGCCAGGGTCTCCCAGTGTCTGGTCTTCAGGTCTGCCATGATGAACCCCCCGGGCGTTCTCCCGGTATAACCCCCTTCCTCCGCGGAGGCAAGACAACATTTGGGCACATGCTGACGAAATATGGGCAGGTCGTCGGTATCGCGAAATAAAACGTCAATAATGTTGGAATGATGTGGAAATGTCACGTATGGCACAGCTCCTGCTGCTCTGCAGGCCATTCACGCATCCAAGGAGGACACCATGACGGGAAAGGCAGTACCGGGGAGATGGAGGGAAGACTACAAGGGCAAGCTCGTGACGGCCGAGGAGGCAGCAGCCCAGGTCAAATCGGGCGACTGGATCATCGTGCCGCCGGTCAACAGTGCACCGATAGACATCCTGAACGCGCTGGCAGCGCGCAAGGACGAGCTTCAGAAGGTGAAGATCGCGAGCAACCTTCTCATATACCCCTTTGCGTTCCTGGGGGGCGATTATGTCGGCAAGATCACGTACTACAGCGGCTACTGCGGCCCACTGGAGAGGATGTTCCTGCCCCAGGGGAATGTGGTGCCCTTTCCCATGCACCTCTCCAAGGCCTATATCGCCCTTGATCAGGCCCGGGCTCACGACGTGGCCATGATAGAGGTAACCCCGCCGGATGACCGCGGATACATGAACTTCGGCCCCTGCGGGGTGGTCTATGGGAGGTACGCAACGAAGAGGTGCAGAAAGGTGATCGCCCAGGTGAACAGCAGGGCACCGTGGATCCATGGCATCGAGAATGTGATCCACGTGAGCGAGGTGGACTTCATCGTGGAAAAGGACCATGATCTCCCTGTCGTGCCCGAGATCGAGATAACGGATGTGGAAAAGAGGATCGGCGAGTTCATTGCCGAACGCATCCCGGACGGATCCACCATCCAGCTGGGCATCGGCGGCATTCCCAATGCCGTTGCCTACTTCCTCCACGAGAAGAAGGATCTGGGAGTCCATGCGGAGATTCTTTCCGACGCTGTGGCCGAGCTGGCCGAGCTCGGGGTGATCACCGGAAGGAAGAAGACCATCTTCCGTGACAAGATCGCGGTGGGAGGACTGATCATCGGTACCAAGAGACTCCTGGACTTCTGCGACGACAACCCGACCATCCTGGCCATGCCCATCCAGATCGCAAACCACTACGACACCATCAGGCGTCACGACAACCTGTGCTCCATCAATTCAGCGCTGACCGTGGACCTTACCGGACAGATCGCGTCCGAGACCATCGGCCATACGCAGTACAGCGCCACGGGCGGCCAGGCGGACTTCGTCCGCGGTGCCATAGCCTCCAAGGGCGGCAAGTCGTTCATCGCCCTGCCGGCCACGGGTAAAAACAAGGACGGTTCTCTCATGTCCAGGATCGTGCTGAACTTCGCACCGGGAACCGTGGTGACCACGCCCCGGTCCGACGCCATGTACATAGTCACCGAGTACGGCGTGGCGGACATCTACATGAAGTCCATCCCGGACAGGGTAAAGTCCATGATCTCCATAGCGCACCCGGACTTCCGGGAGGACCTGGAGAGGCAGGCCTTCGAGGCCGGTCTCCTGATCCCTGCGACAATGCCGGTGAACGTCTGAGAACGCTTGCCGTGTAAAAGAACCGTGAACGATCGTTTCACAAAATACGTTTTCTTTTTCGGCACGATCGTGTATGAAAAAAAGGTTCCGTTCCCCCCTGTACCCGCAGGGGAGAACTGGCACCCTAGGGTTTCGTGAATCCGTCAAGAACCGAGAAAAGGAGAGTGATATGAACTATCTGATCCAGCCAAAGAAGTACAAGAGCCTCATGGCCGACGAAGGGTCCAAGGCCATCATGGACAAGACCATAGCCTTCTTCGAGAACATGGGAAAGCAGAGGCTCCTCGATGACTACCACAGGACGATATGGTACCGTGAGTTCATCGACTTCCTCGCCCGCGAGCGGATCTTCTTCAAGCTGCTCACGCCCAAGAAGTACGCGGGCGGCGACCCGGACGCCCGCTGGGACACGGCGCGCAACTCCGAGTACTCCGAGCTGCTCGCCTTCTACGGGCTGGGCTACTGGTACTGCTTCCAGGTGACCATCCTGGGCCTGGGCCCCATCTGGATGGGCACGAACGAGAAGGCCAAGCAGAGGGCCGCAGAGCTGCTCCGGGGCGGGGCCATCTTCGCCTTCGGCCTGTCCGAGCGTACCCACGGCGCGGATATCTACTCCACCGAGACCACGCTGACCCCCAAGGGCGACGGCACGTTCGTGGCCAACGGCGAGAAGTACTACATCGGCAATGGCAACGAGGCCGAAATGGTCTCCACCCTGGGCAAGGTCAAGGACGGCACGGACGACTACACCTTCTTCGTCACCAACTACCGCCACAAGGCCTACGAGCTGAAGAAGAACGTCATCAGCCACCAGGAGTACGTGTCCAACTTCGCGCTCCACGACTACCCCATCACCGCCGACGACATCCTCTCGAGGGGCCCGCACGCGTGGGACTCGGCGCTGAACACGGTGAACATCGGCAAGTTCAACATCGGGCCCGCCTCCATCGGCGTGGCCGAGCACTGCTTCTACGAGGCCATCACCCACGCCTCCAACCGCATCCTCTACGGCATGAAGGTCACGGACATGCCCCACGTGCGCAAGAACTTCATGGACGCATGGCTCAGGCTCGTGGCCATGAAGATGTACCAGCGCCGAGCCACGGATTACTTCCGGAACTCAAACGCCAATGACCGGCGCTACCTCCTCTACAACCCCACGAGCAAGATGAAGGTGACCCTGCAAAGCGAGGACGTCATCAACCTGCTCTGGGATGTCATCGCGGCCAAGGGTTTCGAGAAGGACACCTACTTCCACATGGCCGCCGCCGACGTGCGCGGCCCGTCCAAGCTCGAGGGCACGGTGCACGTGAACGTGCAGCTCATCCGGAAGTTCATGAAGAACTACTTCTTCAACCCGGCCGAGTACGCGCCCGTCTCTCCCGACTTCTCGCTCAAGGACGACGAGTTCCTCTTCAACCAGGGACCCACGAAGGGTCTGGGCTCGGTCCAGTTCCACGACTACAAGCCGGTCTTCGAGGCCAACAAGAAGCTCCCGAACGTGGCCACCTTCATGCAGCAGATAGAGATCTTCAAGGAGATGCTGGAAAAGGCCGGCCCCAGCAAGGCCCAGGACATGGACCCCTCGTGGTCGCTGCCCGTGGGCGAGATGTTCTCCATCGTGGTCTACGGCCAGCTCATCCTCGAGCAGGCCAAGTTCGACAAGGTTGACGACGACGTCATCAACCAGATCTTCGACTTCATGGTGCGCGACTTCGCCCACTTCGGCCTGCAGATCTACGGCAACCACAGCTCCACGGACGCCCAGCGCGAGTACTGCACCAAGATCATGCTCATCAAGGCGGTCCCGAACCCCGAGCAGTACAACAAGGTGTGGGAGAAGTACCTGGCCGTGCTCAACGGTGAGTACGCCATGAACGAGTAGGGTAGGCCTGGTCTAGAACGGTAAGCACATGCCGGATCACCGGCACGTATGAACCGGGAGGGGGGGATAACGATGCTCCCCTCCCGTTTTTTATACATCGAGGACCGTGCGGATCTTCCTGGACAGGGTCTGTATGTCGAAGGGCTTCTGGATGAACCCGTTGCATCCGCGCTTCATGATCCGGTCGGTGTCGTCGTTCATGCTGTAGCCGCTGGAGAGGATGACCTTGACCTCGGGGGATTCTGCCCTGATCCGGTCAAAGACCTCGGAGCCGCCGATCCCTGGCATGATCATGTCCAGAATCACCAGGTCGATCCCGTCCTTGTGCTCATGGAACAGCTCCAGCGCCTCTTCGCCGCTTTCCGCCCTCAGGACCGTATAGCCGAGCTTCTCGAGGATTTCGCCGCCTATCGTGAGGACCATGTCCTCGTCGTCGATGAGCAGCACCCGTTTCGTGCCCCTGATGACATCCGATTGTTTCGAGTCTTCATGCTCCTTGGCGGCCTTGTCCGATGCGGGGAGGTAGACGTTGAAGGTGGATCCCATGCCCACCTCGCTGTACACGCTGATGAACCCGCCGTGGTTGCGGACGATCCCGTAGGCCGAGGCGAGTCCGAGCCCCGAGCCCCGCGACTTGTCCCTGGTGGTGAAGAAGGGCTCGAACACACGCTGGCGGGTCGCCTCGTCCATCCCCACCCCGGTGTCGGTGACCGAGACGCGCACGAACCTGCCGGGCCTTGCTTCGTAGGCCTGGGTAAAGCTCTCGTCAGGGATGAGATTGTCTGATTTCAGGAAGAGCTCTCCACCGCCGGGCATGGCGTGCCAGGCGTTTACGTACAGGTTGAGGAGTACCTGCTCGATCTGTCCCTGGTCCACCTCCACGCTCCAGAGACCTTCATCGAGGTCCGTATGGATGGAGATCTCCTTCCTGGCATGGCCGAACATGTCCGCTGTCTTCGTGATGAGCCTGTTCAGGTCCGTGGGCGTCACCTCGTACTTGCCGCCCCTTGCGAAGCCGAGGAGCTGCCGGGTGAGGTCGGACCCGCTCCGTATGCACTGCTCGATGTGTTCGATCCGCTTCCGGTCGGGGCTAGACTGCGGCAGGTCGAGACTGAGGAGGGACACGTTCCCCTGGATGGCCATGAGTAGGTTGTTGAAGTCATGGGCGATGCCTCCCGCAAGGGTCCCGATGGCCTCCATCTTCTGGGCCTGGAGGAGCTGGGCCTCGAGCCTCCTGTGCTCCGTCACGTCCCTGGCCACCCCCCTGAAACCGGTGACTGAGCCGGAGGAATCACGGATTGCAGACATGGTCATGGCGATGGCCCCTGTATTCCCGTCCCCCTTGAGTATGTCGAGGTCGATGATCTCCTCAGACAGGCCGGTCCGCCTGATCTGCTCCATCACTCGGTCCAACTGGCTTCTGGATTTCGTGGGGATGAAACTGCCGACGTCGGCCCCCACGAGCCTCTCTTTCGGGTAAGCGAATATCGCACACAGGGACTCGTTGAAGAAGGTGAGGGTGCCTGCCAGGTCGAGCTCGAAATACCCCTCCTGAATGTTCTCGAGGATGGACCGGTACTTGGCCTCGCTCTCCCTGAGCGCCTCCTCGGCGATCTTGCGGTCGTTGATGTCCATGACCGAAATGATTCCCGCCGGGCTCCCGCCCAGCATGGTCGAGGCGCCGGAGAGGTCGACCCAGAGTTCCCTGCCCTGTTTGGAGATGATCTTGAACTCGTACCGCCGTATGGTGTCTTCGCCCTGCTGGCGTTTCTGGCCCCGCTGCTGTACCAGGTGCTTGTAGTCGGGGTGCACGATGTCCCAGAAGTTCATTTCCCTGAGCTCTTGAGCGCTGTATCCGCTGATCCTCTCGGCGGCCGGGTTCGCGTACGTCCACTTGTTGTTCTGGTAGAGCATGATGGCCGTTGGTGTTGAGTCCGCCAGGACCCTGAATTTTTCCTCGCTCTCGCGGAGGGCAGCCTCCACCTCCAGCCGCTGGGTCAGGTCCCGGGCGACGCCGATCCTGCCGACGGGCCTGCCCGATCTGTCCCACACGGTCCTGGCATTGATCTCGATGGGGATCTTCCTGCCGTCCGCGGCGACGAGGTCCATCTGGTACATGGGGTTCTCCCGCCCGGACAGACCCTTTTGGAACATGTCCAGGGTGAGTGCGTGGTACGCGGGGTCGATGATGTCCGTGTACGGACGGCCGTAGAGATCTTCGGGCCGGTACCCGGTGATCTTCTCGAACTGGGGATTGAGGTAGGTGAGCCGACCCTGGGTGTCCAAGGAGAATACCACGTCCGTGAGCGTCTCGAAGATGAGCCGGTGCTTGCGCTCGCTCTCCTTCAGGGCCTCCTCGGCCCGCCTTCTTTTCACAACGAGGCTCTGTGCCAGGAACCCGAAGACACAGATCGCGACCAGGAAGACGGTTCTGACGGAGACCTCGTGGATGTCCGGCGACAGGATCTCCTCGAGGAGGGTATGTTCGTGGGAGACGATCACATGGATCAGCGACTCTGCGATCCAGAAGAGGAGTCCGACAAGCACTCCCAGGAGCCCGAGGTGCCCCGTGAGCCGCGACTGTGTGCCATAACCCTTCATGCCATGCCCTTGGATTCCGGTCTTTCTGGGTACATCGTCATCCGGCGGGGAATAGTTGAACAGGGCGTCTGACTGTCCGTGGAGGGATCCCTCCACAGGCAGTCATGGGGACCGCTCACGCAGTCTTGTGCTCGTACATGTGCACGTCCCGCTGCGGGAACGGGATGGTGATGCCCTGGGCGTCGAACCGTTTCTTCACCGCCTCGATGGCATGGAAGTACACCCCCCAGTAATCGGCGCTCTTCACCCATGACCTGACCTGGAAGACCACGCTGCTGTCAGCGAGCTCCTTGACGAGGATCGCCGGTTCAGGATCCTTGAGGATCCGTGCATCACCGCTTATGACGTCCCGGATGCACGTACGCACCTCGTCGATGCTGTCACGGTAACTCACGGAGAAGTCCAGATCCACCCTCCGGAGCTCCTTGGTGGAATAGTTTGTGATGTTGTCGCCCATCATCTTGGCGTTGGGGATGATGACCACCTTGTTGTCCACCGTGGTGATCGTGGTGGTGAACACCTCGATCTTCTCCACCGTGCCTGACGCTCCGCCGCCGTCGATGTAGTCACCCGCCTTGAAGGGCTTGAAGATGATCATGAGGAAACCGGCCGCGAAGTTGGCGAGCGATCCCTGTAATGCCAGGCCGATGGCCAGGCCCGCGGCGCCGATGACCGCGATGAACGACGTTGTCTGGATGCCGAGCTGGGCCAGGGCAGCGATGACAACGAAGGTGAGGAGCGCCAGGTAGGACAGGTGTCCCACAAAGGACACGATGGTTGTGTCCACGTTCTTCCTGGCAAGGATCCTCACGATCAGTCCCTGAACGGCCTGTGCGACCCAGCGGCCCACGATGAAGATGACCAGTGCGGCGATGATCCTGAACCCATACAAGGCAATCCACTCCTGGACCTTGACGACGAGATTCTCCATGTGCACCCCTCTGTCCTATTTCTCAATTATATCAATCAGCTGCAAGCGCCTGGCGCTGCGGGAAGATCCGGTATCGGTGTCCCGGCTGACATGCATACATTATAGCCCCGGTGGTCTGATATTCAATACCATAGGGCGGAAACGCACAGGCATTCCCCGGCGGCAGTCCTGCCGGGCGGATGCATGAGATTTGTGTTGCCAAGGCGCATGAGCTGGTATATGCGCTCTGTGCCGGAAAATACGCGAGAGCACCGGGAGACCACACAACATGAGCATGCTCCACACCAATGAGAACATCAGGAACGTCGCCATCATCGCCCATGTCGACCACGGCAAGACCACGCTGGTGGACGCAATGTTCCGCCAGGGCGGGGTATTCCGGGAGGGACAGGAGGTGCAGGCACGGGTCATGGACCGGCTGGAACTGGAGCGCGAGCGCGGCATCACCATCGCGGCCAAGAACTGCTCCGTCATGTGGAAAGGCGTGAAGATCAACATCATCGACACCCCGGGCCATGCCGACTTCGGAGGGGAGGTGGAGCGGGCGCTTACCATGGCCGACGGCGCCATCCTCCTGGTGGACGCCTCCGAGGGCCCGCTGCCGCAGACGCGATTCGTCCTGAAGAAGACCCTGGAAGCAGGGCTCAAGGTCATCGTGGTCATCAACAAGATCGACCGCAGGGACGCCAGACCCCAGGAGGTGCTCAACGAGGTCTACGATCTCTTCATCGACCTGGGCGCGGACGACTCCCAGATCGAATTTCCCTGCCTGTACGCAGTGGGCCGCGACGGGGTGGCCATGCGCTCTTTGGATGAGCAGGGGACTGACCTCTCCTGCCTCTTCGAGGCCATCCTCGCCGAGGTGCCGGGCCCGGCCCACGACCCCGCGGAGCCTTTCCAGATGCTGGTGGCCGACCTGGACTACTCAGACTACGTGGGCAGGCTCGCCATCGGCCGGGTGTTCCACGGGCATGTGGCCGGAAGCGACGCACTGCTCTGCATCGACGCCCAGGGCCGGCACCTGCCGCTGAAGGTCACCAAGCTGCAGTGCTACGACGGCGTGAGCATCCGCGAGACCCCGGGCGCAGAGCCCGGCGACATCGTGGTCATTGCGGGCATCGAGGACGTGAAGATCGGCGACACCATCTGCACGCAGGAAAGACCCAGGGCGCTCAAGCGCATCACCGTGGACGAGCCCACCGTGTCCATGCGCATCATGCCCAACACCTCCCCCCTGGCGGGCACCGAGGGCACGTACGTGCAGTCCACCAGGATCCACGAGCGGCTCCAGCGGGAGACCCTGCGCAACGTGGCCATACGGCTGGAGGTCCTGCCCGGCTCCGAGGGGTTCGTCATCAAGGGCCGTGGGGAGTTCCAGCTCGCCATCCTCATCGAGACCATGCGGCGCGAGGGCTTCGAGCTCTGCGTGGGCAGGCCCGAGGTCATCTGCGAGTACAGGAACGGACGCGTGCTCGAGCCCGTCGAGCACCTCTACGTGGACTGCGACGAGGAGTTCCTGGGCGTGGTCACCCAGAAGCTCTCCATCCGCAAGGGCAGGATGATCAACTACGCGTCCCAGGGCACGGGCCGGGTCAGGATCGAGTTCAACATCCCGTCCCGCGGGCTCATCGGCTACCGCGACGAGTTCCTCACCGACACCAAGGGCACGGGCATCATGAGCTCGTACCTCCTGGGCTACGAGGAGCACCGGGGCGAGTTCCCGACCCGCTTCACCGGCTCGCAGGTGGCCGACCGGAGAGGCGTGGCCGTGTCCTACGGCATCTCCGGCCTGGAGCCCCGGGGCAGGCTCTTCATAACCCCTGGGGAGCCGGTGTACGAGGGCATGATCGTGGGCGAGCACAGCCGGGAGAACGACATCGACGTGAACCCCTGCAAGATGAAGAAGCTCACCAACATGCGGGCAGCGGGCAGGGACGACAACATCCTGCTCACCCCGGTGGTGCCCATGACCCTGGAGCGGGCCCTGCAGTTCATCCGGGACGACGAGCTGGTGGAGGTGACCCCGAGGTCGGTGAGGCTCCGCAAGGCCGAGCTCTCGTCGGGCAAGAGGCACACCTTGAGCATTGCCCGGAAGAAGGCGGCCGGGTAGCATATCCGCACATCCATGCTGCCGCCCGGTCCTTGCCGGCGGCAGGTCCTCCAGCAGGAAAATCACCTTGAATTGACAGTGAACACCATGCTATTATTGTAATACCATATTACATATTCGCCCGGTCCTGCAGGGCATGTCGATTTCCATTGAAAAGAGGAGGTGTTATGTCCTTCGAGAGGAGCTGGCACAGGAGTTATCCCGCGGCGGTACCAACAGAGATCGCCTTCGACCGCATCACCATGCCCGAGGTGCTCACCCGCACAGCAAGGCGCTTCCCCCGCCGGGCCGCGCTCAACTACATGGGCAGATTCATCAGTTATGAGAAGCTGGATGCCATGGTGAACGCCTTTGCACGGGCGCTCACGGGCATGGGCGTGAAGAAGGGCGACACCGTGGCCATGCTCCTGCCAAACATCCCCCAGGTGGTCATCGCCAACTATGCCGCCTGGCGCATCGGGGCGGTGGCGGCCCAGAACAACCCGCTCTACACCGAGCGCGAACTCACCTACCAGCTGAACGACTCTGACGCCACGGTGCTCGTCACCCTGGACCTCCTCCTGCCCAGGGCGCTCAAGATCAGGGCGGACACCAAGGTACGGCATATCGTGACCTGCCACATCAGCGACTACCTGCCGTTCCCCAAGAAGCAGCTCTTCCCCTTCGTAAAGAAGCAGATGTACAAGAAGGTGGAACGGCAGGACGGCGTCTCGGAGTTCCTGGACCTCATGGAGGGAAGGGACTCGTCAGCACTTCCGAACGAGGCTGGCTGGGACGACGTGGGAACGCTCATCTACACCGGCGGCACCACGGGGGTGAGCAAAGGGGTGATGCTCACGCACGCCAACATGTCGTGCAACGTGCAGCAGCTCAGGAGCTGGTTCTACGACATCGAGGACGGCAACGCCAGCATCCTCGCCATCTTCCCGTTCTTCCACTCCGCAGGGTTCACGGGCATGCAGAACTTCTCGGTGTGGGGGGGCTGGACCGACGTGCTGGTGCCGAGGCCCGAGCCCTCGGTCATCATAGAACTGCTCAGGAAGTACCGGCCCGATTTCATGCCCGGCGTGCCCACCATCTTCATCGGCCTGCTCAACACCCCGGAGTTCAGGAGCATGGACCTGCGCTTCATCAAAGGCTTCATCGCCGGGGCGGCCCCGCTTTCCGTGGAGACCATCAACGACCTGAAGAACCTCACCGGGGGAGACCTCATCAACGTCTACGGACTCACCGAGACCTCGCCCATGGGCACGGCCTCCCCCTGGAGGGGGAACATCAAGCCGGGCACGGTGGGCGTGCCGTTCCCGAGCACCGACCTGAAGATCGTGGACGTGGAAACCGGGACCAGGGAGATGAAGCAGGGGGCCTCCGGCGAGATCTGCTTCAGAGGCCCCCAGGTCATGAAGGGCTACTACAAGAAGCCCGAGGAGACGGCGAACGTCCTGAAGGACGGGTGGCTCTTCACCGGCGACATCGGTTTCCTGGACGAGGACGGCTACCTCACCATCGTGGACCGCAAGAAGGACATGATCGTGGCGGCCGGCTACAACATCTTCCCCCAGGAGATCGACGAGATCCTCTTTACGCACCCCAAGGTTCTTGAGGCCTGCACCATCGGCATCCCCGACGCGTACAGGGGCGAGGCGCCCAAGGCGTACGTGGTGCCCAAGCCCGGAGAGACCATCGACAGAGACGAGCTCATACGCTTTCTCAAGGAGAGGCTTGCGGCCTACAAGGTGCCCAAGGACATCGAGATCATGAACGAGCTGCCCAAGAGCGCGGTGGGCAAGATCCTGCGCAAGGAGCTCAGGGATCTGGAACGGAAGAAGCGTGAGGGAGCAGCCTAGGCAGGGATGGACGGGCAGGTCCTCTCAGAGGGCCTCCCGGCCGCTCTCGCCGGTACGGACCCTGATGGCCCCGTCCACGGGGATGACGAAGATCTTCCCGTCGCCTATCTTGCCGGTGCGGGCGGACTCGAGGATCTTCTCCGCCACCTCCTCCACCATGGCCTGCGCCACCACGATCTCAATCTTGATCTTGGGGAGGAAGTCCACCTGGTACTCCGCGCCCCGGTAGATCTCCTTGTGCCCCTTCTGGCGGCCGTACCCCTTGACCTCGGTGATGGTCATGCCGGTGACGCCGATATCGTTCAGGGCCTTCTTCACCTCGTCGAGCTTGAACGGCTTGATGATCGCCTCGATCTTCTTCATGCCTCCTCCTTCATGATACGTCATGCACCGTATGCGGTTTCGCTGTGTTCGCCCAGGTCCAGGCCCTGGAGTTCAGTATCCTCCTGCACCCGCAGGCCGTACAGCCGGTCGATGATCTTCAGCAGCACCCAGCTCGTACAGTATACGAACACCCCCACGGCAACCACCCCGATGGCCTGGGACAGGAGCAGGGACGTGTTCCCCGCGAGCAGCCCGTCCGCGCCGGCGGCGTTCACCGCCTTGCTGGCGAACACGCCAACCAGGAGCGTGCCGATCACTCCGCCCACGCCGTGGATGCCCACCACGTCGAGGCTGTCATCATAGCCGATGCGCTGCTTCGATGCAACGCAGGCATAGCAGACCGCCCCGGCGATGCACCCGATGATCACCGCCGCGTTCGGACTCACGAAGCCGGAGCCCGGGGTGATGGTTGCCAGGCCCGCCACCGCCCCGGAAGCGGCTCCCAGGGTGGTGGGCCTGCCGCGGTGGAGCCATTCCACCGCCACCCAGGTGACGAGGCCAGCCATGCCGCCCAGGTGTGTCGCCATGAAGGCGCTTCCCGCAAGGCCGTCCGCGGCAAGCGCGCTGCCCCCGTTGAAGCCGAACCACCCGAACCACAGCAGGCCGGTGCCGATGAGCGTCATGGGCAGGTTGTGCGGGATGAAGTTCTCAGAGCCGTAACCCTTGCGGGGCCTGATCACGGTCACCGCCGCCAGGGCGGCCGAGCCGCAGGCGAGATGGACCACAAGCCCTCCTGCGAAATCGATGACCCCCAGTTCCCTGAGCCATCCGCCCGATGCCCACACCCAGTGGCAGACCGGGTTGTAGACGAGCACGGTCCAGAGCATGCTGAACAGCAGGAAGGGCCCGAACCGCATGCGTTCGGCAAAGGCCCCCGTGATGAGCGCCGGGGTGATCACCGCGAACATGCACTGGAACACGGCGAAGACCAGGTGGGGCACGGTGGGTCCGTAGGACGGGTGGGGGGCCGTGGACACCGACCTCAGACCGATCCAGGAGAGGTCGCCGATGAAGCCGCCCACATCCGGGCCGAAGGACAGGGTGTACCCCAGGTAGACCCATTCCAGGCTGATGAATCCGATGAGGATGAAGCTCTGCATTATGGTACCGAGCGTGTTCTTGGCCCTGACCATGCCCGCGTAGAAGATGGCAAGCCCCGGCGTCATGAGCATGACCAGGGCGGCACTGATGAGGACAAAGGCCGTGTCGGCCTTGTCGATGGGTATCATGGCGACTGCCTCCTCGCAGATGGGTATCGAACTGAGGGCTACAGAGCAAACCGGGTGCCATCACCGGCGCAGGAGAGGCGCTCCTCGGCCCCAGCTCGAAAGCCCTTGCCGGGAGCTCTTCTGGCCCTCTTGTTCCAGGGTCTGTCCGGGAAGGTGGCTGACACAAAAACGTTCAGAACGGTTCACCATGATACCATTGTGTGGCGGAATTGCCCCTGCTGTTCCATGCCTGTCCTGTCCGCGTGTGAATCCCAGCAGAACCTGTACCGGCCTTGGTTTACCATGGGCCTGAGGAGCGCCGGGCCCATGGTGAACCCTTCGGTGGCACCCTTCTGGCAAGATCGGTCCTTGCGTTCTCAAACCATACAAAGGGTGAACAGGCATGTGCGGTATCATGGGTGTCCACCACCCGCGCCACGCGGGCGGCATCAGCAGCCGTGCCATCAGGACCATGCTCTCCGGCATGGTCCACCGTGGCCCGGACGGCCAGGGCGTGTTCCAGGACGACTCCGTGGTCCTGGGGCACCGGAGGCTCTCCATCATCGACCTGGCCTCGGGCGCGCAGCCCATGGCCAACGAGGACGGCACCATCCACGTGTGCGCCAACGGCGAGATCTTCAACTACAAGGAGCTCACCGCGGACCTAACGCGACGGGGTCACCGCTTCCGGACGAGCTGCGACATCGAGGTGCTTCTCCACCTCTACGAGGAGCACGGGCTCGAGCTGTTCAGCCGCCTGGAGGGACAGTTCGCCCTCGCCCTGTGGGACGTTCCCAAGGGCCGCCTCGTGCTGGCCCGGGACCGGTTCGGCATCGCGCCCCTGCACTATGCCGTGCAGGGGGACTGCCTCATCTTCGCCTCCGAGGTCAAGGCCATGCTCCCGCTGCTGGGCAGGCTCAGGCTGTCGCCCGCGGGCATCGTCCAGGTCTTCACCTTCTGGGCAGCCGTGGCGCCGAGGACCGTGTTCGACGGCGTGTTCCAGCTCAGACCCGGCGAGTGCCTGGTCTTGGAGAACGGCACCATGAGATCGTTCCAGTACTGGGACGTCACCTTCCCCGCCAGGGGTGACCATGACGTCACGGACGAGGATCAGGCCATGGAGGGACTGCGGGGTGTCCTGGACGAGGCTGCCTCGCTGAGACTCCGCGCCGACGTGCCGGTGGGCGCCTACCTGAGCGGGGGTCTCGACTCGAGCGTCATCTCCGCGCTGGTGAAGCGGCATGTCCCGGGCATGGAAACCTTCTCGGTGAGCTTCGCAGACCCGGCCTTCGACGAGTCCGCGTTCCAGGAGACCATGGGGAGGAGCCTGGGCACGCACCACCACGTGCGCAGGATCGCCTACGAGGACATCGGCAGCGCCTTCGAGCAGGTGGTCTGGCACGCAGAGACGCCACTGCTGCGCTCGGCGCCCGCACCCATGTTCCACCTCTCACGGCTCGCCCGGGAGTGCGGCATCAAGGTGGTGCTCACCGGGGAGGGGGCGGACGAGCTCTTCGGCGGATACGACATCTTCAAGGAGGCCCTGATCCGGCGATTCTGGTCGCGCGTTCCCGAATCCAGGCTCCGCCCCCTGCTGCTCCTTGCCCTGTACCCCCACTCCCAGGTCCAGATGAGGCGCTCGGGCCGCATGCTCATGTCCTTCTACCGGGAGGGACTTCTCGACACGGCGCATTTCGCCTATTCCCACCTGCCCACCTGGCGCACCACCGCCGCCATCCAGCAGTTCTTCAGCGAGGAGTTCCGGGGCGCCGCGGGGGCCTATGACCCGGTGGAGGACCTGTCGGCCATGATCCCCGGGGAATTCCCGCAGTGGCACCCACTGAACCAGGCACAGTATCTGGAGATCAAGCTCCTGCTGGCAGGGTACCTGCTCTCCTCCCAGGGCGAGCGCATGGCACTGGCCCACGGGGTGGAGGGGCGCTACCCCTTCCTGAGCCACCATGTGGCCGAATACGCCTCGCGCCTGAGCCCGCACCTCACGATGAGGGGGATCAGGGAGAAGTACATACTCAAGAAGGCCTTCCGCGCCGAGCTGCCCCCAGAGATCTTCTCCCGGGTGAAGCGGCCCTACGGCGCGCCCAACAAGGAGGCGTTCTTCACATCGGGCTCGCTCAGGCCCGAGGTAAGGCCCTACCTGGAGCGCGACGCCGTCAACGCTGGCGGGGTCTTCGATGCGGACCGGGTGGAGGCGCTCATCGCCAAGTGCTCCCGTACGGAGCGCGCCGGGTTCCGGGACAGCAGCGCGCTCCTGGGCGTACTCTCCACACAGATCCTCCTCAGACAGTTCTGCTGAGCATGCCGCTCGTGCATCTTGAGAAGTCCCTCCCTGGCATTATAATATGAAGCATACGGCAGGCACCTTCTCCGGGGCCATGGGTACGTCCGGTGTGGTGCCTGTGCAGGCACGTCACATGACGGGGAGGGACTATGGTCATCGACTGTCATTACCACCTGGAGGACAGGGTGCTCGACACCGGCGGTCTGCTCAAGGAGATGGACCGCAGCGGCGTGGACAAGGTGGCGCTCATGGGGAGCATGGTGGCGCCCTTCCATGAGCCGCCCCGGTTCCTCATCTGGGTCCTGCAGGTGCTGCTGGAGAACCGCTCACTCAGGGGCATCGGCAAGGCGCTCGTTTCCAACTTCACGGACAGGGGCGAGGTGAAGATCCTCGGCCTGCCCTACTTCATCGAGCCGGACCCGGACAACGCCCGGGTCTTCTCCGCCGTGCACGCTCACCCGGACCGGTTCCTCGGCTGGGTCTTCGTGAACCCCCGGGGCAGGCTCAACCCGGTGGACGAGCTGGAGAAGTACAGGGACAGCCCGGGATTCGTGGGAGTGAAGGCACACCCGTTCTGGCACCACTTCAGGCCCGTGGAGCTGACGGAGGTGGCGCAGCGTCTGGCAAAGATCGGCAAGCCGCTCCTCATCCACGCGGGCTTCGGCGAAGAGGGGGACTTCGAAGCGTTGCTACAGAACGTGCCCGACCTGAAGCTCATCCTCGCCCATGCGGGGTTCCCGGGGTACGCGGACACCTGGGAGCGGATCAGGGGCCGGAAGAACGTCTACCTGGACGTGTCCCAGACGAGCTACACGAGCGAGCGGGCCACCCTGGGGGCTGCCCGGGCCATCGGGATCGACCGCCTTTTCTACGGCACGGACGGTCCCTACGGGTTCCACGGCGCGGACGGCCGCTACGACTACGGCTTCATCAAGCGACGCATCGAGCGGATCTTCCCGGACCGGTCCGTGCAGAAGCGCCTTCTGGGTGAAACCTTCGCAGAGGTTGCGGGCCTTCGCTGAGGGGGGGATATACGGGCCCGCACCTGCCTCCTGATGGACATTCCGGTGGATTTATGGCACAGTATATTGTCGCCGATGTGACCCGGTGCGATGGGTAGCACCGCGCGTATAAAGGGGTGTTCCGCCTCCCTGACCGCTCCGTGTCAGGGCCATGGATGGCAGGATCCTCAAAGGAGGCAGGCATGAACAGATATCTGCGTACCGGTGCAGCGCTTCTCCTCGTCCTTGGTGCAGCAGCACTCGTCAGCGTATACCTTGCGGCATGCAGCAGCGGCGGATCGTCTCATCCCGAAGCAGAAGGTTCCTATGGATCCGTGGGTGTCCTGCTCACGGATGCGCCCACGGATGGGTTCGATCACATCTACATCACCATCACCGGGGTGTCCCTGCTGCCGGAGGGGGAGGAATCCAATCCCGTCGTGGTCTTCACGTCCAGCGACGGGTATACCGTCGATCTTCTTGACCTGCGCGACGAAGACTTCCTGCTCATCCTGAACGAGGAGGTTCCGGTGGGCAGATACGAGAAGATCAGGCTCGCCATCAGCGGTCTCCACGCCGTGGGCGGCCCCTGCGAGGGCATGGACCTCTTCCTGCCCGGCGGCAGGATCGATATCAATCCCCAGGGCGCCTTCACAGTGGATGAAGGGCAGGTCCTGTATCTCCGCCTTGATATCGATGCCGACAGGTCCATTCACCTGCACGAAGCGGGCAATTCCGGAAAATGCGTTTTCAGGCCCGTGGTCTTTGCCGACGTCATCGCCCGGGGATCGACCTCGACCCCGTGCTCCATGCTCTTCAGGGGCGCCATCGATTCGCTGCTGGACGCGGACCTTGATGCCTCTCCAGACGGGTTCATCATGGGCCGGGAGTTTGAGGTGCTGGGCGACCTGAGGGTGCACTTCGCCGATGACATGCTGACCTTTTCTGAAAACAACCAGTACGTCACCCCTGACTCCCTGCAGGAGGACCAGGCCGTGGTGGTATACGGCTATCTGACCATGGACGGGGTCCTGCAGGCGCGGCTCGTGGTCATCGGGGATGTGCTGGTGGTGGAAGGCTCGGTGACCGCGCTTCCCGCTGAAGGTGAGTTCACGCTGAGTCCCGGTGCGGGTGAAGAGCTCTCCGGGGACGTGGATGCGGTCTTGCTGGCGCAGAGCCTTGTCATGACCCCCTGCGGCGAAGATCTCCTTATGAGCGACATCGCCGTCGGCAGCGACGCGGAGATCATCGGCAGGTACGATACCGGAGATGACCAGTTTACCGTTCTGGCAGTTCTGTTGTCTCCAGGCGGAATCTAGAATCTTCCCCAGGCATGGAGGAGAAGGCCCCGGCGCGATGGGCGGCCCGGGCCTTCACCCTCGGATCTGTGTCTTGATGCATTCTCATTACGCATCGGACTGTGCGCGGTATGCATTTTCTGCATTTGACAGGGCAGGCCTGATCCTCTAGTGCTCGGCACAGGAACACGTGCAGGTACCTGCTCCGGCAAACAAGCAAGCCTCTGCACGCAAACCCCACTCGCCAAGGAAGACATGGAAGAGAAGCTGCGCATCTATCTCGACAACGCCGCGAGCACCTGGCCCAAGCCCGAATGCGTGCCGCGTGCCGTGGAGCATATCATCAGGGAGGCAGCTGCGAACCCCGGGAGGTCCGGGCACACGCTGTCCATAGAGGCGGCCCGCGTCATCGCAGAGGCCCGACGGCAAACAGCGGCCCTGTTCGGAATATCCGATCCCCTGCGGCTCGTGTTCACCGGGAACGCAACCGGGGCGCTGAACATAGTCATCCAGGGCATGCTCGGGCCCGGGGACCACGTCATCACCTCCGCCATGGAGCACAACTCGGTGATGCGGCCCCTGCGCGCCATGGAGCTGCGGGGCGTCGAGGTGAGCGTGGTGGCATGCTCCGCGGACGGAACCCTCGATCCGGACGACGTGGGGAAGGCCATCAGAAGGCAGACCGCGCTGGTGGTGCTCACCCATGCGTCCAACGTGTCCGGCACCGTCATGCCCGTGTCCCAGGTGGGGGCCATCACCAGTGAGCGGGGCATCCCCCTGTGCGTGGATGCCTCCCAGACCGCCGGGTGCCTGCCCATCGACGTGGGACGCGACGGCATAGACCTCCTCGCCTTCACCGGGCACAAGTCCCTGTACGGTCCCCAGGGAACCGGGGGGCTCTATGTCCGGGAAGGGCTCGAAGCACGCATCTCGCCGCTGGCCATGGGCGGGACGGGGAGCGCCTCGGAGCGCGAGGAGCAGCCGCTCTTCATGCCGGACAAGTACGAGTCCGGCACCCCGAACACTCCCGGCATCGCTGGGCTGCTCGCCGGGATCGACTTCGTGGCCTCCCAGGGCGTCGAGCGGATCAGGGAACACGAGATGACGCTCGCCCGCAGACTCATGGAGGGCCTCGCCGCCATCGAGGGCATAAGGGTCATCGGCCCGCGGGACCCTTATCACAGGATCGCCGTGGTGTCCTTCACCCTGGAGGGCGTGGAGCCCTCCGAAGTGGCCTTCAGGCTCGACGACGAGTTCGGCATCATGATCCGGTCCGGGCTGCATTGCGCGCCCTCGGCCCACAGGGCGCTGGGGACCTTCCCCCAGGGCACCGTACGGGCGAGCATCGGGTTCTTCAACACGGCCCGGGATATCGACGAGACCATTGATGCCGTTGCATCCATCGCATACAATCGGTGAGCGCGCAACAGGACAACGCAAGGAGGGAGAACCCATGGCACATACCGTTGACGCCCGCGGGCTGGCATGCCCGCAGCCAGTGATCCTGGCGAAGAAGGCCCTGGCTGATCACGACGAAGTCGTGGTCCTAGTGAACGACGCCATTGCCCGGGAGAACGTCAGGAAGCTCGCGACCAGTCTCGGCTGTGCGGTTTCCGAGCAGGAGCAGGGTCTCGACACCCTGCTCACCATAACCCGGCAGGTCGCATGTCCCATGGCGGGGGAGATCATCGCGGAGGGGGGACCGGTGGTGGCTGTCCTCGGCTCCGACACCATGGGCAGCGGCGACGACACCTTGGGGTCGGTCCTCATGAAGAGCTTCATCCACACGCTTCAGGACACGTCCCCCCGACCCGATGTGCTCATCCTGTTCAACACCGGTGTGAGGCTCGCCGTGGCAGGATCCGAGGTGCTGGACGACCTGCAGGCCCTGGCCGGCCAGGGGACGCGCATACTGGTGTGCGGGACCTGCCTGGGCTTCTTCGACCTCAAGGACAGGCTCGCGGTGGGATCGGTGTCCAACATGTACGACATCGCCCAGACCATGCTCCAGGCGGGCCGGATCGTGCGGGTATGAGCACGGTGGAACGCTGGGTGCTC
This sequence comes from Deltaproteobacteria bacterium, assembly GCA_029547045.1. GTDB lineage: Bacteria > Desulfobacterota > Desulfomonilia > UBA1062 > UBA1062 > MWEI01. The sequence continues at coordinate 58,237 of JAKPQL010000065.1, read as the reverse complement.
GTCTTCGAGTCGGTGAGCGCGACCCTGGCCGCCGAGCAGGCATTGAAGGAGAAGGGCATACCCTACAAACTCGTGCCGATCCCCCGGCATATCAGCTCAGACTGCGGTGTCTGCATCCGCGTGGACGCCCACCAGCGGGCCCTCGCCGAGGAGGTCCTGGCAGGCAGGGTCAGGGTGGCAGGCGTCCACAGGCTGCCCGATTCCCGGCCACGTCCGTCCTGACAGCCCGCCTGGGACCCCCTGATCCGATAAGGAGCTCCTGCTCCTTTTGTTTTTCTGGTATACTGTGCACTGTGCGGCAGACAGACGCCGCGAGACAAGGGGAGGGAGCGACCCGGTGGAAACCTGCATCGCCCTGTGCGTGGCCAAGAATTTCGACTTCCCGGCATTGAAGGCCGGTCTGGAGGACCAGCACAAGTGCACTGCATACCGCGACGTGCTGCACCTGAAGCTCAAGGCGGGTGACGTGTTCCTCTTCTCCTACGGGGCACTGGTGGCCTGGGGCCTTCCCCAGAACGATCTCGACCGGGTGCTCGCCGCCGTGGACGCATACCGCATCGAGCCCTTTGCCCGGCACATCCTGGACGAGTTCAGCTTCTCAGTGGACGGTGCGAGCCGCGTAAAGGATGACCACATCAGTCTGGAGACGGACGAGGTCCTGGAAAAGCTCGCCCTGTCGCACGGCATCGCCCAGTCGGTGAAGCTCGAGGAGTTCGAGATCGCGGCCCAGAACACCATCGAGGAGACCTCCCAGATCCCCATCAACATCGCGCACACCGGAGAGACCCGCCTGAAGCGGAAGGAGATCGCCATGATGCGGGGCAGGCTCTACCTGGTGAAGAGCGACATCAACCTGCGCAACAACCTGCTCGAAACGCCGGAGTTCTTCTGGGAGTACCCGGAATGGGAGAAGACCTACGTGATGATGGCCCGCTACCTGGAAGTGACCCAGCGGGCCGAGACGCTCAACGACAAGCTCGAGGTCATCCATGAGCTCTTCAGCATGCTCGCCGCCGAGCAGTACCACAAGCACTCGGCCAGCCTCGAGTGGATCATCATCGCGCTCATCGCCATCGAGATCGTCATGTTCGTCTCGTACGAGGTCTTCAGGTCATTCTGACAGGAGGCCTCTCCCGGGCGACGCGGCCAGGGGAGAACCAGTTCACTCGCTGTCCTTGTGGTGCTTGATCACCTTACCCTTGACCATGTAGATGACGTCCTCGCAGATGTTCGTGGCGAGGTCGGCCACTCGCTCCAGGTTGCTCGCGATCTTCATGATCTGCAGGGCCCGTTCGATGGTGGTGGGGTCCGAGGTCATGAAGGTGATGAGTTCCCGCAGGATCTGGGTGCGCAGTCCGTCCACGACGTCGTCCCGCTCGCACACGGCCCTTGCGAGCTCGGCGTCTTCGTTGATGAAGGAGTCGATGCTGTCCGTGATCATGGTCTTGACCACCTCGGCCATGTGGGGGATGTCGATGAGCTGCTTCACCGGCGCCCTTTCCATGAGGAAGAGCGAGCTCTCTGCGATGGTCACCGCGTGGTCGCCTATGCGCTCAAGGGTGGAGTTGATGTGCAGCACCATGAGGATGGTGCGGAGCGACTTGCCCGCGGGCTGGTGCTGGGCGATGATGGACACGCACCGCTCGTCAAGGTCCGTCTCGAAGCTGTTTGCCCTGGGCTCGTCCGTCTCGATCACCTCGTGGAGGAGATCCGCGGTGCGGTTCTTCAGCCCGGTGACGCTCTTGTCCACCATGGACTCCACCAGGGCGGCGAACTCCATGAGCTCTCTCTTCACCTGTACCAGTTTCGACTCTTCCAGCATGGTGTCTCCTTATCCGAACTTGCCGCTCAGGTATTCCTCTGTCATGCGCTCCTTGGGAACGGTGAACATCCGTTCCGTGCGGTCGTACTCGACGAGCTCGCCCAGGTACATGAAGGCGGTGTAGTCCGAGACCCGGGCAGCCTGCTGCATGTTGTGGGTGACGATGGCGATGGTGTAGTCCTGCTTGAGCTCCAGGATCAGCTCCTCGATCTTGCGGGTGGAGATGGGGTCCAGGCTCGCGCAGGGCTCGTCGAACAGGATCACCTCGGGCTCCACCACGAGGCACCGCGCGATGCAGAGCCGCTGCTGCTGGCCGCCCGAGAGCATGAGCGCGCTGTCGTGGAGGCGGTCCTTCACGTCATCGTACAGGGCCGCCTTCTTGAGCGAGGTGACGACCCGCTGCTCGATGATGTCCCTGTCCCTGATGCCGCCTATGACGAGCCCGTAGGCCATGTTGTCGTAGATGCTCTTGGGAAAGGGGTTGGGCTTCTGAAAGACCATGCCCACCCTGCGACGGAGCTCCACCACGTCGGTCTTGGGGTGGTTGATGTCGAGACCGTCCATGAGGATGGAGCCTTGAACCTTCGAGCCAGGGATGAGGTCGTTCATGCGGTTCAACAGCCGGATGAAGGTGGACTTGCCGCACCCGGAAGGCCCGATGAGCGCGGTGACCTGCTTGGAGTGGATGTCCAGCGAGATGCCTTTCAGGGCCTTGGTCCTGCCATAGTAGAAATCGACGTCTCTCGCGCTGATCTTGGTCTCAGGAGCCATAGTTGATCCTCTGTCTCTGTCTCAGGATAATGGCCAGGGCCGATATGGCAAGCACCAGGGCCAGCAGGATGAGCGCGCAGCCGTACGCGATGCCGGTCTGCACCTCGGGCCTGGTCCCCTCGGTCATGAGGGCATAGATGTGGTACGGCAGGGCCATGACCTCGGAGAAGACGGAGTCCGGGTATCCCCTGGTGTAGAAGGTGGCGGCCGTGAACAGGATGGGCGCGGTCTCGCCCGCCACCCGGCCCACGTTCAGTATCACGCCGGTGAGGATCCCCGGCAGGGCCGTGGGCAGCACCACCTTCCTGATGGTCTGCCAGTGGGTGGCCCCGAGCGCCAGGGACGCCTCCTTGTACGACTGCGGCACGGCCAGGATGGCCTCCTGGGAGGCAGAGATGATGCCGGGCAGGGCCATGATGCCGAGCGTCAGGCTGCCCGAGAGGATGGACACGCCGAAGCCGAACATTTTCACGAAGACCGCGAACCCGAAGAGCCCGAACACCACGGACGGGACCCCTGCGAGGTTGTTGATGGAGAGCCTGATGATATTCACCACCGTGGTGCCAGGGCTGTACTCGCACAGGTAGATGGCGCAGGCCAGCCCCAGGGGCAGGGCGAAGGAGAGCGCCCCCACGGTGAGGTAGAAGGTGCCCACGATGGCGGGCGCCACGCCTCCTCTGGTCATGGCGCGCCGCGGCACCGAAGTGAGGAATTCCCAGGAAATGACGGATATGCCCTTGGCGGTGATGAAGTATATGAGGGACCCCAGGAAGAACAGGGCGAACAGGACGCACAGGATCAGGCACGCAAAGCCCAGGGCCTGCACCAGGTCGCTCGTGCGCAGGCGCTTCCCGACAAGCCCCATGCCTTTCCCGGTGGTCTGGATCGCCGTATCCGATATGTTCATCTGCCCAGCCCCAGCTTCAGCCGGAATCTCCTGCTGACGACCTCGGCGATGACGTTTACACCAAGCGTGATGAGGAACAGGATCAGCCCGATGGCGAAGAGTGCGCTGAAATGGAGGCTCCCCATGACCGCTTCTCCCATCTCGGCCGCGATGGTGGACGTCATGGGGCGCACCGGGTCGAAGATGCCCTTCGGTATGGCCGCTGCACCGCCCGCCACCATGAGCACGGTCATGGTCTCGCCCACGGCCCTGCCGAGGCCCAGGATGATGGCCGTGGAGATGCCGGACCCGGCCGCCGGGACCACCACCTTCGTGAGGGTCTGCCACCGGTTGGCCCCGAGCGCCAGCGAGGCCTCGCGGAAGCTCCGCGGGACGAAGCTCAGCGCGTCCTCGGACAGGCTCGCCACCGTGGGGGTGGCCATGATACCGAGGATCAGGCTCGCGGTGAAGGCGCACAGGCCCGTGGGGATATCCAGGAGGTCCTGCAGGAAGGGCGCCACGATGACCATGCCGAAGAAGCCGTACACGATGGACGGGACCCCGGCCAGCACCTCGATGAGGGGCTTCAGGAAGGCCCTCTGCCGCTGGCCTGCCAGCTCGTGGATGTAGAGCGCGGTCCCCACGCCGATGGGTACGCAGACGAACATGGCGCCCAGCGTTACCAGGGCGGTGCCCGCCATCAGCGGCCACATGCCGAACGCGGCATCTTCGTGGGTGGGGTACCAGTGTTTCCCGAAGACCATGTCGGTCAGGGGGATGGTGGAGAAGACCTGCCATGACTGCATGAACAGGGTGAGGATGATACCCAAGAGGAAGACCAGGGATGCAAAGGCGAGCATGGCGAAGCTGTACTTGTACACGCCCTCTTTGAATGATCTGAATCTCCTGATATCCATTGCTGTTCCCCGGTCTGTACCTATAGTCGGGATTGGTTAAGATTGTGTGAAGTTTTCGTTCTTTTTCTCGAGCCTGAGAACAGGGAAGAGAGCCGGGGAGAAAGGGCATGGAGACCTTTCTCCCCGGCAGTTCGTTCAAAGAGGCTATTTCAGGATGTCCACGAAACCTTCGTCTTCCACCAGCTTCTGCCCGTCCTTGCTGAGCACGAAGTGTACGAACAGGGCCGTGTTGCCCGACGGCTTGCCGTTCGTATACATGTACAGCTCCCGTGCAAGGGGGTACTTGCCGGACTGGATGTTCTGTTTGGTGCACTTGACGCCGTCCACGGTCACGTCCTTCACCTTGCCGGTGAGGTAGCCATGACCCACATACCCGATGGCGCCCGGGGTCTGGGCAACGGTCTGGGCCACAGCCTGGTTGGATGCCGTGGTCAGCGCATCGGGCCTCACCTTCTCCTTGTTGATGGCCAGCGCCTCAAAGGCCTCGTAGGTTCCGCTCGAGGTGTCGCGGCTCACCGTGACGATCTTGGCGTCGGCTCCGCCGAGTTCCTTCCAGTTGGAGATCCTGCCGGTGTAGATGTCCTTGAGCTGGGCCTTGGTGAGCGCGCTCACCTTGTTGCCCGGGTGCACGATCACCGCGATACCGTCCAGGGCGATGACGATCTCGCTGGGTGTCACGCCCTTGGCCTTGGCCTTCTCGATCTCTTCGGGTTTGATCCTGCGGGACGAGGTGGCGATGTCCGTGGTTTTGTCGATGAGCGAGGAGATCCCCACGCCTGATCCTCCGCCCTGCACCGAGATCTTGATGCCCGGGTTCCTGTCCATGAATTCCTCGGCCGCCACCTGGGCGATCGGGAGCACCGTGGTGGATCCCTTGATGGTGATGGCTCCACCCGACGCATGGCCGGTAGCCGGGACAACAGGGATGAGAAGCCCCGCCGCCAGGATGCACAGGAACACTGATAGAGACAACCGTGTATTCATCTTCATTCCTCCGAACTGTTTTTCCGTTACACTACACCCGACAGTGTTAAGGAAGGATGAAGATATCGTGAAATCTTGGTTTATTGCGTAATCGTATAGGTTATTGCCGAGATGATCGCAGCACCCGGGATGGTGAGGATCCAGGCCCACACGATGCGCCCCGCCACGCCCCAGCGCACCGCGCTCAGGCGCCTGAGAGAACCCACGCCCATGATGGCGCCCGTGATGGTGTGGGTGGTGCTCACCGGAACTCCCATCATGGTGGAGATGAACAGGCTCGCTGCCGCCCCGGTCTCGGCGCAGAAGCCGTCCACGGGCCTGAGCTTGGCGATCTTCTGGCCCATGGTCTTGACGATCCTCCACCCGCCGAACAGGGTGCCCAGGGCGATGGAGGCCTGGCAGGAAAAGACCACCCAGAAGGGGATGTGAAAGGTTTCGCCAAGCGCCCCGGCGCTGAACAGCAGGCCCGCGATGATGCCCATGGTCTTCTGGGCGTCGTTTCCGCCGTGGCCGAGGCTGTACAGGGCGGCGGAGACGAGCTGCCCCTTGCGGAAGATGTGGTCCACGTGCAGCGGGGTGGCCTTCCTGAATGCCCAGTAGACGACTATCCCGATGGTCAGGCCGAGGAGGAGCCCCACCGTGGGGGAGACGAAGATGAAGGCCACGGTCTTGATGATCCCCGCTGCAACCAGCGAGTCTGGACCCGCCTTGACCAGCGCAGCTCCCACCATGCCGCCGATCAGTGCGTGGGACGAGCTCGTGGGCAGGCCGAGGTACCAGGTGAGGATGTCCCACAGGCATGCGCCCACGAGGGTGGCGAAGATGACGTGCGCATCGATGATGCCCACGTCGATGATCCCCTTGCCGATGGTGTTGGCCACGTGCAGGCCCAGGAACAGAAAGGCGATGAAGTTGAAGAAGGCGGCCCAGATCACCGCGTACTTCGGTGAGAGGACCCGCGTGGAGACAATGGTGGCAATGGAATTGGCCGAGTCGTGAAACCCGTTCAGGAAATCGAAGAAGAGTGCCAGCAGGATGAGAAGGACGATGTAGATCGTCATTGGATCATGCCTGTTTCACGAAGATGGATTCCACCACGTGTGCCACGTCTTCGCACATGTCGAGGACGGTCTCGGCGAACTGGTAGATCTCCTTCCACTTGACCAGGTGGATGGGGTCGGTGGACGTCTCGAAGAGCTTGCCCAGGATGTTGTCCCTCATGGTGTCACCCACGTTCTCGAGCCGGTTCACCTCGATGCACGAGTCCAGGGCGCACTGTGGATTTTTGGTATTCTGCAGGCCTTCTATCGCCTTGGCCAGGGCACGGACAGACTTCTCGATGATGACCGCAAACTCGATGAGGTCCTGATCCACGTTCTTGATCTTGTAGACATACATGCGGTTGGTGATGGTGTAGATCATGTCGATGACGTCGTCCATGGCGCATGCCAGGGAGTGGATGTCCTCGCGGTCAAAGGGGGTGATGAAGGTCTTGTTCAGGCGGTTCATGATCTCGTGGGCCACCTCGTCCGCCTGGTGCTCGATGTCCCTCATCTTGGAGACCGATTCGGCGTCAAAGGGGCCCCGGGAGGTCTGTTGGGCGAACATGGATGCAGCGGTAACCGCGAATTGTGCCTGCTTATTGAAAAGGACAAAGAAATTCGAATCTTTCGGGATGAAGCTGAAGCCCATATCCGTCCCTCCCCTGTACTCGCTTGAGAAACATCGTCGATGGCCTTGTGATTTTGTATAAGTATTGGGAGGATGAGTCAAGGGGAGAGTCAGGGGCATCGACGGGGTGAGGAGATGCAAGGGCTCACACGGGATATTCGTGAGCGGATCAGGGACCGACAGGGAGGATGACGGAAAAAGTGGTACCCTGGTAGGGTGTGCTCATTACCTCGATCCTGCCACCGTGGAGCGTGGCGATGTGCTTGGCAATGGAAAGACCCAGGCCCGTGCCGCCCATGCTCCGCGACCTGGACTTGTCCGCTACGTAGAACCGCTCGAAGATCCTGCTCAGGTGCTCCCGGGGGATGCCCGGGCCGGTATCCTGCACCTCGATGGTCACCATACCGCCTGTGATCCCGGCCCGTATGCGGATGGCCCCCTTGTCCGTGTACTTCAGCGCGTTGTCCACCAGGTTCGTGAGGAGCTGTTCCAGCCTGAAGGCATCGGCCGAGATTTCCAGATGGGGGCAGTCCACCACGAGATCGATCCCCTTGGCCCTTATCCGGGGCTCATAGACAACAAGGACGGATGACAGAATGTCCTGCAGATCAACCCTTTCTCGGTCGATCCTGGCCGTCTCTTCCATCTCGGACAGCACGAGCAGGTCGTTCACCATGGCGATGAGGCGCTCGGTATGGCGAAGGATGATCCTGAGGTACTCGGCCTGGCCTTCGGAGGCCTCCTCCATGAGGGTCTCGGTGAAGCCCTTGATGGCGGTCAGCGGGGTCCTCAGCTCGTGGGAAACATTCACGGCCAGGTCCTGCTTGATCCTCTCGAGCTCCTTCATCTGGGTGATGTCGTGGAGCAGCATGACGTTGCCCTGGCGGGATGCCAGGGGCGTGATGCTGCACAGGTAGGTGAGTCCGGCGAACTCCACCTCTCCCGAGGCCGTTCCTTTCGTGGCCTCGCCCATAAGCTCGTTGAGCCTGGCGGATCGTATGAGCTCCCAGTAATACCTGCCCGAGGCTGTTTCGGTGGCGATGACCCTGCGTGCGGCGGCATTGGAGAGCGTCACCCTGCCCTGCGCGTCCAGCACGAACAGCGGTCCGGTGATGGATGCCAGGATCCCCTCCAGCTCCTCCTTGCGGGAGCTGAGCTCGCTGAATGACTGCTCGAGCTTGCCTGCCATGGTGTTGAAGCCGTTGGAGAGGTCCTGGATTTCGTCCGTGGTCGAAGGGCTTACCCGCGCCGAGAAGTCTCCACCGGCGATGCGGGATGCAGCCTTGCTCAGGGCCCGGATGGGGGTGGCCAGAAGGTGGGAGAAGATCGCGGCCAGCACGAGCGAGACCAGGATGATCACGGCGCTGAGCACGACGAGCCGTACCAGCAGCGCCTTGTTCAGGTCGCTGATGTGCTTGAGCGACATACTCAGGCGCAGCACGCCGATGATCCTGCCACGGTCTTCCACGGGCAGGGCGACGTAGAGGAGGTCCTCGTCCAGGGTCTTGCTGTAGCGGATGGCACTGCTTGCCGCCGCTTCGAGGGCTCCCTTCACCTCGGGCCGCTGCAGGTGGTTCTCCAGGGTGGCCGGGTCGCGCTCGGAATCGGCAAGCACCGTGCCGGAAGGGTCGATGACGGTGATCCTCAGGTCGAGCCGAGGCCCGTAATCTCTGGCCATGCTGTTCAGGGAGGCGGCATCCTTTCCCAGCAACAGCGGGGCGATGACCTGCCGGAGCGGGATTCCGATGCGCTCCAGCTTCTGCTCGGTGAACCGCAGGTAATGGGTCTGGATGACATTGTAGAAGGCCAGCAGGATGAGAGAGGCGAGCAGGATCGTCACCACCAGGAAGCCGGAAAAGATCTTGAGGAAGATGGGCCGTTTCATACCTGCAGCTTGTACCCCACGCCGCGCACGTTCCTGATGATGTCGCCCGCGTCTCCGAGCTTCTCCCTCAGGTTCTTGATGTGGACGTCCACGGTCCGGTCCAGCACCGCCTTCTCGTTTCCCCAGAGGTGGTCGAGGATGCGGTCTCGGGTGAAGACCTTGCCCTGGTTCCTGGCCAGCAGGTGCAGGATCTTGAACTCCACCGGGGTGAGGACCACGACCTCCCCGTTCACCTTCACCTCGAAGCGCTCCGGGTCGATGGTGATGAGATCTCCCAGTGCAAGCGTCTCAGGCTCTGTGCGGCCCCTCCTTCTGAGCACCGCCTTCACCCGCGCGACGAGCTCCCTGGGCGAGAAGGGCTTGGTCACGTAGTCGTCGGCTCCCAGTTCCAGCCCGTCCACCTTGTCCGCCTCGTGGCCCTTGGCCGTGAGCATGATCACCGGGATGGACGAGGTGGCAGGGTCGCGCTTGAGCATGCGGCAGACCTCGAAGCCGTCCATGCCCGGGAGCATGAGGTCGAGGATGACGAGCCCCGGGGTTCTGCGCTGCAGCGACCTCATGAACGAATCGCCGTCATGGTACCCGTCCACCATGAACCCCGCCTTCTTGAGGTGGATGCTCACCAAATGGATGATGTCAGGCTCGTCGTCGACCACGGCGATATGGATGTTCATGGCCCTGCACCCCACAGGATGAATTGGCAAGAAGTGTAGCTGAGATGGCTATGCATGGTCAATGAGGAGTTCCTCGGAATGGGTTGTCAGCCCCGGGATGTGATCTCTCCAGACATGCATAGAGCTCCTGGCATTCTTCCCATGATTCTTGCCTGCAACGAGATAACAACCCGAGTAAGATGTCTTCATCATACAGTATCACGTTCTTCATACGTCCTTCACCGTGCTTGGGTACCTCCTCTGGATAATGAATCAGAACCAGAAAGGAGTCACGACATGCGGTACAGGGTTATATTCGCAGCAGGGGCCATGCTTCTTTCCCTTCAAGGGTACGTGCAAACAATGAATTTCAAGATGAGCGACGTGGATGTAACGCTTGGAGGCAGTGCCCGTGTGGATGCCGGGTGGCGGTTCTCGGATTACGGCGATGTTGCCGATGGAAAGCTCGATTCGGGGACCGATTACTTCCTGAGGAATCCGGGGAACAGCAGGGTCAGGCTGAAGGCGGTCTTCGAGAACATGACCGGGTATGCGGAGATGGGGTTGAAGACGGACAACACGGTGGGGGTCAGGCACTTCTACGGTTCCTATTCCTTTGATCTGGGCGGGGGCAACAGCCTCCTCCCATCCCGGACAACGCACACCGAACTTCATCATGCCTGATGCGGGTACCCCGTGACAGGAATGTCTTCACCAGGGCGTCCACCGGCGCGAAGCATCCGTAGTCACCAGGGTGCCGTTCCAGTCGAAGACGACCGCCTGTATCCTGTTGCCCGGGTGTTCCCTGTGTACGGTGTGGGTAAGCGTATCACGGTTCCTTTTCATGCCGAGGGTCTGATGGATAGGTGCGATCATGCGGGTCGTCTGCTCCTTGTCCTGTTCTTTCCCAGGATAGGGGGGTATGGTGAAGGGCATGTGAACGGATCGTGAATTCTCGGTGAACTTCATTCAGCCCCTTTCCCGAGGTAATGTCGGTTTTCGGGCAGCTTTATGAAAACTTAACAATCAGGCGGTAGTGAGAGGTTTATCTCTACATGGGGGGGGGTAAACATGGACAAGGCACGCGTACTCTTTCTGTGCACCGGTAATTCGGCCCGCAGCCAGATGGCGGAAGGGTTTCTGCGGAGATATGCCCCGCATGTGTTCGAACCCTACAGCGCGGGGCTCGAACCGAAAGGCATCCATCCCCTCACCGTGCAGGTCATGGCCGAGGCGGGCATAGACGTGAGCGGCCAGCGCTCCAAGTCCGTGGACGAGTACATGGGCAGGCTCATGTTCGGCTACCTTATCACGGTGTGCGGCCACGCGGACGCGAACTGCCCTGCCGTGTTCCCGGGCGTGGGCAAGCGCATGCACTGGGAGTTCGACGACCCTGCGGCTTTCGAGGGGACTGAAGAAGAGCGGCTCCAGGAGTTCCGAAGGGTCAGGGACCAGATCAGGGAACGCATCCTGGCCTGGCTCAGGGGGATGGGCGTTGAAGCCAAGGACTGATGGTTCCGCAGATACTGCAAAGGCATGCACCACGTCGACAGCCCGGCTCATCCCTTTGCACAACTGTGACATTTTCTTTGATCTTGTTTGACACAAGCCATGGGCCTCCCCATGGTACATGGTGAGTGCACCCGAGCGTTCCTTACGCGTACAGGGGTAGGCGAAGCGAAACGAGGACGACACCCATGCATGGACACAACCTCTTCTCCCGGATCGCCAGGAGTCTGCGCGACCCGGTGAGCGGGCTCACCCACTTCATCGGCGCGCTGCTGGCAGTGGCCGGTCTGGCGGCTCTCATCGTCAAGGCATCGAACCCGCTGAGGCCCTGGCACCTCACCACCTACTGCGTCTTCGGCGCGGGCATGATCCTGCTCTACACGGCGAGCACGCTGTACCACTGGCTTCCCCTGGGGAGCACCGGCAGGTCGAGGCTGCGCAAGCTCGACCACATGATGATCTTCGTGCTCATCGCCGCCACCTACACCCCGTTCTGCCTGGTGCCGCTCCGGGGCGCCTGGGGGTGGAGCATCTTCGGCACGGTGTGGGCCGTGGCACTCATGGGCATCGTGTTCAAGGCCTTCTGGATCCACGCCCCCCGCTGGCTCTCGGCGGCCATGTACGTGTGCATGGGCTGGATCGTCATCGTGGGCATCGTGCCCCTGGTGAGGACCCTGCAGCCGGGCGGGCTCTTCTGGCTCGTGACCGGGGGCCTCCTCTACACCGCTGGCGGCCTCATCTACGCCGTCAAGAGGCCCGACCCCTTCCCCGAGGTGTTCGGCTTCCACGAGATCTTCCACATCTTCGTCATGCTGGGCACGCTCGCGCACTTCTGGACCATATACAAGTACGTGAGCGCGTTTTCCTGACGGACCGCGCAGGCGGGATCACCCGGCCAGGGAGAACCTGCCGTCTTCGGACGTCACCTTGCCCTGTCCCATGAGCAGCTCGAGGTGCTTCTTCATCATCATGCGCTCGGACAGGGACAGGTCCCAGGCGCCCATTGTCCTGGGCCTTCCATACACGATGCATGCCGCCGCGATCTCGTCCATGGTCCGGGCGCCGTCCGCCAGCAGGTCGAGCAGCCGCTCCTCGCGCTGGTATATGGTGTCGCGGTAGGCGCGGATGAGGTCCGGGGAGGCACTGTACACGCCTTCGCCGTGCGCAGTGAGAAAGGTGTCGGCATCGATGGCTGCGAGCAGGTCCAGGGAGCGCAGGGTGTCCTCGATGCTGGAGCAGACATCGGCATAGTACGGGCCCGACCTGGCGAGGTCGTAGTCCGCCAGGTAGAGCAGGCCTTCGTTCGGGAAGTGGAGGCAGCAGTGTCCGGGCGTATGGCCCGGGGTGTGGATCACCCGGGCCTGGGTGCGGCCGAAGTCCACGGTATTGCCGTCTGCGAGAAGCCTGTCGGGCCTCCGGGGCACATAGTTGCACTCCTTCACGAGGAAGTCCTCCCAGAAGAGCTCCTCCTCGGGGCTGAGCCCGTACTGGGCGTTCAGCGCCCGGATGTCCCGGAACGGTAGCTCGTCCAGGGCGTGGACGAACAGCTGTGCACGGGGGAACAGCGAGTTGTAGAGCATGTGGTCCTCGTGGGCATGACTGGTGAGGATGATGTCCGCCTCCCGCTCGCCGTCTAAGGCCAGCAGCTTGTCCCGGTCGCTGGAGGCGTCGATGAACGCCCTCATGTCGTCGTCGACCACCACGGTGTGGCAGTGCGGGTATTTCCCGCCGCGGATGAACCCGATCCTGCCCCTGAAGAAATCGAACATGCCCATGTCCGGCCCCCCATACGCGTGCTGCTTGTATCATATAGCGTAAAAATGATAGAAAAGACCATGGCAATGCCGGAATTCTTCAATTCTGCGGCGTACACATGGGTGGTCCTGCCTGTGCTCATCTTCTCGGCCCGCATCCTGGACGTGAGCCTGGACACGGTCCGGATCATCTTCATCAACCGCAACCTCAGGTACTATGCCGCACTCATCGGCTTCTTCGAGGTGCTTATCTGGCTCATGGTCATCCGGCAGATCTTCGCGAACCTGGACAACCCGGTCTGCTTCATCGCCTACGCGGCAGGCTTCGCCGCGGGGAACTTCGTGGGCATCCTCATCGAGAACAGGCTCTCCATAGGCAAGGTGATCGTGCGCATCATCACCCGCAGGGAGGCGGACGGGCTCATCGGCGTGCTTCGCAAGGCAGGGTTCGGGCTCACCATCATCGACGCCGCAGGGGTGACGGGCCCGGTGAAGGTCATCTTCACCATCGTTGAGCGCACCAACATCGAGCACATTGTCAACATGATCAAGGAGCACAACCCCCAGGCCTTCTACTCGGTGGAGGACGTGCGCTTCGTGAGCGAGGCGGTCACGCCGTACCGGCTCCCGGGGCCGCGCAGGTGGACGAGGTTCATCTCCCGGATGCACCGGAAAGAGGAGTAGAGAGAGGGCCGCACGGTATGCGGGCTCTGCCCGAGAGACGTACGCCTCACTGCAGGGATTCTCCCCGGTGTTCGTGGAAGAACCGGGTCAGGGCGCTCCCCTTCAGGGTCCTGCCGTTCACTTCGATCTCCTCGGGCCGCAGGCACCCGTAGCCGGTCCCGACAAGGACCGTTTCCCCCGAGGTCACGATGGCGCCCGGCTCGTGATGCACGTCCTGGGCAGGCAGTGCCCACCGGAAGAAGACCATGTCGTCCCCCAGCAGGCCGAAGGCGCCGGCGTGGGGAGGTGAGCAGGCCCTGATGAGGTTGAAGAGCTCGGTGGCAGGCTTCTCCCAGGTGATGCGGCCGTCCTCGGGCGTCAGTTCCCCGAAGGTGGTGGCCTGGGAAGGGTCCTGGGGGGTCCGGGGGATGTCCAGGGACTTCATGCGGGGCAGGATGCCTGCCAGCATCGTGTCGGCCTCGTGCATGAGTCTGTCTGAGAGGGTGCGGGCCGTTTCCAGGGGGGCGATGTCCACCCGGCGCTGGACGAGAACGGGCCCGGCATACGGCTGGTCGGTCATCTCGAAGAGCGTCACCCCGGTGGAGGCCTCGCCCCTGATGATGGCCCAGTTCACCGGGCAGGGGCCGCGGAAGAGGGGCAGGTACGACTCGTGCACGGCAAAGGCTCCGTGCGCAGGGATGGCCAGGAGCTGCCTTTTGAGCTCCCTGCGGTATCCCAGCGAGAAGATCATGTCCGGCTTGAGGTCCCTGATCCTCTCCATCCACCCGAACTGGTTCGGGTTGGCGGGGAAGACGCACGGTATCGAGAGCTCCCGGGCCAGGTCCTCCACCGATACCATGTCCACTGAGCAGCCCGGCTGATCCCTGTCTGACACGATGAGATCCACGGTGAAGCCGTCGAGCAGCAGCCTCCTGATGCCCATGATGCCCATGCCGCCCTGGGCGAACACCACGGTCTTCATCTGCACCCCCTGACGGACAGGATGGCTATGCGTGTCATGGCCTGTGCCCCCAACGGGAGAGACAATGCCTGCCTGCGGCAGTGACCCTGTGGGAGCCCAGGATCCTTTCCACGTCCTGCCGGCGGGCGTATGGAACAGCGATGGCCGCCTCGGGCCCCGGCAGATGGGAGAGCCCCTCGGGCCGGGCCGTGACAGCGCAGGGGATGCCTTCCCCAGAGAGGTAGGCGCATGCCCTTTCCACGTGGTTCCTGGAGAGGAGGGCCATGATGCAGACGGGCGCGTCCCGGAGCTGCAGGGCGAATTCCCTGAGCCCGGAGACTGCCTTTTCAACGGCATGGGCCACCTCGCGCATCTCGTCTTCGGTGTTCTCCCACCCGGGGCTGAACCGGACCGTGCCCGGTGCGAGGTCCTGGGCGATGCCCAGCGCCTCCAGGCGCCGGGGGGAGACGCTCGACAGGCGCGATCCCCTTCCGGACACGGTGATGTCGTGCAGGTCGAGCCAGGCCGCCAGGTTATCGGCCTGGATACCGCTAAAGGAGATGCTCGAGATGTGGGGGACCCGGCAGCAGCCGGCGCCGTTGATCGTCACGCCGGGGATGCGCGATGAGATCTCTCGCTCCAGCAGGTCCCGCAGCCCCCGGGTATGGTCCGCGTTTGAAACCAGGGCGGAGCGCGCCTCCTCGCAGGCCCTGCCGAAACCCACAATGGCGGGCATGTTGAGCGCGCCAGGCCGCAGCCCTCTCTCCTGGGCGGAGCCGAAGAGGACGGGGGATATCCTGGTGCCGCTGCGCACGTAGAGCGCGCCTGCGCCCTTGGGCCCGTAGAGCTTGTGGGAGGAGAGGGAGATGAGGTCGGCGTGCAGGGCGGCAGCGTCCACGGGGATCTTCCCCGCGCTGGCCACGCAGTCGCAGTGGAAGGTTATGCCGCGCTCCCTGGCCATGCGGCCGATCTCCTCCACGGGCTGGATCACCCCGGTCTCGTTGCACGCATGCATGACGCTGATCATGACCGTGTCGTCCCGCAGGGCGTCGCTGACCTCCGCAGGGTCCACCATGCCGCCGGGACCGGCGCCCAGCACGGTGAGCTCCATGCCAGCGGACTGCAGATGCTCCATGGCGTGCAGGACCGAGGCGTGCTCGAAGCCGCTCACCACGGCGTGGCCCCTGCGGCCCTGGGCAACGCCCAGCAGGGCCAGGTTGTTCGCCTCGGTGCCCGTAGCGGTGAAGACGATCTCTGACGCACCCGCCCCGATGAGCCCTGCAACGCACTGCCGTGCCTGCTCCAGGGCCGCCCGGGGCTTTCCCCCGGCGGAGAATGGACTCGAGGGCGGGGCGAAGTGGTTGCCGAAGAAGGGGAGCATGAGGCCCAGGACCTGCGGGTGCACGGGGGTGGAGGCGGCGTGGTCGAGGAAGATGCCGTGGTCGTGTGCCATGGAGCATGCCCGCCTTTGGGGAGATCTTCGCCAGGCCGGCACAACCTGCCGACGAGGTCCCCTCAGTTTCTATACCATGGACGGTCACACTGCAAGGCCGTCCTGAGGGTCGCGGCCGCGGAGGACTATCGCCTGTGCCGGCAGAGGCCCGGGTGGCGACTGACCGGCAGGAGTACCCGAATCATCGGATCGTTCAACCTGAAGAGCATGGATATTGTCACAGGAGGGAGCCGTCATGTTCCCGCAGATTGACAGGGAAAGCATCTTCGGCTAGTATACCGATTGACCGAAATAATCAAATGGTCAATTATTCATTACGGCCATGGACAAGGAGCAGAAGAGGAAGGACATTCTGAACGCGGCACTGAAGCTGTTCGCCAGGTTCGGGTACCAGAAGACCACGGTGGACGACGTGGCCGCCGCCATGGGCATGTCCAAGGGCAACATCTATTTCTACGTTTCCAGCAAGCGCGACCTGTACGAGAAGACCGTGAGCAGCGCCCTGCAGGAGTGGCGCGACGCCGTGGGCGCTGCCGTGGCCCGCTCGGAGGATGTTGTGGAGAAGTTCTCCGTCATGGCGAGGCTGTCCTTCGAGTATCTGGTGGACCACGAGGATCTGAGGGCCGTGCTCATGAAGGACCCGAGCATCTTCAGCCTCACCCCCCGGGAGGACCGCTTCTACGAGATCAATCTGGGCGCCATGCAGCTCATCAAGGACATCATCGCTCAGGGCATCGACGAGGGCCGCTTCGTGGAGGTGGACGTGGACCACGCCGCGGAGCTCTTCTTCTCCATCTACATCATGTTCCTCATCAAGCGGTACGTGAAGTCCGAGGGCGTGAGCGCCTCGCGCATGTACGACGAGGCCGTCAGGCTCGTCCTGCGGGGTCTGCAGGCATGACTGCCTGAAAAAGGCATGGAATACCACCATACAAGAGAGGGGGTTCGGTTATGACAGAGGCAACGGTTCAGGCATTGAGCGGGCTCAGGGATCTGAGCATGGTGAAGTGGTACGTTATTCCGCTGCTGGCCATCGTGTTCTACATCTACACCAAGGAGATCAAGCTGGCAAAGGAGAACGGGAACTGGGATGCTGTCTTCTCCGGGGCTGCCATCTTCGGGGTGGACTTCTTCAACGAGACCTGGAACGGCTGGGTGCTGCACTTCTCCCAGCGCAGCGCGTTCTGGACCACGCCGGGGGACACGGCGCTGCGCACCATGGTTGGCTGGAACATAGAGATCATGTTCATGTTCGCCATCCTGGGAATCATCTTCTACCACACGCTCACCGAGGGCAGGAAGGTGAAGATCCTGGGCCTGCCGGAGATGTGGTTCTGGGCCATCGGGTACTCTGCCTTCTGCGTGTTCGTGGAGTGCCTGCTGAACATCGGTGGACACCTGGTCTGGGAGTACCCCTACTGGTACCTCTCGCCCAAGGGCATCCCGCTCATCTTCCTCATCGGGTACTTCCACTTCTTCTGCGCCGCCATCTGGGTGATCACGCGCAAGACCATGCAGGCCAAGATCTCTCTGCTGCTCTTCTTCTATGCGGTGCCCGTCGTCATGAACGTGATCGCCTACGCCTCGGGCTGGAGGTACTGAGGGGCACAGGTCTTCCTGGGGTATCGGGTCGGAGGGTCTCTGCGGAGATTCCTCCGGCCTTCTGCAGTGGCAGTATGCCTGCCCTGAACCCGTGGGGATCTGCCTGCTTCCTCAGCCCCGGTGGACGATGGATTCGTTCAGGGCCGCCACCACGCTCTTGATCCACTTCTTGTTCTTGCTGGACAGGGGCCTCGACTCGCCGGACGACGAGGTGATCAGCACATGATACTGTGATTTCTGCAGGGCATACCAGGCGGCGCCCAGGGCGATGCACGACGCGGCATAGGGCGCCACGGTCCTGCCGAAGAACAGGCCGACGATGCCCGTGAGGATGAGGAAGGCCGGGACGGTGCGCGAGGGCTTGTCTTCGTCGAGCTTGATGGAGGTGATGTTTCTCATGGCAAAGACCTGCTTCGACACGATGAAGCGGGCGTTCGTCACCGTGACGTTGCCCTTGCTGTAGAAGATCTTCTCCTGCTTATTCCCTCCCCCGCTTTCCACTCCATGCCCCCTTCCTGCATGGCCGCCAAAGGCGTGCTGCATCTCGGAGAGAATCATCGATGCACGCTCAATCCACTGGAACCCAGATAGCATGACTTTCCGATAAAACCAATACAGAACATGCAGTTGAGAAGGCTCTGGAGGGGGGTATACCATGGACATTCGCGCTGTCCTGGATAATGAGCAGACAAGGCACAGCTTGAAAGTCCCCCCCCCCCCTGGACGGTATATTGATATCCAAAGGGTGGTTCCATCTGTGCGCTGTTTCTCTGGCATGGTGAGCATTCGTTCAGGCAGGAGGGGCTTCAGTCGTGGGCTATCGTGATATACTTCGAGCGCCGGCCCTCAGGATTCTCGCTGCAGGGGTAGTCGTGGGTGTCGTCTTCTGTGCTGCGGTGGTCTCGGGCTACCACGCATCGGGCAATCCCGCCTTCTGCACGGCCTGCCACAGCATGAAGGACGTGGGAGACACATGGGGCCGGTCCCTTCACAAGCAGTATGCGTGCATCGAATGCCACCTGCCCGATTCCAATCTCGTGGCGCAGGCCGCTTACAAGACAAGGGCCGGCCTCAACGACCTGTACCACGAGACCCTGAGATCCTATCCCGCCTCCCTGCGGCTCTCCGATGAGGGGCGCGGCATCGTGGAGGGAAACTGCCTGCGGTGCCACTTCTCCACCGTGCAGAACACGTTCATGGCTTCACCGGGAACCGCGTGCCTGAACTGTCACCGGGCCCTCATCCACGGCACCGGCCTTGTACAAGGAGGGATCAGCGTTGAATAGGAACACAAAGATCGTCCTGGCCGTCGCAGTGCTCGCTGCCTTTCTCTTTGCCGCCATCATGGCGCAGGCCTTCTTCCTTCGACCCGAGACCACCATCAAGCTGGCAAGGATCCCGGCAGGTGAGCATGACCCGGCCGTGTGGGGTCAGCACTACACGCTGCAATACGCAAGCTACCTGAAGAACCGCGGCATGGCCCTGTCACCCACGGGCTTCGGCGGCAGCGAGAAGGTGCAGAAGTCCGTGAAGGAACCGGAGATCCTCATGAACTTCAAGGGCATGCCCTTCAGCAAGGATTACGCCGAAGACCGGGGTCATCCCTATGCCCTGGAGGACCTCAAGGAGACCAGGAGGGTCACGCCAGCCAGCGTCGGCGCGTGCATGACCTGCAAGACAGCCGATCCGACATCTACAGGGACAAGGGGTGGGAATATGCGAAACTGCCCCTGGCCGACATCCTCCTTGGCGTGAAGCACCCCGTCACCTGCGCCAACTGCCACGACCCGGTGACCATGAAGCTCACCGTGGTGAACCCGGCATTCATCGAGGCCATGGAGCGCCTGGGCATAGACGTGAGCAAGGCCTCACGGCAGGACATGCGCAGCTATGTCTGCGGCCAGTGCCACAGCGAGTACTACTTCGAACCCGCCTCCAAGAAAGTGGTGTTTCCCTGGGACAAGGGATACCTGCCGGAAGAGATGTACTCCTACTATGCACAGAAGCCCGCCGGCTTCGAGCAGGACTGGGTCCACCCCGACTCCGGGGCCAGGATGCTCAAGGCCCAGCACCCGGACTTCGAGACCTTCACGGGTGGTGTGCACGCGAGATCCGGCGTGGCATGTGCCGACTGCCACATGCCCTTCATGCGGGACAAGGGCCAGAAGTACTCCTCCCACTGGGTGACGAGCCCGCTGAAGCATGTGCAGGCATCCTGCATGACCTGCCACACCCAGGACGAGAAGTGGCTGCTGGACCGTGTCAAGACCGTGCAGGACAACTGCTGGCAGCTCCAGCATATCGCCGGTCAGACCGTGGCCAGGGCCCACGAGACCATCTCCAGGGCGGCTGCGATCCAGACGGCGGACAAGACCCGCCTCGAGAAGGCCAGGGAACTGATCCGCAGGGCCCAGTGGTTCTGGGACGTGGTGGCCGCAGAGAACGGCATGGGCTTCCACAACCCGTCCCAGGTCATGAACACCCTGGGGCGTTCCATCGACATGGCCCACCAGGCTTCTGCTGAAGCAGACATGGCCACGGGGAGGCCTTTCTAGAGGGATTTTTCAGCCCTGCGCCGGCGTCTTCTCGATGAAGCGACTGGCCTTCAGGATGCACGACGTGAGGAAGAACAGGTCGCAGAGCAGGGCGATGAACATGGTCACGGCCAGCAGGAACCCGAAGTCCCGGGACGGCTGGAAGTCGGAAAACACCACCACCGAGAACCCGGCCATGTTGATGAGCGAGGTGAAGATGACCGCCTTGCCCACCATGATGGTGGCGCGGCGCATGGCGCTGTGCACCGTGTGGGTCCCATCCGCGTGCTCCTTCCGGAAGCGCGATATCATGTGGATGGTGTCGTCCACCGCGATGCCCAGGGCGATGGAGGAGATCATCACGGTGCCCACGTTCAGGTGGATCCCCATCCACCCCATGATGCCCAGGATGAGCACGATGGGGATGATGTTCGGGAGCATGGAGAGAAGGCCGAACTTCACTGACCACAGGATGAGGAAGAGGATGCCGAAGACCAGGATGAAGGAGAGCGTGATGGACCGGATCTGGCTCTCCACGATGTACTTGTCCAGCATGCTCAGCAGGTACGACGACCCGGTGATGGACAGCTTCACCCCTTCCACGCCGGCATAGGCATTGCGGGCCTTGTCCATGATGATGCCCGAGATCCTCCTTCCCTCCTCGGAGCTGCTGTAGGAGAGCTTCACCGAGACCCTCGCCCTGGAGAAGTCGTTGTTCGATATCCGTTCCAGCTCCTCGGTCCCGGTCTCGGAGAAGCTGAAGAGCAGCAGCTCCTGGGCGATAAGCTCCCTTGAGTCAGGGACCCGGTAGGCCTCCGGGTCGCCGCCGTTCAGGGCCCGGTTCAGGGCCTTCACGTAATCGGCGAGCGAGATGACCTTCCTCACCTGTGGCAGGGTCCGGATGTCCCGGCTGAGCGTGTCCATGCGTGCCAGGATCTCCGGCTGCTTCATGGCCTCCGGTTCCCCCTCGACGATGACCTCCATGGTGCCGATGCCCGAGAGCTCCTTGTCCAGGATCTCGGCGTTGACATTCATCTCGCTGTCGTCCGGGAACCACTCGAGCTCGTTCGTCTCGATGGTGAGCCTGGTGATGCCCCCGATGGCCACGGCAACCGCCAGGGCTGTGATGAAGAGGATGAGCGTGGTGTGCCGCTCATTCACCCGGTTCACCAGGGCCAGGAGGTGGCCCCAGAACGGGTGGGGGACCCTCCGGGTGGCGCGGGAGAAGGTGAGGAGCAGGGGCACGGTGCACACCGAGATGAAGAAGGCGAACAGGATCCCTGCCGCGGACACGAGCCCGAAGTGCCGCACCGTGCTTATGGAGCTCGTGGTGAGGGACAGGAGGCCGAACGCCGTGGTGATGGCGGTATTGAAACAGGGCACGGTGATGTACGTGAGCGTGTTGATGTAGGCCCGTCTCCTGCCGGAGGACTCCCTCACCTCGTCGTAGTACTCCATCATGTGGATGGTGTTGGACACCGACAGGATGATGATGAGCGGCATGATCATGCCGCTGAGCGCGTTGAAGGTGTAGCCCAGCAGGGAGTAGAGCCCCATGGTCCAGCACAGGCTGAGCGCGATGACCGAGACCGCGATGGCGATCTTCCACGCGGATCGGAACAGGGAGAAGATGATGGCGACGACCACCAGCAGGCCGATGATGGGGAGCACGGTCCCGTTCTGCTCCGATACCTTGTTGAACTCGTTGTTCACCATGATGTCGCCGGACAGGAAGGTCTGCACGCCGTCCGGTCTGCCTTGGCCCATGACGTCTTCGATCCGGGCGATGGTCTCCGTGGTGGTCCTGGCGTTCATGTCGTCGAATACCAGGACGATGGTGGCGAGCGTCCCGTTCTCCGAGACCAGGTTGCCCACGAAGAGCTCGTCGGTGAGCGCCTGCTCCCTGATGGTGCGGGCGTCCGCGGTGTCCACGTCCTTCAGGAGGGGGTTCACCTCGATGCCCGCTTCAGTGCCCAGGATCTTGTTGGCATTGGCCATGCTGTAGGCGTGCTTCACCAGGGTCATCTCTTTGAGATCCTGGGTCTTGCGCTTGAGATATGTGAGAACCGGCGTGGTGAAGAGGTCCTCTGATCGCACCGCAACGATGAGGTATCTGCTCCCCTCGAAGGTGTCCCGGAAGGTCCGGTAGCTCACCGAGACCGGGTCTGTGGGGGAGAACCACGAGCTGATGGTGTTGTCCATCTCCACCCGGATGGACAGGCCGAAGAACACGGTTACGGCCAGGATCAGGCCGAACAGTGCGTACCGGAGGCGGAACAGGAGATGGGCGAATCGTTCCATGGCTGTATTCTTCGGGAAAAGCCTCGGCCCCCGCACACCTCCTTCAGAGAACCGGCCCCACGCGGGCCAGGACAATGCAGAATTGTATACACCAGAATCAGGGAGTAATGACAGGAGAAAACCACGTTCTCTCCGGTGGGAAAAACGGGTATGGTGTGGTCATGCCACCCGGAGGAGCAGCCCTGAAGACCCGGCCCCGATCATACAGGACCACCGACGAGCCCGTGAAGGGGGCGCTCTGCATCCTGGGGGCCTCGTTCATGTTCGCGGTCCTCGGGGCACTGGTGAGGGTCTCCTCGGCATCGCTGCCCAACGAGGTGGTGGTCTTCTTCCGTAACGCCTTCGTCCTGGTCTTCCTCCTGCCGGTGTTTGCGGTGAGGCGGTCGCTCCCCGTGGTCACCACCGGCAGGATGCATCTCCACGTCCTGCGGGCACTGGCTGGACTCGTCGCCATGTACTGCTACTTCTACACGCTCGCCCACATGAAGCTCGCCGAGGCGGTGCTGCTCTCGTACACGAGCCCGCTCATCATCCCCGTGATCGCCCTCGTATGGCTGCACGAGCCCATGGGCAGGCGCGTACGTACGGCCATCGTGATAGGCTTCGCGGGGGTGCTCCTGCTGCTCAAGCCGGGGCTGTCCATCTTTCAGCCCATCGCACTGCTCGCCCTGACCGCGGCCCTGTTCGCCTCGCTGGCCATGGTTTCCATCCGCTGCATGTCCGATACCGAGCGGCCCGAGACCATTGTCTTTTCCTACACCCTGCTCTCCACGGTCATATCGGCGGTCCCGCTGGCCTGGGCATGGCAGACCCCTGGCCGCGGGGTGTGGGTGACCCTGTTCTTCCTGGGCCTCGCCGCCACGGCGGGGCAGCTCCTCATGACCAAGGGGTACGGCCTCGCCCCTGCGGCACAGGTGGGCCCCTTCGTGTACTGCTCCGTGGTATTCGCGTCCGTCATCGGGTGGGTGTTCTTCGACGAGTCGCTGGACGGCCTGAGCATCGCCGGTTCGGTCCTCGTGTTCATCGCCGGCGTCATCGCCGCCAGGACAGAGACCGGACGGGATGTGGACATACCGGTGGCGGGTGAATGAACCAGGCAGAAGGCGGGAACGCCCGTATGGTCACGGCATGACCATGACGGGGTGTGTCTGTCATGCTGAGCCCGGTCTTGATTTTTCGCGCTGGAATACCTATGTAAATCCATGACATCCGATATCATTCATACTTCTCACGACACGGAGAGAGCCCATGGAGCACAAGAAGGAGACACACCAGTTCAAGGCCGAGGTCCAGAAGGTCCTCAAACTCATCATCAACTCCCTGTACTCGCACCCGGAGATCTTCCTGCGGGAGCTCATCTCGAACGCCTCTGACGCCATTGACAAGATCAGGTTCAAGTCCCAGACCGACCCCGACATCCTGGCCGGTGACGGAGAGTTCAAGATCAGGATCATCCCCGACCGGAAGAACCGGACCATCACCATCGAGGACAACGGCATCGGCATGACACACGAGGAGGTGGTGGAGAACATCGGCACCATCGCCCAGAGCGGCACGAAGGCCTTTCTGGAGGCGGTGGAGGCCATGAAGAAGGACACCATCGCACCCGAGCTCATCGGCCAGTTCGGCGTGGGGTTCTACAGCTCCTTCATCGTGGCGGACAAGGTCACCCTCGTCACGAAGGCGCCGGGCGCCAGGACAGCGACGAAGTGGGAGTCCACGGGCGACGGGACCTACACCATCGAGGAGACCAAGAAGAAGGGCAGGGGAACCTCCGTGACCCTCCACCTCAAGGAGCCCTCCGAGGGCGAACCCGACTACACGGACGAGTGGACAATCCGGGGCGTGGTGAAACGCCACTCGGACTTCGTGAGCTACCCCATCGTCATGGACGTGGAGCGCCAGGAACCCCTGGCCGAGGCAGAGATCCTCAAGGACGCCGACGGCAAGCCCATCGGTGAAACGACCAGAAAGGTGAAGCGGGAAGAGACCCTCAACTCCATGAAGGCCATCTGGACGAGGAACAAGTCGGAGGTCACGGACGAGGAGTACTCGGAGTTCTACAAGCACATCAGCCACGACTGGTCCGAACCACTGGAGCACGTGCATATCAGGTTCGAGGGCACCACCGAGTACAACGCGCTGCTGTACATACCCTCGAGGCTGCCCCTCGACTTCACCATGCGCGAGCGCAGGCACGGCATCCACCTCTACTGCAAGCGCGTGTTCATCATGGACGACTGCAGGGAGCTCCTGCCCGAGTACTTCAGCTTCGTGCAGGGCGTGGTGGACGCCCCGGACCTGAACCTCAACATCAGCCGCGAGATCCTCCAGCAGGACGGCCTGGTGCGGAACATCCGCAAGAACCTCGTGAAAAGGCTCTTCGACCTCCTGGAGGGCATGGACACCGAGAAGTACGCGAAGTTCTTCGCCGAGTTCGGCCCCATCCTCAAGATCGGCATCCCCACGGATCACGAGAACAGGGACCGGATCGCCAAACTCCTTCGGTACCAGACCACAGCCTCGGAAGGGAAACTCGTGTCGTTGGCCGATTACGTGAGCCGCATGCAGGAGGGCCAGGACGCCATCTACTACATCACGGGAGAGAACGCGGCCACGCTCCTGAACAGTCCCCACCTGGAGCGGCTCAAGGAGAAGGGCCTCGAGGTGGTGCTCATGACCGACCCCATCGACGAGTTCATCGTGCAGGTCCTGCGGGTCTTCGACACCAAGAAGTTCGTGAGCGCGGAAAAGGGCGACCTCGGCATCACCACGGTTGACGAGAAGAAGAGGCACGAGTTCGACGGCTTCTTCGCCTTCCTCAAAGAGGAGCTCAAGGACCACGTGAAGGACGTGAAGGCCTCCACGCACCTGAAGGACTCGCTGTCCTGCCTGTCAGGCGAGACCTACGACATGAGCCCCTACCTGGAGCGCATCATGAAGGCCACCGGCCAGAAGACCGAGCCCGCAAAGAGGATCCTGGAAATCAACATCGACCACCCGGCCGTCGCCAACATCCGCTTCCTGTTCGAGAAGAACGGCAAGGACCCGCTCCTTGCGGACTATGCGGGCCTGCTGTACGACCTGGCCCTCATCGCCGAGGGCGGCAAGGTGGAAGACCCGGCGCGGTTCTCGAGGACCGTCGGTGCGGTCATGGCCGAGGCCATCACGGCGGAGGAGCTCATGGGAGGCGATGGCATCGAGGTATGAGGGGCACGGGGCAGCGACGACCGAGGGCAGACGCGGAAAGGAAACGGTCCGTCCCTGAACCGGTATCCTTCCGTCTCCGCATGGGTCGTTGACCTCACGCGGGGACGAGCATCCCTTCGAGCCGTGCCTTCAGCGTCTCGCCCACCGTTTTGTCGAGAGCCTCCAGGACCACGCCGGGCACGCCGCCCATGACCTCGCAGGCGCGGGTGATCACCCGGTCGTCCCAGACGGCGTTCAGGGGGTTCTTGGCCAGGCCCTCGGAGGCAAGGGCCTGTCCCCATCCGCTCAGCCAGCTCACCACCAGGTGGTTGCCGACCCTGGGCACGATCGTGCTGGTATCCATGTAGTCGCCCTTGGCCCCATCCGGCATTGCCCGCCTGTTCTCCAAAAGCCAGGCCAGTGAAACCATGTCGTGGGCGAGAACCGAGTCCGATGCGATGATGAGGCCCGTTTCCGGTTCGTATACATGCCCCCGGTCCGGGCCGAAGGTGGTGAGCACCTTGTGGGCTGCGGTGACCACGAGGCGCTGCTTCAACCTCAGGGTCTCCACGGTGTTGCCTTCCGCGGTCTTCTCGTGGAACGATGACGCATCCCGGTGGTACTCCAGGCGGGTGTCGTGCCGCCAGTACCCCACGGCGGCCTTCAGCCCGAGCGTGCTCCCCGCCAGCACGTGCCGGCCGCAGCGGGGCATGAGGACGATGTGCTGGACCTGTTTCAGGATGGCTGGCATCATGAGGGGCTTCTTCCAGTGGGAGCCGGCCATTGGTGCCTCTTCATGAAATGCGTCCCACCCCGCCTCCTCGAAGCAGTGCAGCTCGGCGCCGGAGGCCTTCACAGCCTGGGCCAGGCCCGAAGACTCCATGAGGCTGCGGGTGCTTCCCCTGCATGCGTCGGCCGAGAACCGCACGTGCTCCACCCCTGACATGTCACCCACGATGATCCTGCCCGCCCCCCTTTCCCTGAGGAGCCCCACCATGGCAGCAACGGCGGCGGGGCTGGTGGTGGCGGGGTACGGGTTGCCCGAGTTGATGACCGGCTTGATGAACACGGCGTCGCCCCGACAGAGCCAGGAGAAGTCGGTGGCCGCTTCTGCGCAGGAACGGACCGCGCGCCTGATGTCCTCTCCGCCGGCGCCCTTCTTCAACCCGGCGAGGAACACCTTCGCGCCCGGACCCGGGACGAGGGGAGTGCGTGCACGCTGTCCGCCGGGGGATGCATGTGCGCCTCCTCCCATCGGGCAGGCCGCCATTGCGGCGGCACCCGCAGCGAGTTTCAGGAATGTTCTGCGGTCCATGAAAACCTCCTTTCCCAGAACGTACCAGGCAGCGGGCGACTGAACCAGGATGCCCTGCAGGAGTGGTCGAGGATGACGGCCAGCCGCTCGAACGCGTCATCCGGCATGAAAAATCCCTGCCCGGATATATTATCGCCGGTCCGTTCCATCCACGGCGAGGTCTGCCCAGAAATCCACGGAGGAGCGCATGAAGGTGTACTTCTCCGGGGATGGCGGCCTTCTGATGACTCCATCGGGCTTGAGGAGAACCGTGCGTGCCCCGTGGGTGCAGGCGCTCACGCAGAGCCCGCAGCCGATGCAGCGCTCGGTCTCGGTCACCATGGTCTCGCCATCGAGGCGCAGCGCCTTCATGGGGCAGATCTTCACGCATGCGCCGCAGGCAGTGCACTTCTCCCCGTCGAACCCCGGCGTATAGTTGGACGAGAGCACCCTGCCCGGGTTGGGCAGGAGCTTGAGGAAGCGCAGGATGGTGCAGCAGTCGGGGCAGCAGTTGCAGACGCACTCCACGTTGCGCGCATCCCCGCCAACCTGGTGGACCAGTCCCTGCTCCTCTGCGTACTCTACAACGTTCAGGGCCTCGGCCTGGCTGATCCAGCGACCCACCCCGGCCTCCTCGATGGGGTATTCTGCATAGAAGTCAAAGGCGATGCACACCTCGCCAGAGTGGGTGCACCTGCGCAGGCCCAGGGTCTTCAGGTGGTGGCCGCAGGCGCATTCGAACAGGCCGATACGGTCCTTGCTCCTGATGATCTCCCGCACGTCGTCAAAGGGGAGCACCTTCTTGTGGTCGGGCAGCTCGGCGCGGATGGGTATGGTGCGGAGCGTCCGGGTCCGGGGGAAGAAACCGCCGGTGAGGTAGTCCTCGATGAGCCGCGGGAGCTCCGGGTCCGGGTCCTTCCGGTAGAGCTGGTGCTCGAAGAAGCCGTGCATGAAGGGGGCTGCGGCGTAGTACTTCTCGCCCCGGGAGGTCTTCGGGAAGACCAGCCCCTTCTCTTTCATGCGCTCAAGGATGCGGGCCGCTTCCTTCTCTGACATGCCGGTCTTCGCCGCCACGGACCGCACCGGTTCGAGCCTGCGGCTGAGCGCAAGGTACACGAGGGCCTCCTCCTCGCTGAACAGGCGCCTCAGGATGGCGATCTCCTTGCCGCTACCCGAGGCGCTCATGCCCACGGAGTACTGGTCGATGCGCTCCCGGAGCTCCTGGTAGATGTCACGTTCCATGGTCACCCTCCCTTCGGGCCTGGTGATGGCACGCATTCTAAGAGTGGAGGACGGCCGTGTCAATGTCGAAAAGCGAGCGATCGTTCTATGAAGGACGCCTCTTCTTTCCCCGGGCAATGTCCGTGCATGGCCGAACACGCGTCGTCGTGGTTCTCAGAGAGGGTCCATGCTCCCCTGCCGGATGGCATCAAGGTTCTTCCGCGGCTCCTCCATGGGCAGGAGGGCGAGCAGGCCGTCGAGCTTGTCGCAGGAGTACTCCCCGCAGCGGCCGCATGATGCGAGCGCCCTGTCCCTGGCGCACAGCCTGACCGCGCAGGTTCGGCAGTGGCCGAAGAGCCTGCCGCCGTCCTTCCTGCACCCGTCGCAGTTGATGTCCGAGGGTGCGATCTCTGTGCCGAACATCCTGGACCAGAAGGCCGCCACCTTGGCCCGCTTCGCGTCGTCGTCCGCCTGGGTGGCCCGGTAAGTCGGGCAGGCGCTGCAGTCGATACCGCAATATGAAAGTCTGGCATTCATCGTCCTTCTCCTTTGTCTATTCTGTTTGGAAACGGATCCTCCATCATGCGCGCAGGGATATCCCCGCGCATGGAAAGCACCTGATTCGACCTGCTGCCCCGGCTCCGCGGACGCTAGTGCAGGTCCATGAAACCCTTGAACTCCTCGGTGGTTATTGCCCTCCTGATCCAGGACACCATGTCCGGCGGATCCGCGAAGGGCAGCTCCCGGTAGAGGCCCACCACCTCACGGTCATAGAAGTCGCGGAACTCCCTGGCCCGACCCTCCACGACCTCGGCGATACGCCGGAAACGGGTCTGTCCGGACGCATCATCTCTCCCGATGAGCTCGAGCCTTTGCATGGGTTCGATCCACCTGTCGCACCTGCAGGGGTTGTTCTCGTTTACGAGGCTGCACGTGCCGGTGAAGAAATTCGCCAGCCTGCTCCGCGACCGGGAGAGGATCTTGCGGAAGTTCGGCCGGGACATCTCGAGGATCTCGCTGCCCACGGCGTCGCTCACCCCGAAGATGGCGCCCAGGATGAAGACCAGGCGCTGCCGGTGGTCCAGGCACAGGAGCATGCCCGCGATGCAGGTGTTCCTCGCCTCTCGCGTCAGGGCCTTGTGCTCGGGCCCGTTGCCCGGTTTCTCGTCCGGGATGGACTCCACGTACTCGTGATACGCTTCAGGGGTGACGAGGGAGGAAAAGGTCTCTTCCCTTTTCATGCGTCTGAGCGACAGCACGTGGTTCGCCACGATCCGGTAGAGCCATGTCCTGAACGACGCCTTTGCCCTGTCAAAGGTGGCGAGCGCGGTGATCGCCTTCACCAGGATCTCCTGGGTGATGTCCTGGGCTCCGTGGGGGTCGCAGGTCATGCCCAGTGCGATGTTGTAGATCCAGGCCTGGTGCCTGAGGATGAGTGCCTCGAGGTCGGCGCCACTGCCCGCGAGGGCCAGCTCGATGAGCTCCTGGTCCTTCCGGTCCGTACCCTGTCTTTCCATGAAGGGGTTGTGCACCGCTGACCTCCCGTGTTTTGTTGCCTGCCTGCCCCTTATACGCATGTGAGAAGCGGAGTGTGACACAGGATGCGATTCATTTCTTCTGGAGAGCCATGATCTCGGTGATGAGCTCGTGCCGGTCGAAATAGACCTCGTTGCGCCTGATCTTCCCGTCATCGTCGAACTGCACGAAGCAGACGCCGATGCATTCGAGGACCTTGGGTCCCACCGGGATCCGTGCGTGCCACTTGTTCACGAACCCTCCTTCCATGGGAATGGGCTCGATCTGCGTCCAGACCCATTCCGGATTGGCAGCGAGGAGTTTCCGGAAATACCTCAGCAGCGCATCCTTGCCCCTCACCCCGTCCGGTATGGCCGGGTCGATATACAAGACGTCATCGGAATAGAAGGCGGCAAGCCGCTCAGGATCGTTCCCGGTCCACGCCGGCAGCCACCTCGACGCGAATTCTCTGGCTTGCTCTCTGTTCATCATATGGATCTCCCTTCATTCATGTCTTTGCGCGGTCTTCCACCCTTATCTCCATCACGATGTGGCCCCATCCGCCGCACTGTATGCCGGTGTCGAAGCACCCGGTGCGCCTGAAGCGCATGGCGTTGGGGTCGATGCCCGCATAGAGGAGTTCGTCAGCCGCGTGGATGAGCGGCAGGAGAGGGCTCAGGGCGAAGCAGCAGACCCTTTTTGGGTTCAGCGCGGTGATCAGGTTCCCCTGCGCCGTCGAACACGAACCGGTCGCCCTTCCTGTGCCCCGAGTTGCACCCGGACGCCTCCACCACCTCGGCGATGATGGTCTTGCCTTGGAGCGCCGGTGCCTTTGCGATGACATCGAGGTTGCGGGGGTTTTCCATGAAGATCGCCATCTCCTCATCCGTGTAGCCCAGGTGTGCCTGGATCATATCCTGTGTCTTCTTGTCCATGTTCAGAACCCCTCCATTGGTTTGATGTCCAACTTTATGCAGAAAAAAATTTAGAAATTGTCATGTATCTTCGTGAGGAGGTTCACGAGGGTGTGCTTTTCCTCATCGGACAGCCCCCGGTATGCCTTTTCCCGCAGGCGTTCGGACACCTGCCAGAAGTCCTTCTGCATGGCACGGCCTTTCTCGGTGAGTGACACCACGGTGCTGCGGAGGTCCGAGTCATGGGCCGTGCGCGCCACGTACCCGCCGTCGATGAGTTTGGCCACCAGCGCGGTGACGGTGGATTTGTCCCGGTTGATGAGCTCGGCGATCCTCTTCATGGGCAGGTCGCCGTGGGTGAAGAGCGCCCAGAGGATGTCGCCATGGGTGGGAGCGATGCCCTTGAGGTTCCTGGCGGCAAGCTCCCGGGCGAGGAAGGCGTGTCCCTTGTCCCGGATCCTGCTGATCTGGAGCATGATGAGCTCGGGTTTCATGGGGCCAGAATAGTTTGATGTCAAACAAAAGACAAGAGCCGATTCCCGGTACTGGACCCCCGGGCAGGAAGATCCTTGTTCACTGATCCCCTGCACCTTGATAAACAGAAAGGACTCATTACTACAGAAGACATGAGATTCAAATTGAATGAAACACTCGGAGGAGGGGTCCATGACCTATGACGAACTGAAGACTCGCATTGCGGGCATTTCCGTGACAGGCATCGACGGGAAGGATGTGGCGCTGGAGTCGCTGTGGCAGGGCAGGAGGGTCGTGCTTGTCTTTCTCCGCCACTTCGGCTGAATGTTCGCCAGGCAGCAGGCTGCTGCCCTCATGGTTATCAAAGGAAGGCTGGAGGCTTCAGGGGTCGCTCTGATCGCCATCGGCAGCGGCAGCCCCGAGGGCGCGAGGCGGTTCATGGATACGCTCGGGTTCTCAGCTGACATGTACGTGAACCCGGACCTCAGCGCGTACCGGGCCTTCCGGCTCGAACGGGGCATCTGGAAGACCCTGGGCCCAGCCTCCCTCGTCCGCGGCATCAGGGCCATGATGCAGGGTTTCCGCCAGGGCCGGCCAGACGGCGACCTGTGGCAGCAGGGCGGCGTCTTTGTCCTGGGCCCGGGAGAGACACTCCTGTTCCAGCACCGCAACACCTCTGCCGGGGACCATGCGGACCTTAACGCCGTGCTCGCTGCGGCTGAGGGTTGACGAAGGGTACGCCCTCCTTCCGTGCCCTCGTCCCGCGTTGAGGACGCTCCGGCCGGCCCCTGGCGGAATGACATTCGACGTGGTGAAGGACCAATCTATGAAAGAAGGGGGTCCCCGGGTTCTTGATACATGATTCCTTCATTCATCCGTGCCTCGCATACGGTGAAGTACGTGACCATGCCCTGGGAGCGGGCCGTTCAGGAATGCCGGAGGGGCAGGGCGACAGGGGTCGTGGGCGCCTCCAAGGAGTGGATGTCGCGCGCGTCCGGCGAGGTGAGGGGGGGGCGGAAAGGTACGATCTGGAGGACTGGCGATAAGGGGGGCAGGTCCTGTTGTTGCGGGCTCAGCCTTCTTCGCGCTCACCCTTCCCCTTTTTCAGGGACCGGTACCAGTCCTCGCCGCCGTAGAGCTTCCCCTCGCACTCCGGGCAGAGACTGTGGCTGAACTGGGCATCGGAGTGCTTTTCCACGTAGGACTCCACCTGGCTCCAGTAGCCGGAGTCGTCCCTGATCTTGTGGCAGTTCACGCAGATGGGCAGCAGGCCGCTGAGCGTCTTCACCTCTGCCAGGGCCTTCTGGAGACTCTCGTTGGCCTCGGCAAGCTCGGCTGCCCGCCTGGCGAGGGCGCGGCGTCCCCGCGCCATGCCGTACCCGTACAGGAGGAAGGTCGCCACCAGGATGGCCATGATGAGCAGCCACTGGTTCCTGAACCCCGCGATGATGGCCAGGGCCTCTTTCCGGGGGGTGGAAACCGCCAGGGACCACAGGGTCGTGCCCAGGTCGATGGGGCGGTAGACCGTTTCCATCACCTGGCCGTGGGAGAGATGCTCTGCAGTGCCGCTTGCGCCGGCGGTCATGGCGTCGATCACTGCGACGAGCTCCGGGGATTCGCTGAAGACCTCCCGGGCTGGCCTTCCCACATACGCCTGAACGGGGTGGTAGAGGATGGTGCCGTCCCTGCCCACCATCCATGCATGACCGGTTTCGCCCACCCTGATGGTGGTCAGGAATCGTCTCGAGATGGTCTGGAAGGGGAGCAGGATGGACAGGCGCCCCAAAAAGACGCCGTCATGGGTCACCGGGACGTGGACCGCCACTGCATCGTATCCCTGCACGGCCCTGAAGACATCGCTGATCACCCGCCTGTCCGACCGGAAGACCTCCGGCGCATTGTGCTTCTGGTGCAGGACATTTCTGCCGATGACCCCCTGCACCAGGGGGGAGGTGTAGGTGATGTCGCCATCCTTGCCGATGCGGGTGACGGCGGATATGTTCTCCCGGTGCGCGTTGAAGAACTGGTCCATCAGGTCCCTGCCCTGGGCGTCCAGCTCCCTGATGTGGGCGTTCCCCGCCAGGGATGACAGGAACCGCAGGTCATGCTCGAAGGATTCTCGAATGGTCAGGATGGCCTGCTCGGCGTGGATGGCCTGGCGGGCATTGAGCTGCTCTATGGTCCTGTCTTCCACGGTCCGGTAGCTGAGGAAGAGCAGAAAGAGGCCGGAGAGCAGCAGCGCCGCTGTAATGGGGAGGATAACCCTGTTCAGCATGGCCCGGTCCCTCGTGGAATCGTTCTTTCAATCCATGATATGAGAGGAAAGGAGATTTTCAAGGGATAGCCCTGCGCTGGGCATGCCCCTTTCTGTTCTTTGCAAGGGGTGGTACTATGGCGGTGCAGTGCGTTGTCAGCGCGGCGAATGTGTGTGGCAGGAGGTGACACGGTGCGCGACGATCTCCAGGGCCTGTTCTCCCCGCAGTCAGTGGCGCTCTACGGCATACCCCGGGGGCTCAAACCGGGCAAGGTCTTTCTCCTGGGGCTCCTGGACCAGGGCTTCGAGGGACCCATCCACCTCATCCACCCCTCTGCGAAGGAGATCGACGGCCATAGCACCTATAAGGACCTCGATGCGGTGCCCAACGGGGTGGACCTGGTCATCGTCATGTCGCCGAAGGAAACGGTCTTTTCGGCGCTCGCCGAGTGCGCCCGGAAGCGGGTGAAGGCGGTGATCCTCTACACCTCGGGGTTCTCCGAGCTGGGGGGTGATTCAGGCCGCGCCGACGAGGAACGCATGAAGGCCATGGCCCGGGAGGGGGGGTTCCGTATCCTGGGGCCCAACTGCATGGGCGTGTTCTCGCCGGGTTCCCGCATCGCACCGTTTCCGGGCATGCCCAAGACGCCCGGCAGCCTCGGGTTCATCAGCCAGAGCGGGTCGCTCGTGAACCTGTTCGTGAACCTCTGCTCGGCCAAGGGGCTTGCCTTCAGCCACGTCCTCAGCACGGGCAACGGCGCGGACCTCGAGCTGGCCGACCTCCTCGCGTGGATGGGCCGCGACGAGAAAACCCGGCTCATCTGCACCTACTGCGAGGGCGTGCGGGACCCGGCCGGCCTCATCGCCGCCCTGCGGGAGACCACGAGGGACAAGCCCGTGATCATGTGGAAGGTGGGGCTCACGGCCTCGGGCGCCAGGGCAGCCGCATCCCACACCGGCGCGCTCACCGGGGAGGAGAGGCTGTGGAGGAGCCTGTTCCGGCAGTTCCACATCATGGACGTGTACGACATCGAGGAGATGTGCGACCTGGCCATGGCCTTCTCGTGCATGGCCCCGCAGGGCACGGGCCGGGTGGCGATCATCTCGGGCCCGGGCGGGCCCGCGGTGTCGGCCTCCGATGCGGTGGAGCGGTGCGGCCTGAGCATGGCAGAGCTATCCGGTGAGACCGTGGCTGCCCTGAGGAAGGTGATCCCGCCCACCGGGACGTCCCCCGCCAACCCCGTGGACGTGGGGCTCGGCGCAGCCTTCGAGGTGGGGCTGTACCGGGAGGCCCTGGCCATCGTGCTTGCCGACCCGGGTGTGGATGCCGTTCTCATGCTGGGCGGCGGGGCGTCCGAGGACATGAGCGCGGTCTATGTCCAGGACCTCATACGCGCACAGCGAGGCACGGACAAGCACATCATTGCCATCGCGTACCCCGGGTTCGTCCAGATCGACCAGGCGCACCTCCTGAAGCCCCTGCACGACAGCGGCATGGCGGTCTTCCCCACCCCGGAGAGGGCGCTCAAGGCGTATGCGAGGATGATCGCGCACTATCGCCTTCAGCCGGTCCCGGCTTAAAGAGGGAGGGTTCGAGCCCCTCGTTCGGACAGGGAATCAATGTGCCTCTGGACAGAAGAGCTCCGTTCAGGTATAAGTCAGACCGGTCGGTCTGTTTATGAAGAAAGCCATTCCCCTGAAGGAGCGGATCATCGAGGAGGCCCTCAGGCTCTTCTCCGTGAAGGGCTACATGAGCACCTCCACCACGGACATCATCGAGGCGGCCGGCACCTCCAAGGGGGGCTTCTACAACCACTTCAGGTCCAAGGAGCAGCTCTTTCTCGAGACGCTCAGCAAGGCCCGGAAGATCTGGCGGGACCGGAACCTCTTCGGCCTCGAGGACGTTCCGCGACCCCTGGAGAAGATCGAGGCGCTCCTGAGGAACTACGGCGAGCGGTACCTCTCGGACGCGCACAACTTCCCGGGCGGGTGCATCTTCGTGAACCTGGCCGTCGAACTCTCGGACCAGGCGCCCTCCCTGGCGGCCGAGGTGAACGAGGGGTTCGTCCGGCTCAAGCGCATGATCAGGCGGCTGTTCGAGGAGGAGAAGAGCGCGGGCGGCATCCCGGCGGATACGGACACGGCAGCGCTCACGGACCTCGTGTTCACGGGCCTGCTCGGGGCCTGCGTCATGTACACCGCGGACAAGTCGAAGGAGAACCTGGACAGGGCGATCTCGTCGCTCATCGCATATATCAGGGATCTCGATGAAAGGGCATAGGGGGTGACCATGGAGAAGAAGACATATAAGGGACTGGTGGTGAGGGAGACCGGGGACAAGCAGTACGAGCGGGCGGTGGAGGAGCTCTCCGTGGAGAACCTCCCTGCAGGCGACGTGCTCGTGAGGGTGCTGTACTCGTCGCTCAACTACAAGGACATGCTCTCTGCCATCGGCAACAAGGGGGTGACCCGGAAATACCCTCACACGCCGGGCATCGATGCGGCGGGTATCGTGGAGGAAAGCTGCTCGGCCGACTTCAAGCCGGGCGAAGAGGTCATCGTGACGAGCTATGACCTGGGCATGAACACCTCCGGCGGCCTCGGCCAGTTCATCCGGGTCCCTGCCGGCTGGGTGGTGAGAAAGCCCAAGGGCCTGACGCTCCGGGAGAGCATGATCTTCGGCACGGCCGGGTTCACGGCGGCCCTGTCCGTGTTGCGGCTCGTGGACTTCGGCATCAAACCCAAGGACGACGTCCTCGTGACGGGCGCCGGCGGAGGGGTGGGCGGCGTGGCGGTATCCATGCTTGCGCACGCGGGCATGCACGTGACCGCCTTGAACGACCTCACGGACCGGAAGGAGTACCTTGCGAAGATCGGCGCCGCAGAGGTCATCGAGCCCGCCGAGTTCATCGACGAGAGCCCGCGGCCCATGCTCAAGGACCGCTGGACCGGCTGCGTGGAGACCTTGGGTGGGAGCGTGCTCACCTCGGCCATCCGGTCCATCCGCGCCGAGGGCGCCATCACGTGCTGCGGCAACGTGGTGTCCGGCGACATCCACCTCACCGTGTACCCCTTCATCCTGCGCGGGGTGACGCTCTTCGGCATCGACTCGCAGAACTGCCCCATGCCGCGGCGCGTCAGGGCGTGGGACATGCTCGCAGGCCCCTGGAAGTTCCCCTGGCTCGAGAGCCTCGCCTCCGAGGTGCCGCTTCAGGACGTGAGCGGTGCCCTGGACAGGATCAGGGCGGGCGGTCACCAGGGCAGGATCGTTGTGAACCTGTGGGACTGAACCTGTGAGGAGACCTTCATGAACACTGAACTGATACTCCTGGAGCGCAGGGACAGGGTGGCCCTTGTCACCATAAACCGGCCCGAGCGGAGGAACTCCTTCAACGAGGCCATGTTCACCCGCATCGAGGCTGTCGCTTCCGAGCTCAGGGCGGCCCCGCCCCGGGCTGTGGTGATCACCGGATCCGGCGGCACCGCGTTCTCGGCCGGGTTCGACGTGAACCCGGACAACCCCATGGTGGACGGCATCGTCAAGGCCATGTCCACCGGCGAGCGCGAACCGTCGAAGAAGCTCATCCGGAACATCCGCGCGGCCATCGACGCCTTCGTGTCCATCCCGGTCCCCCTCATCGCGGCGCTCAACGGCCTGGCATACGGTGGCGGCGCTGAGCTGGCCACGAGGTGCGACCTGCGGGTCATGGACAGGGATGCCGTGATCTGCTTCTCCGAGGTACGGCTCGGCCTCATGCCGGACTGGGGCGGAGGGCCTGCCCTGGCGCGTCTCATCGGCCCGTCGCGGGCGGCGGACCTCATCCTCACGGCCAGGAAGGTGGGATCTGATGAGGCGCTCTCCATGGGCCTGGTGAACCGGGTGAGCGAAAAGGGCAGGGCGCTCGAGGAGGCCCTCGGGCTGGCCGGGTCCATTGCGGAGAACGGGCCCAGGGCTGTACGCGAGGCGCTCACCCTCCTCAGGCTCTCCCAGGCGGTCCCGTTCAGTGCCATGCTCGACCGGGAGGAGGAGCTCGCCACGGCGCTCATCGCATCCGGCGAGTGCGTGCACGGCGTGGGCGCGTTCCTGGAGAAGAGGAAACCCGTGTTCCCGGACCTGCCCTAGTGCCTGATGCCCGCGCCGGAGAGACGGTGCGTCTGTATGCATGACTGAATGTTCCGGATAGGGGCCCCATGTACGAACCGTCCATCAGCCTCATGTCCGTGCTGCTCCTCATCGGGGCGGCCCAGGCCGTGTTCCTGTTCCTGGTCCTGTTCCGGAGCGCCCACGCAAACAATCCCGCGAACCGCACCCTGGCGTTGCTGCTCCTCGTGCTCGCCCTGAGCCTCACGGACGGGTTCCTGGCCGAGACGAACTACTACGGGATCTATCCGTGGCTCATCGGCCTGGAGTGGCCAACGAACTTCCTCTACGGACCGCTCATCTACCTCTATACCCGTTCCATGGTCACCCGGCCCGGCCGGGCACAGCGGGGCAGGACATGGCCGCACTTCATCCCCGCCGCCATGCTGTTCGTGTACCTGGTCCCGCTCTACCTCATGGACCCGGCCCGCAAGGCCCTGTGGTGGAGGCTCACCGGCGGCTTGGAGAAGGCGGCGTCCATCCGGGACCTCGACCCCGTCATCCTTGCCATCGTGCTGCAGATGGCCATATACATAGCCCTGTCCGTCCGGGCCCTCCTGCGGCACGCAGCGCGCCTCACGCGGGGCTTCTCCTCTGTGGAGGACATTGACCTGCGCTGGATGACGTGGTTCCTTGTCGTCTTTTCTGTTCTGTGGGCGGGGTACACCTTCTACACGCTCTTCTCCCAGTTCTCTGGCCTTTACCGGCAGGCAGGCTACGGCCTCCACCTCCTGGTTGCATGCGCGGTGTTCTATCTGGGGTACAAGGGGTTGAAGCAGCCCGGGCTCTTCGCGGTCATCGAGACGCTGGAGGCCATGGACGCTGCTGCTGCACCCGCCGCCCCTGCTCCCCCAAGCAAAGGGCAGGCTGTGACCTCGGGGCCGGGAGAGGGCGCTGCAGAGAAGTACCGGAAGTCCGCCCTGGACAGGGCAAAGGCCGAGGAGATCCTGAGCGGCCTCACGAGACTCATGGACGAGCAGAAGCCCTTCCTGGAGATGGGGCTCACCCTGCCAGTCCTGGCGGACATGCTGTCCGTGTCCACCAACCACCTGTCCCAGGCCATCAACATGGGGCTTCAGAAGAACTTCTTCGACTTCGTGAACTCGTACCGGGTCCGGGAGGCGCAGCGGCTCCTTGCGTCCCCCGAGGCGGACAAGCTCTCCATCCTCGGCATCGGCATGGAGGCTGGGTTCAGCTCCAAGTCGGCCTTTTACAATGCGTTCCGGAAGCACGTGGGTATGACCCCGTCCCAGTACAGGGACAGCCTTACCCTGTCCAGCTGATCCCCCCAGTCCCATCGGCCTTTCCCATTTTTTTCAACAAAGGTGTCCATCCCTATAGGCCGGGACGACAACTGCCTGGAATCAGTACGATAACCGCAGGAAAACAACACGCAGGAGGGTTGTATGGACAGCACAATGAAACGGATAATCACCATGACCCTGGTCGCTCTCGCATGGGCGGCCATGGGACTCGGGGGGGTGCACGGCTGCAGGACGGACAAGGCGGCCATGGGCACGGGCAGGGTGTACGCGGGGTGGCTCTCTGCAGGGGAGTATGGGCGCCTCTGGGGTGCGGCCTCAGATACCCTGAAGGACACCTATGGTACGCCCGAGACCTTTGACCGGGTCTTGGGAGCCATCACGGGAGAGCTGGGCAGGGAGGAGCGGGTGCTCGACGAGCGCGTGCTCAGCATCAATTCCTTCAGACTCTACCTCCGCAAGGCAGAATTCGCGGGAGTTGATGTCCCCGTGTCCGTGGAGCTGGGCATGGACGGTGGCCTGCGCCTCATGTACCTCGATGTAAGGCCCCTGAGCGAGGAGGCGCCGAGCAGGTTTCTCCAGTACCGGACGAGAACCGTCCTCAGGCTGCCCTTTGAGGGAACGTGGGTGGTGCTCTGGGGTGGCAGGACCACCTGGGACAACTACCATGCGGACTGTGTGGATCAGCGGTTCGCCAGTGATTTCATGGTGTTCGAAAACGGTTTCATCCACGGTGGCGACGGGTCCAGGAACGAGGACTACTACTGTTTCGGCAGGCCCGTGCGCGCGCCTGGTGACGGGATCGTGGCCTCTTCCGCAAACGATGTGCCCGACAATGCGCCGGGCTCAGAGGACAACCTGGATGCACCGCTCGGCAACCATGTCATCATCGACCACGAAAACGGCGAGTACTCGTTCCTGTGTCACTTCCAGCAGGGTACAGTGACGGTCGTGCCGGGGGAACGGGTGACTGCCGGCCAGGTCCTGGGCCTGTGCGGAAACAGCGGTGCCTCGGACCTGCCACACCTGCACTATCACGTGCAGAATACCCCGGAGCCCTTCATGGGAGAAGGGCTGCCCGCCCAGTTCACCTCGTACCTGGCTGACGGCAGGCCCGTATCCAGGGGCGAGCCGGTACGCGGGCAGCAGGTGCACAACCGGCAGCAGTGAATGACAGAAAAATTACTCAGGAAAGGGAGAGACACCATGAACAGAAGCATGATCGGAGCAGCACTGGCAATGTTCCTTGCAGTCGGCAGCCTCGCGCGCGCAGGCGGGATCGGTCCCGTGGAGCCCTATGCAGGGAAGGGGGACCTGTTTCTGGGCGCTGCGTATGCCTATGGCTCAAGCACCCTGAGCCATGGTGGTGACGACATCACCATAGTGCAGAACCAGGTCTTCGTGGAGACGCGCTACAACAGGATCGGGAACGTGGAGTCGTGCCTGCGGCTCGGCGCCGCGGACGCGCGCACCTCTGACACGGCCCCCGACTTCAGGGGCAGCCCTGCGGCGCTGGTCTCGGGCGAGCTCAGGTGGCTCGCCTGGTCGAACGGCACCTTCGGCGCGGGCCCGTTCTTCCAGGTCACGGACGCGCTGCCCGCGTTCAAGGACAGGGACCAGAAGATCAAGGACTTCACCGAGATCCTGGGGGGCGTGTGTGTCCAGGCCAAGGCCGGGCCCGCGGTGGTGTACGCCGGTCCGTTCGCGTACTACGCAACTGCCGAGTACGAGGATGCGGGTGCACGCATGAACCTGCGGCAGAAGGACGTGCTCGGCGGGTACGGCGGGGTCATGGTGAAGCTCCCCTGGGGCCTGTACGCACACGTGGAAGGGCAGTACAAGGGCGAGGCCAGCGTGGCGGCAAACCTCACATGGATGTTCGCAACAGTACCCATGGGGGAGTGACGCAATCCGGACGGGGTCAGGGGCGTTCGGTATGAACCGCCTCTGCCCCTGCCACGGTTCTGCCAACGGATAAAAAAGGACGATCCTCATTTTCATATCTCGTATGGCACCGGGAAGTTATCGAGCAATCGACGAGCTGGTCCAGGCGATTACCATGAGCTATAGGAGGAAGTGACTTACCTGCCAACCATTATGTCACGTATTCTCTGCCTGACCCTGTATGCAGCAATGGCGGTCTTTATTACAGAGGCGATTACAAGCTTTGAGACAGGGTTCTGAACCGCAGGGCTTCTATAGAGGCGGGCTATGGTCTTCAGCCTCCTTGCGTCTCTGTCCATCGGACGGGGAAGCTCTTGAACCTTGCCGGGGTCAATCTGTTGCGGGGAAAATCGCTTCCAATTCTCCCTGGAAAGGATCAGCTGAAGCAGGATGTTCGTGGCAACGGCAAGGATGTCCCAGCACCTCCGTGGCGTCCTGGAAACAGGGGATTCGCCGGCGGCCAGCTGAACGATCTCCAGGGAGTGATAGACCTCGATCCTGCTTCCCACGAGCTCTTTCATCATGGAGAGAAATATGTAACAGGCAGGGCAGCTCGTCACCACTATCTCCGCGCCGGTCGCTTCAGCCTCCTGCAGACGAAGAGAGAGGCTGTGCAGGAGGTACATCAGGGTGCCAAATGGATTGTTTGAGCCTTTCCCGTACAAGGTCGGTATGGTTGCCGCCCACCCGCAGCACAGACCATTGAAGCGGTTGTGTTCCATCTCCACAAGCTCACCCCCTGACAGGGCGACAATCCTGCGCACCACGTCCTGCGGCTTGCCATCGAAATACCGCGACATGCAATTATCATGGACAGTAACCCTGCGATTCAGCCTGTTGACAATCCTGACCTCGCCCCGCTCCAGTTTATCCAGAATCCAGTAATCCAGAGGGAGCACCTCGAAATTGAAGAGCGTCCCGAACCGATTGGGTAAAACCTCCGCCAGCATGGCAGCTTCAGCTTCCATGAAGCAATACACCTTCTCAACGCCCATCTGTTCAAACTGCTTCTGCAGCAGTTCCTGTACCTGTTCAGTCAGCGCTATCGCCCCCAGCTTGTTGCTGTCTCCGCCGCATCCCCACAGCCCCTCGCTCCCGGCAATGACCGGGCGCAGGTCGTCGATAATCTTCCCGCTGGCGAGATACGGAACAATGTTTGTATAGAACCCGGTCAGGAGAATCTGCTTCTTCCTGCTATGCAGGGTCTCTTCCCAGCTTCGCAGAAGGACCAGCTCCTCTTCAGACATGAGTGTTCTCAGGTTCGACCAGATATTCTCAGGCTCGTTGGGTAGCACCAGCTTCGCCAGAAACGGCAGACCGTGCTTTTGGAGGTAATCGTTAAATCTTTCCAGGATCAGCTCGTATGGAGACGCATTCCTGGGGCAGGCGCTGTCGCAGACGTTGCAGGTGGTACAGGATCTGAAGACAAGAGAATCTCCAGTATCCCCATCGATCAAAGCCTGTATTTCCCTCTTCGCCGCCTGCTCGGAAAGATTGAGCACAGGACACTTCCTGAAACAATCACCGCAGCGGTCGCAGAGGTCTTCCCTGAACCATCGAAAGCTGTTGGTAGCGGCCATATGATATCCTGTCCCCTGTTCTATGGCAGATCCTTCATGAAGAACCTCTTTGGCGATAACGTTTTGGGGAACTGGTTGAGGACAACACCGGTGAACATCTTCAGCCCCCTCTGTCTGTGCTTCCTTTCAGGCTTCTCCCCGGTTGCGAACTGAAGCAGTTCTATGATGTGATAGATGGGCATGCGGTTGGGAAAAACAAACTGCCCCACGGTGAGCATCTGAAGGCAACCGGCACAATACACGGCAAGGGCCTGCGCTCCCGTCCTGCCTGCCAGCCTCAGTGACCGTATCGTGGAAAGGGTGATGTCCCAGGGATGATATGACGATTGATGACTGAACCCGCCCCCGATTCCACAGCAGATGGCCTGCTGCCGGCACAGGTCTTCCTCTATTACGGTACAACCCATCTCCTGCAGCAGTCTTCTCGGCACATCCATGTATTCGTCACCGAAGAACTTGCCATAGCATGATTCTTGAATGGTCACGTTCATATTCAGGGGATTCGTGATCGTGATTTCACCCCCTTCTATTCTTTTCAACAGCCAGGGCAGCATGTGCTGTATCTCGAAATCGAACTTCACGCCGAACTTGGGCAGGACATTGGTGAACATGTTGAGACCGGCGGTGCAGGGGATGATCATCTTCTTGAAACGGAGTTTATCATGCCAGGTGTGCAGTCTCTTTACAGCCCGCTCCACCATGTCATATTGCCCGGTGCGATAGTAGGTTTCACCGCAGCAGAGATTCAGTGAACCACGTATGTTCATTCCACTCAGCAGCCTGGTCCGCGTCAGGTACGGCACGGTAATCCAGTTGCACCCCGGGTAGAAGATTTCCTCGCAGCGCGAGGTGTCCTCCCATGACCTGACGAGCTCCCGTTCATCCCCTGGGAGCCTCTCCAGGACATAGGTCCTGAAATTGAGCGGACTATCCGGGGTATAGTACAGTGCCCTTACCGGCAGTCCCTGGCGCACTGACTTCTCATGCCAGACATCGAGGATCTTCTGCGTGGGGTTACAGCCCTCAGGACAGATAAAGTTGCAGGCGAAGCAGCTCGTGCACTTCTGCAGCACGCGTTTTGTCTCGCGCCCTTCAATCAGCCTCTTGATTTCATCTCTTGCCAGGTCGAGGGGCAGATGCATCACGGGACACTGATGAAAACACTCCCCGCACAACGTACATTTCTCGGCATCGAATTTCTGAAAGAGGTCCATCAAGACTCGTCCTCACGATCTGTCATTCTTATACACTTATTATATTACCCTAACCTTGTATCTGCAAACAGGATATCTCGGGGGGCCGTTTTCTTTGACACACTGCGTACTTTGCTGTAATCATGTGGCATTGAAACGCAATTCAATTGGATGTGAAATTCATTTTATTTGTTGTGAGATGGATTGAACCCTCCATGTCGCTGGACCATGAAACACGCATTGCAGCCTTTGACTGGCTGAAAGGGCAGGTGGACATCCACGGGGACGTGCTCCCGCGGCATGTGCTCGAGAAGGGATTAGTTCATGCCGGCCGGCGGGTCCCCCTCATCTCGCCTGCGGGCATCTTCACACCGAAAGGCCTGACATACCCCCTCACCATCACCACTGCGCCCAAGGGCCCCTATGACGACATGATCGGCACGGAGGGGCTGCTGAGCTACCGGTACCGGGGGAGCGATCCGCAGCACAGGGACAACGTGGGCCTGAGGCAGGCCATGCGGGACAGGGTGCCTTTGATCTACCTCTACGGTATCATGCCGGGCAGGTATTTCGTGGTCTGGCCCGTGTTCATCGTGGCAGACGATCCGGCACACCTCACCTTCACCGTGGAATTCGACGACGCTGCCGTGATCTCTGCAGGAAATTCCAAGGACTATGAGCTTGCGGAACCGCGAAGGGCATATGTCACGTCCCAGGTGAGGGTGCGGCTTCACCAGAGGGGGTTCAGGGAGCGGGTAATATACGCGTACCGGACCCAGTGTGCATTCTGCAGACTGAGGCACGAGGAGCTGCTGGATGCTGCGCACATCATTCCGGACACCGAGTCCGAGAGCAGGCCGACCGTGACCAACGGCATTGCCCTGTGCAAGCTGCACCATGCCGCGTTCGACAGCTTCATCCTCGGGGTGAGCCCCGGGTATGTCATCGAAGTGCGGGAGGACGTGCTGA
Organism: Deltaproteobacteria bacterium; assembly: GCA_029547045.1. Lineage (GTDB taxonomy): Bacteria > Desulfobacterota > Desulfomonilia > UBA1062 > UBA1062 > MWEI01. The sequence goes on along the minus strand of JAKPQL010000065.1, from coordinate 13,921 downwards.
AAGAGCGTGACGGCCCCATGCTCCAGCACGGCATCAAGGAGCTGCACAGGCAGAAAATCATCCTGCCGCGCAGGGATGAGTTCATGCCGGACAAGGGGTACCTGGAGTGGAGGTATGAGAGGTTCAGGGAGGCGTGTACCTGAGGATATCGGATTACATCGATTCTAGGGGGATACTTCGCTCTCCCGCGTTTTTGGCATGAACCACCTTGACATGAAATGTGCAATCGTGCAATCAGAATGCATAATTACACAATAAGGTGATCATGGGCGTATACATCGAACGATCCCTCCAGCCGGTTCTGATAAAGGCTGCAAAGGAGTTTCCAGCAGTGGTCCTGACCGGACCCAGGCAGTCGGGCAAGACCACACTCCTCAAACACCTGTTCGGCAGGAGCCACCGGTATGTGTCCCTCGAAGCGCCTGATGTGCGGGCTGCCGCGCTCTCCGACCCAAGGGGATTTCTCGATATCTATGCCCCCCCGGTCATTCTGGATGAGGTGCAGTATGCCCCGGAGCTGCTGCCGTATATCAAGGAAGGCATAGACAGCGCACGGTCACTCAAGGGGCAATACCTCATAACCGGGTCCCAGAACCTCTTGCTCATGAAACGGGTTACCGAGTCCCTGGCGGGAAGGAGCGCAATACTGCGACTGCTGCCCCTGTCTTGCAGCGAGCTCGGCCGCAAGCCATCCGCACGACTTCCCTGGGAAAGGGGGCATGCGTCTCACGGCCGGGAGCTGCCCCTGCAGGAACTCTGGAAGAGGTTTCTCAGGGGAGGTTATCCCGAGCTTGCCTCTGAACCGGATCGCGGCCAGACCTTGTGGTTCTCCAGTTATGTCCAGACCTATCTCGAACGCGATGTCAGGGAGCTGAAGCACATAGGGGACCTTTCCGGGTTCCAGAACTTCCTGCGTGTGGTGGCTGCCCGCAGCTCACAGCTCCTGAACATCACGGACATCTCAAGGGACCTCGGTATCGCGGTGAATACTGCAAAGGCCTGGCTTTCCGTGCTGGAGGCAACGTTCCAGGTCATTGTCCTGCGACCGTACCATGAGAACATCGGAAGGCGGCTGGTGAAGACACCCAAGGTATATTTCACCGATGTGGGACTGCTCTGTTACCTGACAGGACTCAGCGACCCGGCCCACGCTTCGGCAGGGCCGCTCGCCGGGGCGATTGTCGAGACTGCCGTCCTGACAGAGCTTGTCAAGAGGTCGCTCCACAGCGGGCTGGAGCCGCGGCTGTTCTTCTGGAGGACGTCCCATGGCAAGGAAGTGGATATCGTCATCGAACGCCATGGACGGCTTGTCCCTGTGGAGGTGAAGCAGACCGCGACCCCCAACCCTTCCATGGCCTCAGGCCTGATCTCGTTCATGGAAGACTATGCAGCTAAAACCGATAGGGGATGGCTTGTCCACCTCGGTACGAAACCGCTGCCGCTGTCGCCTCACATAACGGCGATCCCGTTTCAGGCTTTATGAGTACATGTCGTGCTGAAAAAAGGATATACTGTGCCTTCATATGATGTCATGTTCGGAGGACTCTGATTGCCGGGCCTGAAACTCATCCAGAGCAACCAGCTCGAGGTTCTTTCCCAGGCCCTCGCAGCCACGCTCTCCACCCCGCTCTCCTCCCCGCTCACCCCCGAGATCGTCGTGGTGCAGAGCCGCGGCATGCAGCGCTGGCTCTCCATGGAGCTCGCGCGCATGCACGGCGTGTGCGCGAACGTCTCCTGGCCGTTCCCCAACGCCTTCGTGCTCGACATGTTCTCCCGCGTCCTGGCCGGACAGAAACAGCCGCCGCTCTTCGAGAGGGATGCGCTGGCGCTGCGCATCATGGACTGCCTCCCCGGGCTCCTCGGCCACAGGGACTTCGAGCGCATCAGGGACTACCTGGAGCACGACGCCTCCGGCATGAAGCTCTACCAGTTCAGCAGCCTCATGGCGGGCCTCTACGACCAGTACCTCATCTTCAGGCCCGGGGTCGTGCTGGGGTGGGAAGGGGGCGGTGCAGCCTCAACATACCCCGAGAACTGGCAGGCAGCGCTCTGGAGGAAGGTCGTCGACGGCCGTGAGGCCCTGCACCGGGCCCGGCTCCGCGAGCTCTTCATGCAGGCCATCCCGCACACGGACGCCTCGCTGCTGCCCGAGCGGGTTTCCGTGTTCGGCATCTCGTACCTGCCCGCGTTCCACCTGGAGGTGCTCAGGGCCCTGTCTCACAAGGTCGACGTCGGCATCTATTGCCTGAACCCGTGCCGGGAGTACTGGGCAGACATCATGCCCGAGCACAGGATCGCGCGCGTCGATGCCGGGGACCGGCACCTGGAGTCGGGCAACGAGCTGCTCGCGACCCTGGGCAGGCTCGGCAGGAACTTCCTGGACATGGTGCTCGACCTGGACCCCGAGCAGCATGACCTGTTCGCGGAGGGGACGGACAGCACCATGCTCGGCCGCGTGCAGGGCGACATCCTGAACCTGCGGGCCCCGGGATCGGAGGGCGTGCTCGGGGTTCAGGAGGGGGACCGCTCCATCCAGGTGCACTCGTGCCACAGCCCCATGCGTGAGGTGGAGGTGCTGCTGGACACCCTGCTGGACCTCTTCGAGACCTTGCCGGGCCTGGAGCCGAAGGACGTGCTCGTCATGGCACCCGACATCGAGGCCTACGCACCCCTCATCCATGCCGTGTTCGGCATGGAGAGGGACGATCCCCGCTATCTCCCCTACAGCATCTCGGACCGGTCCTTCAGGCGCAGCTCGCGCCTCGCTGACTGCCTCATGGCCGTGCTCGACCTCGCGTCCGCGCGCCTTGAGGCATCGCTCGTCATGGACCTCCTGGACCGGGAGACGGTGCGCGCACGGTTCGGCATGGACGAGGATGCGGTAGCGAAGGTGCAGGCCTGGGTCGCGGGCACGGGCATACGCTGGGCCAAAGACGGCAGGCACAAGGAGGAGCTCGGACTGCCCGGCTTCGAGGAGAACACCTGGGAGTTCGGCCTCAGGCGGCTGCTGCTGGGCTATGCCATGGCCGGGGGAAAAAGCCTGTTCGCGGGCATCGCGCCCCATGACGAGGTGGACCCTTCCTCGGCCGAGCTCCTCGGTTCCTTCCTGGACTTCGTCGAGCGGCTCTTCGCTGCAGTGGAAGCCCTCCGGCAGGAGCGGGGGCTTGCCGAGTGGTCAGGGGTGCTGCTCGATATCATCGACGGCCTCATGGCCGCGGACGAGGATGGCGCGCAGGACATGCTCAGGCTCAAGGCCGCCGTGAGAGGCCTGGAGCGGGCAGGAACGGAGGCCGGGTTCGCGGGCAGGGTGGGTATCGGCGTGGTGCGGCACCACCTCTCCAGGGCCTTCGGCAGTGCAGCGGAGGGAGCCGGGTTCCTGGAGCGGGGTGTCACCTTCTGCTCCATGCTGCCCATGCGGAGCATCCCGTTCCGCGTGATCTGCCTCATGGGTATGAACCACGAAGCCTTCCCCCGGAGGGACTACGCGAGCGGCCTCGACCTCATGGCCCTGCATGGCCGGAAGGGCGACCGGTCGAAGCGCGACGACGACCTCTACCTCTTCCTGGAGGCACTGCTGTCGGCCCGGGACGCGCTCTCCATCAGTTACATCGGCCAGGGCATCCAGGACAACGCCCCCATCCCGCCGTCCGTGGTTGTGAGCGCCCTGCTGGAGTACCTCGAAAAGGCCTTTGCCTCGCCGGAGGTGGTGAGGAAGCACTCTCTCCAGGCCTTCAATGCCAAATACTTCACCCCGGGTACGAACCTGTTCAGCTATTCAAGGGACAATGCGCTGGCCGCCCGGGCACTCTGGGCAGGGCCGGGTGCGGGCCAGGGCTGGCCTGCGCTCGCAGGCGAGCTTGAGGAGCAGTGGCGCACGGTGGACCCGGAGCGCCTGCTCGAGTTCTTCCGTTGCCCGGCGCGCTTCTTCCTGCGCCACCGGCTCGGCGCCGAACTGCCCCGGGACGAGGAGCCCGTGCTCGACCGGGAGCCCTTCACGCTCGCCGGCCTGGAGCGCTACTCCCTCCAGCAGCGCATCCTGGCCGAGCGGCTCGCGGGCGCGGGAATGGGGGCGGACCTGGCCAGGCTCAGGGCCGAGGGGTTGCTGCCCCACGGCGTAGCGGGTGAAATGGCGCTCCAGAGCCTTACCCGCGAGGTGGACGGCTTCCTGCCGCTCATCGAGAAAGCCAGGGCAGGCAGAACGTTCGAAAAGACCCCCGTGTCCGTCGGCGTGGACGAGTTCACCGTGGCCGGGACCGTGGAGAGCCTGGCAGGAGGGTCCTTCCTCTCGTTCCGCTACGCCCGGACCGCGCCTGCCGACCTGCTGCGGGCATGGCTCAGCCTGCTCCTCCTCCAGGCCGCGCGTCCGGGCGGGGACGCCACGGCCATTCACATCCACAGGGAGGGAGTGCTCACCCTCAGGCCGCCCGCCGACCCGCTCCGGGCCCTCCGGGGCCTCCTGGACGCGTACCGGCAGGGCCTCGCGAAACCCGTGCACTTCTTCCCGAAGAGCTCGCTCGCCTATGCGGAATCGCTGAAGAAGTACGGCAGTGAGGAAAGGGCCATGGAGGACGCGCGAGGGAAGTGGGAGGGGAGCGCGCAGGAGCGCCCCGAGGCCGGGGATCCTGCCGCACACCTGTGCTTCCCCCGCACTGACCCCCTGGACGGCGAGTTCCGGGCCCTGGCCCTCACCGTGTTCTGGCCGGTCCTGACGGCCATGGAGGTGCCCTGATGACGGAGCCGCTGGATCTCATGGCCCTGGAACCCTCCGGTACGCACCTCATCGAGGCGAGCGCGGGCACGGGCAAGACCTACACCATTGCATCGCTCTTCCTCCGCCTCCTCCTGGAGCGGGGCATGGCGGCGGAGAGGATCCTCGTGGTCACCTACACCGTGCCCGCCACCGACGAGCTCAAGACACGCATCCGCGCCAGGCTGCGCCAGGCCAGGGACGCCTTTGCCGCAGGCACGTCCCCGGACCCGTTCCTCAGCGCCCTTGTTGCACGGGTCCCGGACAGGCCGAGGGCGCTGCAGGCCCTGGAACAGGCACTGGCCCGGTTCGACCAGGCCGCCATCTCCACCATCCACGGCTTCTGCCAGCGCATGCTCAGGGAGCTGGCCTTCGAGACCGGCAGCCCCTTCGAGACAGAGCTGGTAACGGACCAGACCGAGCTGGTGGCAGGGGCGGCGGAAGACTTCTACCGTATCCACGTTGCGGGGAACCCCGTGCCCGAGTTCATCGCCTACTGCCGTGGCCGCGGCGTGAGCCCGGAGTGGTTCATGGACCTGGCGGCCAGGCCGAACCTTTCGGCCCGTCTCATCCCCCCGGGCGGGGAACCTCCGGAATGGGGGGGGCTCACGGGCCTCATCGCCTCCTACCGCAGGGCCTTCGAGGAGCTGGCAGCCATCTGGCCCGGTGCGCGTCCCGAGGTGGAGCGCCTCGTGAGTGACAAGGCATCGATAAAACAGAACATCCTGAAGGCAGACCTGGTGCCCGGATATCTTGACGAGATCGGCCGCTTCCTCGGCATGGGCCCTCTCACGCTGCCAAGTGGGAAGAGCCTTGCCAGGTTCACGCCCGCAGGCATCGAAAAGGCCACGAAGAAGGACGGGAAAGTGCCCGCCCACCCGGCCTTCGCCCTGTGCGGGGCCCTGCACGATGCGGGTCTGGCCCTGGCTTCGGCCATGGAGGGAGCCCTCACCCGCCTCAAGGTGCGGTTCCTCTCCTCCCTGGAGCAGGACCTGGCCAGCCGCAAGGAGGCGAGGGGCCTCGTGCACTACGACGACCTGCTGCTCAGGGTGCACCGGGCGCTCCGGTCGCGCGGCGGCGAGGACCTGGCCCGGGCCGTGGCGGCCAGGTTCGACGCGGCCCTCATCGACGAGTTCCAGGACACCGACCCCCTGCAGTACGAGATCTTCACCACGTGCTTCGCAGGTTCCACCCTGTTCTTCATCGGCGACCCCAAGCAGGCCGTGTACGGCTTCCGGGGCGCGGACGTGTTCACCTATGCCCGGGCCGCCCAGGCGGTGGAAGGTCACGCCCGGCACACCCTCGTCCACAACTGGCGGAGCGAGCCGGGCCTCATCGCGGCGGTGAACGCGGTGTTCTCGCGGGCTGAGCACCCCTTCGTGTTCAAGTGGATCTCCTTCCAGGATGCCGTCCCGGCGGACCGGCCCGACCGGAAGACGCTCACCGGCCTGACGGACGGTTCCCTGGTGGTCTGGCACCTCGAGCCGGAAGACGGCACGGTCGTCTCGGTCCCCCGGGCACGTGCAGAGGTGTGCAGGGCCACGGCCTTCGAGATCTCACGACTCCTCGCCCTCTCGAAAAGCGGTGAGGTGAGGCTTGGGGGAGAGGGACTGAACCCCCGGGACATGGCAGTGCTCGTGCGCACCAACCGGGAGGCCCGCATGGTGCGCGACGCCCTGCGCCGGGCGCTCATCCCCTGCGTACTCTACAGCGACGAGAACGTGTTCTTCTCCGGCGAGGCCCTGGAGATGGATATGCTGCTCGCTGCCCTGGCCGAACCACACCGGGAGGCCCTTGTGCGCACCGCGCTCATGACCCGCATCTTCGGCCTGGACGCCGTGGCCCTGGACGCCCTTGCGGCCGACGAGGCGGCCTGGGAGGGGTGGATCGAGCGGTTCCGGGCCTGGCGCGACACCTGGGCGGGCGCCGGGTTCACGCCCATGATCCGCTCCCTGCTGGACCGGGAGGGGGTGCGCCCGCGTCTCCTCGGCTGCGAGGGGGGCGAGCGGGCGCTCACCAACGTGCTCCACATCGCCGAGATCCTGGGAAGGGCCGAGGCGGCGGACAGACTCGGCATGCAGGGCCTGAGGAAGTGGCTCGCCGAGCGCAGGGACCCGGCACTTCCGGGAAACGACGAGTACCAGCTCAGGCTCGAGAGCGACGAGGACGCGGTGAGGGTCATGACCGTGCACAAGAGCAAGGGCCTTGAGTTCCCGATCGTGTTCTGCCCCTTTGCCTGGAGCGCCGGGGACCGGAGGAAGCGGGAGGGCGTGGTGTTCCACGACGAGGCGGACCGCGCCGTCTTCGACCTGGGATCCGGCGAATATGACATCCACTCCGCGCTGGCGGCCACGGAGAGCGAGGCCGAGGACGTCCGGCTCCTCTATGTGGCGCTCACCCGGGCGAAGAACCGGTGTTACGCTGCACTGACGGCGGTGCGGAACGAGGCGAGGTCCGCCATGGCCCTCCTCCTGGGCCAGCCAGGCGGTACCGGCATCCGACAGGGCCTCAGCGACCTGGTCGAGCGGTCCGCGGGCATGGCCCGGGTGAAGCGCCTGCCCCGGGAAGAACCCTTGTCGCCCGAGGGCTCGAGTGCAGCAGGGCCGGAGCCTGCGGCGCGTCTCTTCACCCGGGCTGTTGACCGCACCTGGGGCATGGCGAGCTACACCTCGTTTGTCAGGGGCCTGCACAGGGCAGGCGATGCGGCCGACCGGGACATGCTGCGCCACGCCGCGCTGGAGGATGTGGGACAGAGGAAGGACCGTGCCCGGGACATTTTCTCCTTCCCCCGGGGAGCCCGCGCCGGGACGCTCCTGCACGAGGTCTTCGAGCGCATCGACTTCACCGCGGGCAGGGATGCCATACGGGCCGTGGCTGAGGAGACGCTCGCCAAGTACGGCTTCGACACGGCCTGGGCGGAGGCGGTCACTGCGATGGTCGGGAATGTGCTCGCTTCGGACCTGGGCGGCATGAGCCTCGCCGGGGTGACCAGGGACCGGAGGCTCACCGAACTGGAGTTCATGTTCCCCCTGAAGACCCTCACGCCTGAAGGTCTCCACAGGGCGCTGCACGGCTGCCTGCCCCCGGGTTCGCCGGCAGGCATGCCGTACCCCACAGCCCGCCTCGCATTCGACCCGGTAAAGGGATTCCTCCGGGGCTTCATGGACCTAGTGTTCGTGCACGAAAGGAGGTACTTTCTCGTGGACTGGAAGTCCAACCACCTGGGTGACGCGGTGGAGGACTACCATCCGGACGCCCTGGCCTCGGTCATGGCAAGGGAGGGCTACGTGCTCCAGTACCATCTCTACTGCGTGGCCCTGGACCAGTACCTGCGGAACCGGATGGACGGATACGACTACGACAGCCACTTCGGCGGCGTGATCTACGTGTTCCTGCGGGGCGTGGACCCGGCGAAGGGTTCGGGATACGGCATCTTCCGGGCCCGGTCGGACGGAGAGACGGTGGCACGCATGGCAGCAGTCCTCATGGACGGAGTTGAAGAATGAACAGTTCTGCCAGCAGCACGCACCACAGATATCCGGTCTCGTCGGAACGGCCGAAGGCCTGCAGACACACCATGCGGCGATATTCCCCCGAATGGACGAAGGGAAAGGGAATATGAGCATGCTCGAGCCCCTGCTTGCTTTTGCCCCCTTCGCGACTGTTGACCTGCACTTCGCCCGGTTCATGATGCGGCTCTCGGGGTCGGAGAACCGGGACCTCGCCCTGGCCGCGGCCCTGCTGAGCTTCCTGGGAAGGCAGGGCCACACCTGCATGGACCTGTGCGCCCCCATGGCCTCGCTGGATGCGGCAGGAGAACTCATGCAGGCCCTGCCCGGGCCGGAGGCCTGGGCCGCGACCCTCAGGCGGGAGCCCGTGGTGGGCTCACCGGGCGATGATCGCCCCCTGATCCTGGACCGCTCGAACAGGCTCTACTTCCACCGGACCTACAGGCAGGAACGCCTGCTCGCGGACAGGCTCATCGCCCTGAACGCATCCGAGCGGCCTGTCGATGCGGAGGCCCTCAGGAGCGCCATGGCGCGCATGTTCCCGGAGGCCGGGGAAGGAGTCCTCCCCCAGAGGCTCGCCGCCCTCATCGCGGCGAGCAGGTCACTGTGCGTGATCACGGGCGGGCCGGGCACGGGTAAGACCACGCTGGTAACGAAGATCATGGCCCTGCTCCTCATGCTGGAACCAGACCTCACCATCGCCCTGGCTGCGCCCACGGGCAAGGCCGCCAGAAGGATCGCCGAGTCCATCCAGACAGGCGTCGAGCGGCTCGACTGCCCGGAAGAGATCCGCGGCCGGATACCCAGGGAGGCATCCACCCTGCACCGGCTCCTGGGCTTTACCACAGGTTCCGTGAAACCCCGGCGCGGGCCGGACAACCCCCTCACAGCCCGTGTGGTGGTCGTGGACGAGGCCTCCATGGCAGACCTTGCCCTCATGGCAGCCCTCGTGCAGGCCATCCCGGTTGACGGCAGGCTCATCCTCCTCGGCGACCGGAACCAGCTCGCCAGCGTTGCGGCAGGATATGTGCTGGGGGACATCTGCGACACCGGAACCACCCATGCCTACTCCCCCGGGCTTGCCGATCTGGCCGCACGGGTCATCGACGCCGGGCTGTCTTCAGGGGGCAGGGCCGGCATGCAGGACTCCATCGTGGAGCTCACCAGGACCTACCGTTTCGCCGGGGACAGCCTCATCTTCAACCTGAGCGCAGCGGTAAACAGGGAAGATGCCGGGAGATGCATCGAGATCCTGCAGGCAGGCTCTGGAGGCGAGCTGTGCCACAGGGACCTGCCCGGGGCTGATGCCCTCGGGGAGACCCTCCGACCTGCTGTCATTGCAGGGTACGGACCGTACCTCGAGGGATCCGACCACCAGGAGCGCCTGCGCCTCTTCGACGCCTTCAGGGTACTCTGCCCGGTCCGGGAAGGGCCCTTCGGCGTTGTGGCCCTGAACCGCCTCATTGAGCGCATCCTGGCCGAGGAAGGCCTTCTGGATCCTTCAGGGGTCCACTACGAAGGCAGGCCGGTGCTCATCACGGAGAACGACTATTCCCTGAACCTGTTCAACGGGGACGTCGGCATCATTCTCCGCCATGAGGGCGACCTGCGCGCCTGTTTTCCCGGTCGTGACGGTACCCCCCGGCAGATCTCACCCATGCGCCTGCCCGGCCACGAAACCGCGTTCGCCATGACCGTGCACAAGAGCCAGGGCTCGGAGTTCGACCGCACCCTCCTCGTCCTGCCGGACCGCGACTCGCCGGTGCTCTGCCGGGAACTCGTGTACACGGCCATCACCCGGGCCAGGAAGGCGCTCGAGATCTGGTCGTCCCCCGAAGTCTTGTCCCGGGCCGTGTCACGCAGGACGGTGCGGAGTTCGGGCCTTTCCGCCATGCTCTGGGGGGAGCGGCCCTGACCCTTGCCCCGGATCCGGGAACAGGGTAAAATGCCAGTCATGATGACCGTGTTCAAGGCCGTTCTCATCACGGTGTTGGTTCTTTCGGCAATCCTCGTGGTCATCCACCTGGACTGTCTGGGATACCTGAACCGGCCGTGACGGGAAATACGATAACCCTTCGAATTGTGCCATGACAGCCAGGTTCCGGGTTGCCGTCCCGGGTACCCCCCCTGGTTTTTCCGGACTGCGCATTCCATTTCCGAGTGGTTGCAATGGACTTCGCGGCGCGACCCCTGAATGGACAATCCCCATCCATCGGTAAGTTCTGCCCGCAGAAATTCCGATAAAGAGAGTACATGAAGGCGCAGGGTGAGCGGTGCGTCCCTGCATGGTCAGAGTCATTCAGGAGAGGGGAGATGGCAAGGCGGCCGACCAAGGCTGATCTTGAGATGAGAATCCTGGAGCTGGAGCGGGAGATCCGCGCTGTCAGACAGACGGCCAGGCAGTTCGAGGAGAGCTACCACTCCCTTTTCGCCCACTCCCTGGAGCTGTTCTTCATCCACGATTTCGAAGGCCGCTTCCTGGACGCCAACGACAGGGCGCTGGACCTTCTCGGATACACCAGGGACGAAATTCCCGGTATCAACCTGGCCACCGTCCTCTGCCCCGAGGATTTTGCCAAGGCTACCAGGCTCCTCCAGGAACTGCACGATACCGGTTCCCTTGAGTCTCAGAAACCCGCCGAATACCGACTCAGAACAAAGGACGGGCGAACCCTCTGGGTGGAGACCAGTTCGTCTGTCATCTTCCGTGACAATGTCCCGTATGCGGTCCAGGGCATCGCCCGGGACATCACCGAGCGGAAGCAGGCCGAGGAGACGCTCCGCCTGAGCGAGGAACGCCACCGAAAGCTGCTGGAGGACATCGAGGAGGGCTACTACGAGCTCGATCTGAGAGGGAACATCACCTATTTCAACGATGTCGCCGGGCACATGCTGGGATACGAACCCCACGAGCTTGTCGGCATGAGCTACCGGTCCTACACCTCGGCCGATACGGCGCAACGCATGTTCCGGGTTTTCCACAGGATCTACGAAACCGGAGAACCCGAGCGCCTGGTGGACTACGAGGTGATATGCAGGGACGGGAGCGTGCGCACCCACGAGATGTCCGCCGGACTCATGCGTGACGCATCGGGCAGGCCGTCGGGCTTCCACGTGCTCGTGCACGACATCACGTCGCGCAAGCAGGCCCAGGAAGAGCTGAAGAAGAGAGAGGAGCACTACCGCACCATCTTCGAGAACACGGGCAACGCCACCATCCTCATCGCCGAGGACACCACCATCCTGCTCGCCAACACCAAGTTCGAACAGCTCACCGGCTACACCAAGGAGGAAATGGAAGGCAAGATGAGCTGGACCGTGTTCATCGCGCCCGAAGACCTGGAGATGATGAAGAGCTACCATGCCCGGCGCAGGAAAGAGCCGGGATCCACGCCCGGGGCCTACGAGTTCAGGCTCAAGAACCGCGCCGGGGAGGTCCGGGACATCTTCCTCAACGTGGCCCTCATCCCTGGCACGAAGGAAAGTGTGGCCTCGTGCATGGACCTCACCGAGCGCAAACGGGCCGAAGAGGATCTGCGCCGGAGCGAGGAACGCTACCGGAACATCCTGGAGAGCATGCAGGAGGCCTACTACGAGGTGGACCTGGCGGGCAACTTCACCTTCTACAACCCCCTGGCCGTGAGTCGCCTCGGCTATAGGGACGAGGAACTCAGGGGCATGAACTTCCGGAAGTACATGGACGAAGAGAACGCGAAGAAGGTCTTCGATGCCTACCACCGGGTCTTCGTCACCGGTGAGCCCCTTTCCGGAGTCGACTGGGAGCTCTTCACCAGGGACGGCCGGAAGACCCACGTGGAGGCCTCCGTCTCGCTGATGCGCGATGCGGCGGGTGGCGCCATCGGATTCAAGGGGATCGTCAGGGACGTCACCGAGCGGAAGAAGGCCGAGGACGCCCTCAGGGCCAGCGAGGAGAAGTACCGGGGCATCCTGGAAAGCATGCAGGAGTCATACTTCGAGGTAGACCTCTCCGGCAACTTCACCTTCTTCAACGATGCGGCCGTAGAGATGTCCGGATATTCCAGGGAAGAGCTCCTGGGCATGAACTACACGCACTATGCTCCCCCTGAGACGGCCAGGTACATGTTCGAGACCTTCCATGACGTGTACGTGACAGGAGTGCCGAAGCGCATGGTCGACTACCAGGTGTACCACAAGGACGGCACGCTCCACGACAACGAGCTCTCCGTATGGCCCATGAGGGACGCCTCGGGGGCTGTCGTGGGGTTCCACACCCTGGTGCGCGACGTCACCGAGCACAAGCGGGCCGAGAAGGCCCTCGCGGAAAGCGAGGCGAGGTACCGTTTCCTCACCGAGAACATGGGCGACATCAGCTTCATCGTGGACCTCGACATGCGCACCACCTACGTGAGCCCCTCCGTGGAGAAGATCCTGGGTTTCACCCCCGAGGAGCGAATGCGCCAGACGGCCGCCGAGCAGCTCACGGAGAGGTCCCTCGCCCAGGTCATGGAGACCCTTTCCGGGGAGCTGGCACGAGACGGCCATGAAGGTGTGGATCCGGACCGGTCTATCCTCATGGAACTCGAGTATTTTCACAAGGACGGGTCCGTGAGGTACCTGGAGACGAACTGCCGCGCCATGCGCGACAGTTCGGGCAGGGTGACAGGCATCCATGGGGTGTCCCGCGACGTCACGGACCGGAGAAAGGCAGAAGCGGCCCTTCGAGAGAGTGAGGAGAAGTACCGTACCATCCTGGAGACCATGGACGAGGCGTACTTTGAGCTCGATCTCCAGGGAAACTACACCTTTGTGAATGCATCGCAATGCCGAATCCTGGGGTATCCCAGAGAAGAGCTGCTGGGAATGAACAACCGTGCGTACACCACCCCCGAAACCGCCCGGCGCGCATATGTGGAATTCAACGAAGTCTACCGCACAGGGGCGACGAAGACCCTGGCGGACTACGAGGTGATCAGGAAGGACGGCACAGTCATCAATGTCGAGTTTTCCGTTTCGCCCCTGCGGAGACCGTCCGGGGAGATAATAGGGTTCAGCGGAGTGGGCAGGGATGTAACGGACCGGATCCTCGCCGAGAAGACCCTCAAGGAGAGCGAACGGAAATACCGGCTCCTGGCGGAAAACCTGCGGGACGTGATCTGGGTGCTGGATGCGGACCTCAAGTACGTCTATGTGAGCCCCTCCGTGATGCAGCTCAGGGGATACACCCCCGAGGAGGCCATGCAGCAGAAGATGGAGGAGGTCCTTGCGCCGGAGTCATACCGGATGGCCGTGGAGCTCTTCACCCAGGAGAAACTGCTTGAGTCGGACGGCCAGGTGCACGGCAAGGAGTGGACGAAAAAACTTGACCTCGAGCTTATTCGCAAGGACGGGTCAACGGTGTGGACAGAAGTGACCCTGAGCATACTCTATGACGAGAACGGGTCACCGGAAGGGCTGCTCGGCATCACCCACGACATCAGCGAACGCAGGAAGGCCGCCGAGGCCCTCCGCGAGAGCGAGGAGCGATGGCAGTTCGCCCTGGAGGGGGCGGGCGACGGGGTCTGGGACTACGATATCGTGGCAGGCAGGGTGTACAGGTCCCGGCGCTGGAAGGAGATGCTCGGGTACGCGGACGACGAGATCAGCGACAGCCCGGAGGAGTGGGCACGGCTGGTTCACCCCGACG
>JAKPQL010000058.1 GCA_029547045.1 Deltaproteobacteria bacterium | reverse complement strand
GCCTCCTGGGCCTCGCGCATGCCGAACTCCTGCTTGAACCACGTGATCATCCAGAAGCCGCGGTGGATGAACATCTCGATGTCCCATGCGTTCGGTATGGCCGAGGGCCAGGTGAAGAAGCGTAACGCCCCGTCCTTGATGTACTTCCGCGTGAGGATGTGCATGGCCGTGGCCGTGCCGAAGCTGATCTCGGCTATGGACTGCTCGATGGCCCCGGCGCCGAGGAGCTCGCTCTGCTTGTCACCGGCGCCCACCACCACGGGCAGACCCTCGGGCAGGCCCGTTTCCTCGGAGGCCTTCTTCGTGATCCGGCCGAGGACCTCGTCGGGCCTGAAGAGCTTGACGCAGTGCTCCTTTGCGATGCCGAGCGGGGGATAGGCGACGCCCAGCGGGTGCCACCTGAGCTTGTTGTACTCGAAGGGCCAGATGCCCGTGACCATGCCCACCGAGTCGTGGAACTCGCCGGTGAGCTTGCGCACGAAGAAGCCCGATGCCTGGACGAACTTGTAGGTCCTCGCGTAGATCTCGGGCTCGTTGAGCTTGATCCAGAGGAAGATGGAGTGCTTCTGGGCGTACTTGATGGCCGAGATCATCCCGGCGGTGCCGAACAGCGCGGTGCCGAGCACTCCCAGGGGCGGCGGCTCGTCAACCGAGCGCTGGTCGAGCCAGATGATGGCCGGCCGCAGCGCATTGCCGTCCCTGTCCATGGGGATCACCGTGCTGCGCTGGGTGGTGATGCCCACGCCCGCGATGGCGGCCTTGTCGATGGTGATCTTACTCATGAGGCCGTTCGTCACGGTGCAGAGCTTGGACCAGTAGTCCTCGGTGCTCTGCTCGGCCCAGCCGGGCCGCTGGGAGAAGTAGGGCTCGAAGGCCCGCTGCTCGATGGCGAGCTCGGTGCCCTCGATGTCGAAGAGCACGGCCCGGATGCTCTGGGTACCCGAATCGATGGCTATGACATAACGCTTGTCGGACATGGCACCTCCCCGTGAAAACATGACATCGGGCGCACGAAGCACCCGTTCGATTCGGCAGTGTAGCACAGATCGAAGGATTCCTGAAGCGGGAGACGAAGGGCTCCCTCAGCGGCACAGGGGCTCGATGGGTTCGAGGTGCTCCCCGATCGTGCCCCGGTCCACCGCCTCCAGGAACTCCTCGCCGAGGGACGCGCTCGCCCTCATTACATGGTTCCAGAAGGCCGTCCGCTCGTCGTCCCTGCCCTTGAATTCCCAGAAGTCCTCCCGGGAGGGGATCCTGCCCCCGGGCATGGACGCCACGAAGGCCTTCGACGGGCAGAGCAGGACCACGTTGGCCATGTCCTCGACCGAGGGCTTCCTCCAGGGGAGCAGCTTGTCGAACCACCCCGGGGTGATGCGGTCCGTATAGTGGGGAAACAGGACGATTTTCGAGCCGGCAAAGGGGACGGCCAGGTGGTAGTCGAGGATGCCCGCGTCGCGGTACATGCCCGGCCCCGCACCGGGGATGTCCCGGACCCCCGACATGATCACGGGCATGGATCCCGAGGCCATGACCGCCGGCCGCACGTTCTCCGGGGTGAGCGGCACGTGCCGGATGGGGAAGCCGCCCATTGCGTGGTAGGGGGGCAGATCGCGCGGGTCGTAGAAGAGGACCCGGGAGAAGAGGAGGCCGAGGAGGCTCCGGTGGGCCGCGTTGAGCAGGCCCGCCGCGGCCATGAGCATGAACAGGGGATATTTCCTCTCCACGGCGTAGGGGCCGGGGCACCTGACCGCCAGGAACGTGAGCCGGGCATGGGGGTGGGACAGGATCCGCACCGGTCCGCCGCCTTCCAGGGCTGCGTCGAGGAACTTCATGATCTCCGCGCTCGCCTGGGCCGCCGTCGGCACCGAGGTGAACCGCTGGCCGAGGTAGGCATCGCGGAACCGGTCGTGGGCATCCATGCCCTGGGCCAGTGCGGCGAACCGCCACGTGCCCACGGAGGACCCGAGCAGGAAGACCGGGCCGCTGCGTTGCATGAGCCACGAGGTGAAGATGGCCCTGTCAAGGCCGTCCAGGACGAGCCACTTGGGGCCGCCGGCCGCGCCGGCCACCACCTCCACCATGTCCGGGGTGAGCCCCTGCCGGGCGATGAGCGCCCGGGCCTTCGGGCCTGCATAGATGCTCAGGTTCCTCATAACCGCATCACGGATTCATACCCGTATGCTGCCGCGGTCGAGAACCGCCGGGTCGTCCTCGTCCATGATCCTGATGATGGACGCATTCATCCGCTCCTTCTGGGCCAGGTAGGAGGCCCTGTTCTTGTCCTGCACCCTGGCGAAGTTCATGACCACGGTCATGAGCTCTTCGTTCGGGCAGGCCTTCAGGACGATGTGGTGCTCCTCGCACTGGCTCCCCGTGAGCCTCGTCCCCAGGTAGTACATCTCGTCGAGCTTGTAGGCCGGGATGGCCTTCTTCACCATGGCCACCATCCCGGGCCAGAACGGGATGCCCAGGTCCACCTCGGGGAAGCAGAAGAAACCACGGTCGGAACGCATGAAGCGGAAGTCGAAGCAGCAGCACATGATGGCGCCGCCGGCAAAGGCATGCCCGTTGATGGCCGCGACGGTGGGCATGGGGTAGAGGAGGATCCTGCGGAGCAGGCCGCTCAGGGCATAGTTGAACGCCCTCATGCCCCCCGTGTCGCCCGCCTGCGCCATGGGCATGAGCCAGTCGAGGTCGATCCCGTTGCAGAAGATCTTCTCGTGGGCCGACCGCACCACCAGGACAGTGGCAGCGGTCTTATGCTCGATCTCGTCGAGGGCCTTCTGAAATGCACCTATGAACGCCATGTTCAGGCGGTTCTCGCCGCTGTTCATGGTGAGCACGGCCACGTGCCCGTCCAGTGCATGGTCCACAAGGGCCATGGTTCCCTCCTGCTTGGATGGTCTTCACAACGCCGGTCCATTATACAGGTGAAGAAAGGCCCCGTATAGGCAAATCGGGACCTGCTTTTTTTCTCACCTGCCTGGTTTGTGCATCTCGGCTTGTCGCCGGGGCGCACAAACCAGGCAGGCCAAAGCCGAAGGCGTTGCAGGGCATTTCGCCCCGACATGTACAACGGGTGGAAATGTCCCCCTCATACCTGTTGCCCCGCCCTGACACATCTGGTAGGCTCGGACGATCTGCGTATGAAAAGGGGGTCGGACCATGCTGATCAACAAAACCGCCCAGGAGGGTGACAGGGTGAAGGTGCACTACCGGGGCAGGCTGGAAGACGGGTTTGAATTCGACACCTCCGTGGGCGGCGAACCCCTCGTCTTCGTGATCGGCTCAGGGGAGGTCATCCCCGGGTTCGAAGGCGGTGCCCGGGGCATGTCGGTGGGCGAGCTCAAGACCGTCACCGTCGAGCCCGGGGAGGGCTATGGACAGCACCGGCAGGAGCTCGTCGTCGAGATGCCCCTGGAGTCTTTCCCCGAGGATATCGTGCCCGAGGTCGGCATGCAGCTCAAGCTCGTGGACGAGAACGGTGAGGAGGTCCCGGTGCTCGTGGTGAACGTGGACGAAGAGACGGTCACCCTCGACGCCAACCACCCCCTGGCAGGCATGACCCTGACCTTCGAGATCGAGCTGCTCGAGATCATCTAGGTAAAGGGTTCACGGTCATTGGAGGTTCTGCAGCGCCTTCGGCGCTGGCCTCCCTGATGTGTGCATCCCGGAAGAATCCCCGGGACGCACACATCAGGGAGGCCAGAAAAGACTTTTCCCCTCTCCCTTCTCACCTGATCCCGTAGTGCTCGATGAGCCACAGGCTCATCCAGGGCACATACGTGATGACCAGCAGCCCGGCAAGAAGGACGATGATGAAGGGTATGCACGCCCGGTACAGGTCCACCACGGGCTTGTTGAACCTGATGCACGAGATGAACAGGTTCATGCCGACCGGCGGTGTCAGGTAGCCTATTTCAAGGTTGGTCAGGAAGATGATGCCCAGGTGCACGGGGTTGATCCCGTAGCTCGTGGCTATGGGCACGATGAGCGGCACCACCACCACCAGGGCAGAGTAGATGTCCATGATGCAGCCCACCACGAGCAGGAAGACGTTCAGCGCGATGAGGAACGCCACCTTCGAGCCGATGTGCGCCTGGATGAAGTCCAGGATGTGCATGGGGATCTCCGCGTCGATCATGTAGGTGGTCAGCGCCAGGGCCGAGCTGAAGATGATGAAGATGGTGCCCACCAGCACCATGCTCTCCCGTATGATGGCGGGAAACTGCCTGATCTTGAGATCGCGGTGGATGAAGACCTCCACGAGGAAGGCGTAGGCCACCATGATGGACGCCACCTCGCCGAGCGTCACGAACCCTCCGAAGATGCCCACCACGAGGATGACCGGGATGAGGAGCTCCCACTTGGCGGCGTTGGTGGTCTGCACGATGTTCTTCAGCGAGATCGGCGTCCTGACGGTCTTCGCCCTGGTTGCGCAGAACGTGCTGTACAGGGCCAGGATGACGATCAGGAAGATCCCCGGGACGATGCCTGCCGCGAAGAGCTGGGTGATGCTGGTCTCGGCCACGACCCCGTAGATGATGATGGGCAGGCTGGGGAAGAAGAGCAGGCCGAGGCTGCCGGACGATGTCAGGAGGCCGAGGCTGAATTTCTCCGAGTACCTGCCCTTGAGCAGGGCCGGGAAGAGCAGGCCGCCCAGCGCGATGATGGTGACACCGGAGGCCCCGGTGAAGGCGGTGAAGGCCGCACAGGCTATGAGCGACACGATGGCCAGCCCGCCCGGCATCCAGCCGAGGACGGCCTGCGAGAAGTTCACGATCCTAACCGACGCCCTGCTCTCGGCCAGGATGAACCCGGCAAAGGTGAAGATGGGGATGGTGTACAGGACCGGGTTGTTGGAGAACTGGCTGTAGATGTCGACGATCAGCGCGGCGAACCTGATGTCGGAGAGGTGGAACCCGAGCAGGGCCAGCGACGAGAGGACCGCGAAGATGGGTGCGCCCAGGAAGGCCAGGAGCGCGATGCAGACGATGGCCGCCGTGACCATGGGCTCAGGCCTCCCTCGTGAACAGGGCCCTGAGGGACAGCATGCACCGCAGCGCGAACCTGAGCATGACCGCGCAGTATCCGATCGGGATGACGACCTCGAGGGTCCACACGGGGACATGGACCTGGTGGAAGAGTATGGATGTACCGGTGGAGTAATCCACCTGGATGAAGACGATGGATGCGTAGAGCAGGATGCCGCACATCACCGTGGTGAACAGCGAGGTTACGACCTCGGCGAAGCGCTTCATGCCGTCGGGCAGCATCCGGTACGCCACGTCGATCCTTATGTGCTTCCCCTCGCGCGCCGCGAGCCCCGCGCCGATGAAGGCGACCCAGAGCACCATGTGCCGCACGATCTCGGAACCGCCCGCGATGCCGGTGGAAAAGACGTCGCGCAGACCGACCTGGACGAGGACGAGCAGCACCATGGCACACAGGATGAACGAGACCGCGGCGTCCTCCACCAGGGCGATGGCCTTGAACAGGCCGTAGGATCGTCCCGTCGGGTACCCGCATGAAGGACATCTGCCTGAAGCGGTATCACTGAGCAGGGCGCCGCATGCGGGACACCTCATGGATCACTGCCCCTGATCGAGCCGGATGACGGTGGCGTCGGCGGGGTGTGACTTCCTGTACTCCTCCACCAGGGCCATGGTCCTGTCCAGGAGCCCGCGGGAGTAGAGCCTCCCCACGAGGCTCTCCCTGGCCTTTTTCGAGGCGTCGAAGACGTAGAGCATCTCCTTGTCCCTGATGTCGTACTTCACGATGGTGATGCCCGACTTGAGGAGCAGGTCGATGGACTTGGCATCCTCGTAGCGCGTTGCCTTCTCGATCTTGAGATGCTGGGCCGCGGCGACGTCCAGGATGGTCTTCTGGCTCGAGGGCGAGATCCTGTCCCAGATGTCCTTCTTCACGATGGTGGCGCCCAGGATGTTCGTGGACGGGTACCCGGTCATGTACCTGAACTTCGTGTACCACTGGAAGGCCACGGCGCCGAAGGGGGTGGAGTTCGCGCAGTCGATGAGGTTGGTGGACAGCGACGTGGCGACGTCCGAGATGGACAGCGACACGGGCGAGATGTCCAGGGCCTGGTACACCGCCTGGCTGATGGGCTCCCCTTCCAGGGCCCACCACTTCTGTCTCCTGGCCACGGCCAGGTCGGTCAGCGGCTCCTTCGAGAAGGTGTAGACGAACCCCAGGTCCATCCAGCCGAGCACCTTGTATCCCTGCTTCTCGAACAGCCTGTTCATCTCCGGCTGCAGCTTCTTGCGCACGTAGCCCACTTCATCGTAGTTCCGGAACACATAGGGTATCTCGGTGACCCGCACCTCGGGGACGATGAGCCCCAGGCCCGGGCCCATGAACCCGCCGCCGTGGAGCTGGCCGAGCTTGATCTTGCGCATGACGTCCTTCTCGTCGCCCTGGACGCCGCCCCAGTAGGTCTTGAACGCCACCTCGCCGTGCGTCTTCTCGCGGATCTGGTTGGCCAGCTCGTCGAAGGCCTTGGCCACGGCGGTGCCCTTGGGTGCGAGCGTGGCCATCTTGATGACGACCGTGGCGTCCTGTGCCGCCGCCGCAGGCGGCAGGCACACGGCCAGGCTGGTGATGACGAGCGCCAGGATTGTGTACGACAGTCTCTTCATGGTGATGTGCGTCCCCCTCGCCGTGTCAGAAATACATGTCGACATTGTCCAGCAGGACCCGTGCCTTGCGCTTGGCGACCTCGTTGGCAAAGGCCCGGTCGGGGAAGCTCTCGTGAGGGGTCGCGATGATCTCCTCGAGCGTCTTGACGAACAGGTCCCGGTCCTGGATCTGGTACGCGTAGAACTGTGCATAGAACAGCTGGATGAACAGGAGCTTCCTGCCTGAGATGGCGAAGGCCCTGTCGAAGTGCGCCTTTGCCTTGGCCGAGCTGTCGCCCATGATGGCGGGCTGCGCCGCGTAAATGGCCCCCAGCGCGGCATGGGCGCTGCCGTGATAGTAGGTTTCGTCGAGCTCGAGGACCCGTTGAAGCATGGCCTGGGCCTTGGGCATGTCCATGATGGCCTCGGGGCTGTCGAGGTTGATCGCCACCCATGCGAGCCAGCAGTTGGCCGTCCAGAACAGGGCAGGGACGTCACCCCTGTCATATTCGGAGAGATTCTCCCTGAACGCTGCCAGCTGGACGTTGAAGTCCTTCTCGAAGTCCTTCCCGCCGATGAGCGCCCTGGCCGCGTAGCCCCGCGCCTTCAGGTACAGGGCGCTCGCCCTGGGCTTGTCCGTGTCCTCGATGAAGGCGTTGGCATAGCCGAAGTTGGCCTCGGCAGCCTTGAGCAGGAGCTTTTCGCTCGGCGCCGAGAGGATGAGTCCGTCCATCTGGACCAGGAAGGCGGGAAGGGCGTCCCGCATCATGTCCACGTCGGTGTTGCGGTTCACCGCGATGTTCATGTCATCCATGATGGGGTCCATGGACCTGACGGCCATGGCCTTCATGGAACAGCCGCCCATGAGCGGGATAAGCAGGAACCACAGAAGGAACGCCGGTCTTTTCCCTCTCCCTGAAGTCATACGCACCCCTTTCATACAACCGGCACCGTGCATCGTCACACGCGAAGCATGCGCTGCCAATAACCTGCGAATAAAAAGATAAATTCAATCTTTTCCATTCTTGTGTCAAGGGGTTTCTCGGGAACGTGGGGCGAAGCACAGGGTTACTTTCCGTGGAGCGCTTTGCATCTCCTTTCGCCCAAGGCATGAAACCCGGGGCATGAAAAAGGGGACGGTCTCAAGTGACCGTCCCCTTTTCCGTGGCGTTCATGGGCCGTCAGGACTTGCTCTTTTCGAATTCCTTCATGAAGTCGGCCAGTATCCGGACACCTTCCATGGGCAGGGCGTTGTACATGGACGCCCGGATGCCCCCCACCGCGCGGTGGCCCTTGAGCCCGATGAGGCCCTTCTTGGAAGCCGCCGCGACGAACTCGTTGTCCAGCTCCTCGGACGGGAGCTTGAAGGGTATGTTCATCTTGGAACGCGAACCCTTGTCGACCGGCGCCTTGTAGAAGGAGCTGCTGTCGAGGATGTCGTAGATGAGCTTGGCCTTGGCGTTGTTGATCTTCTCCATCTCGGCGATTCCGCCCATGTCGGCGAGCCACGTGAGCACCTCGTGCACCACGAAGATGGCGCTCACCGGGCAGGTGTTGTAGCAGGAGTTGTTCTCCACGTGCGGCTTGTAGTTCAGCATGGTCGGCGTGTTCTCGGGGGCCTTGCCCACGAGGTCCTCCCTGATGATGACGCAGGTGACGCCTGCCGGACCCATGTTCTTCTGGGCACCCGCATAAACGATGCCGAACTTGCTCACGTCGATCTTCCGGGACATGATGTCCGAGGACATGTCGGCCACGAGCGGGACGTCCCCCGTGTCCGGGAAGGTCTGCCACTGGGTGCCGTAGATGGTGTTGTTGGAGGTGATGTGGCAGTAGGCCGCATCCTTGGTGAGCTTGAGCTCGGAGGCGGCGGGCAGCCTCGTGTAGTTCACGTCCTTGGTGGACGCCGCGACGTTCACCGTGCCGACGAGCTTGGCCTCCTTGATGGCCCGGGTGGCGAAATAGCCCGTGTCCACGTAGTCGGCCACCTTGCCCGCGTGCAGCAGGTTGATGGGGATCATGGCGAACTGCAGGCTCGCACCGCCCTGGAGGAACAGGATCTTGTAGTTGTCGGGGATCTCCATGACCTTCCTGAGGAGGTCGACCGTTTCGACGAGCAGCGCGTCGAACTGCTTGGAGCGGTGGGAGACTTCCATGACGGACATGCCGGTACCGGCAAAGTTCAGCACGGCCTTGCTCGTGCTCTCGAGAACGGGTTCGGGAAGAACCGATGGGCCTGGATTGAAGATGAAGACGTTTCTCATATGGAAATCGTGCCTCCTTACCGTGATTGATGGAAGCTCCTCTATACCAGCGAAGGGGGTTCACCGTAAAGGCATTTGTTTCGGTCCGCGGCTGCATGATGCAGAAGTCTCGGAAATGACTGCAGATGCAACCCGGGAAAAATGAATCATGGGTTTTCTCCCCGGGCGTGTCCCGCCGCAGACGCATTGACAGGTCACCGGGTCATGGGGTATGGTTATGAACGCTCATTCATTTGCTAGGACGGGCGGCCATCACGAGGACGCATGAGGCAGGAGACGACACCCGCACGCGGAACTCTCAAACCAGGAGGAACACTATGGAATTTTCACTGAGTGAAGAGCACAAGATGGTACAGGACATGGCGAGGAAGTTCGCCGATCAGGAGCTCAAGCCGAGGGCCGCCGAGATCGACCAGACTCACCGCCACAACGACGAGGTCCTCAGGAAGATGGCCGAGAACGGCTTCATGGGCGTCGCCATCCCGAGCGAGTACGGCGGGGCCGGTATGGACTACGTGGCCTATGCCCTGATCCTCACCGAGATATCCCGGGGGTGCGCCAGCACGGGCGTCATCATGTCGGTGAACAACTCGCTGTACGGCTTCCCGGTCTACACCTTCGGCAGCGAGGAGCAGCGCAGGAAGTTCAACACACCGGTGGCGTCCGGTGAAGCCCACGGCTGCTACGGGCTCACCGAGGCCAACGCGGGCTCCGACCCGGCGGGCATGAAGACGAGCGCCGTGCTCGACGGCAACTGCTGGATCATCAACGGCGAGAAGAAGTTCATCACCAACGGCAACATCGCCAAGTACGCGGTCATCGCGGCGGTGACGGACAAGACCAAGGGCTACAAGGGCATCACCCAGTTCGTCATCGACCTGGAGGAGACGGAAGGGTTCTCCGTGGGCAAGGTCGAGGACAAGCTCGGCATCCGCGGCTCGGGCACCTCCGAGCTCGTGTTCCAGGACGCCCGCATACCCAAGGACGCCATCCTGGGCGACCCGGGCAACGGGTTCCGGCAGATGCTCACCACGCTGGACTCGGGCCGCATCGGCATCGCCTCCCAGGCCCTGGGCATCGCCAAGTGCTGCCTCGAGGAGTCGGTGAAGTACTCCAAGGAGCGGGTACAGTTCGGCAAGCCCATATCCGACTTCCAGGCCATCCAGTTCAAGATGGCCGACATGGCCACCCGCATCGACGCGGCCGAGCTTTTGATCCTGCGGGCCGCCTGGCTCGAGAGCGAACACAAGCACTTCGAGAAGGAAGCCGCCATGGCCAAGATGTACGCCTCGGACGTGGCCATGTGGGCCACCGTTGAGGGAGTGCAGATACTGGGCGGCTACGGCTACGTGACCGAATACCCCATGGAGCGCCTCATGCGCGACGCCAAGATCACCCAGATCTACGAGGGCACCAACGAGATCATGCGGGTGGTGGTGGCCAGGAACCTCCTGGGCAAGAGATAGCGTTTCCAGGGGGCATGGGTCCCATGCCCCCTTCGTGTCTTCTAGTGGGCCTCGGCCCAGCTCGATCCCGTCCCGATGTCCACGTGGACGGGGACCGCAAGCGGGTAGGCGTTCTCCATCTCGTGTCTCACCAGGGCCTTGAGCTCGTCGATCTCGTCGAACGCGGCCTCGAAGACCAGCTCGTCGTGAACCTGGAGGACCATGCGGCTCTTCATGCCGGCCAGGTGCTCGTGGATCTTCACCATGGCCAGCTTGATGACGTCGGCCGCGCTGCCCTGGATGGGCGTGTTGATGGCGATGCGCCTGGCCCCCTCGCGCTCGTTGAAGTTGCTCGACACGATCTCGGGAATGCTCCTGCGGCGCCCCATGATGGTGGTGACGAAGCCGTCCTTCTCGGTCGACCGGGCGATGCCCTCCATGTATGCGCGCACCCCCGGGTACTTGGCGAGGTAGTTGTCGATGTAGCGCTTCGCCACGTCGCGCCTGATGCCGAGCTCGGCGGAGAGCTTGTGCGGGCCCATGCCGTACATGATGCCGAAGTTGATGGTCTTGGCCTGCCTGCGGTGGTTCTCGGTCACCTCGCCTGGGGCCAGGCCGAAGATCTCGGCGGCGGTGCGGGTGTGGATGTCGAGGCCCTTTTCGAAGGACTCCATGAGCACCGTGTCCCTCGTGATGTGCGCCAGGATCCGCAGCTCGATCTGGGAATAATCGGCGCTCAGGATCACGAAGCCCTCGGGGGCCGTGAACGCCTCGCGGATCCGCCGGCCCATGTCGGTGCGGATGGGGATGTTCTGCAGGTTGGGCTCGGACGACGAGATCCTTCCGGTGGCGGTCACCGCCTGGTTGAACCGGGTGTGCACCCGGCCGCTGTGCGGGTCGATCATCAGGGGCAGGGTGTCCACGTAGGTGTTCTTGAGCTTGGTGAGCATGCGCCAGTCCAGGATCATGGCCGGCAGCTCGTGTCTGCCCGCCAGGGCCTCCAGCACGGCGCTGTCGGTGGAGAAACCGGTCTTGGTCTTCTTCACCACGGGCAGGCCGAGGCCGGTGAAGAGGATCTCGCCGAGCTGCTTGGGGGAGTTGATGTTGAAGGGCTTGCCGGCCAGGGCGTAGACCCGTTCCTCCATGCCGGCGAGCTGGATGTCGATCTCCCTGCTGATCCGTCCGAGGAGGTCCGCATCCACGAGTACGCCGGAGGCCTCCATGTCGGCAAGGACGTACAGGAGGGGTATTTCCACCTCGGTGAACAGCCGGTCCACGCCGAGGTCCGCCATGCGGCCTGCAAGGGCTTCCTGCAGGGCCACGAGGCAGCCCGCATGGGTCGCCAGGAAGGAATCCGCCTCGTCCTCGTCGAGGTCCCCTGCGGGGCGAGCCTTCCTGCCCGAGCCGAGCAGATCACGGTCGCGCTGCAGGTCCTGGTCGAGATGGACCTTTGCCAGGTCCTCCAGGGTGGTCTGGCCCGTGGCAGCATCGCAGCAGTAGGCCGCCAGCATGGTGTCGAAGATCTCCGCCTTCACGGCAAGCCCCCTTCGCAGTGCCGCGACGAGGGCCTCCTTGGCGTCGTGCATGGCGAGGCGGGCACGGGGATGTCCCAGGACATCCAGGCACCTTCCGGGTTCGCGGCACACATAGACAGTGCCCCCGCTGGCCGCCGCGGAGCAGGCCCCCCCGAGCACGTGGAACCCGGCCGCACCCTCGATGGCGGGATTGCAGGCATGCTCGATGCGGCCCGCGAATGCGGGCCTTTCCTTGGGTTCGTTCCCGGCGAGCTCGCCGAGCAGTCCCCGGAACTCGAGCTCGGAGAAGAGCCGCACGAGCCTCGGCCGGTCCATCTCCCGCATGGCTATGTCGGGGTAGTCTACGGCCACGTCCACGTCACGGTCGAGCCTCACGAGGTCGAGGCTCAGCAGGGCCGAGTCCGGGTTGTTCCTGATCGCCTCCCTGGTCCTGGAATGGGGGATGGCATCGGCGTTCTCGATGATCCGGTCGACGTGGCCGAGACGTGCCACCAGCTCTCTGGCGCCCTTCTCTCCGATGCCCGGCACCCCCGGGACGTTGTCCGAGCTGTCCCCCATGATGGCCAGCAGGTCCGCCATGTATTCAGGGAAGACCCCGTACTTCTCGTGGACCGCGTCCCTGTCGTAGAGCTTCTCCTTGAGCGTGTCCCAGACCAGCACGCTGTCATCGACGAGCTGCATGAGGTCCTTGTCCCCGGAGATGATGAGGACATCTGCCTCGGCCTTGAATCTCCGCGCGGCAGTGGCGATGATGTCGTCCGCCTCGAGCCCCTCCTTCCGGAGCATGGGGATGCCGAAGGCGTCGACCGTCTCGAGGATGTAGGGAAACTGGACCGCCAGTGCCTCGGGCATCTTCTGGCGGGTGGCCTTGTACTGCTCGAACTTCTCGTGGCGCTCGGTGGTACCCCTCGAGTCGAGCACGAAGCAGAGGTATTCGGGCCTCTTGTCCCTGATGAGCTTGAGCAGCATGCGGGACAGGATGTACACCGCATTCGTGGGCAGGCCCTTCGAGGTGGAGAGGTTCCGCATGGCGTAGAAGGCACGGTACACGTACGAGCTGCCGTCGATGAGGTAGACCGTTTTCCGTCCGGTCATGGCCTCGAAAGCC
This sequence comes from Deltaproteobacteria bacterium, assembly GCA_029547045.1. Lineage (GTDB taxonomy): Bacteria > Desulfobacterota > Desulfomonilia > UBA1062 > UBA1062 > MWEI01. Next base: position 1,617 of record JAKPQL010000058.1, on the reverse strand, counting down.
CCTTGTCCCCGCTGAGCCTCCACGCGCGGTAATCCTCGAGGATATGTGCGTGGTCGAAGGCGAGGTGCGGGAGGTTCCCGAGGTCGAAGACCTCGACCCGGGCCGCGTCGTCGCCTGCCCTGAGAGCCCCTTCACCCCGGGCCGTGAAGACCGTGGTGATGGTGTGCTGCCGGGGGTCGCGGTCGGGGTCGGAGTAGACCGAGAACATCTTCAGGTCGGCGAGCGTGAGCCCCGTCTCCTCTAGGGCCTCCCTGCGGACGGCCTGTTCCACGGTCTCGCCGTAATCCACGAAGCCGCCGGGCAGTGCCCAGCCGGGAGGAGGGTTCCTCCTGAGCACGAGCACGATGCCGCCTTCGTGCTCGATGATGGCGTCCACCGTGGGAACGGGGTTGTGGTAGGTCCTGATGCCGTGTCCGCAGGCCGGACAGGGTATTTCCTTGAGGACGGGCATCTAGAGGTCCTTCAGCGCGATGGTGACCTGCAGCCCGTCGGTGTCGTCCGCGCAGATGTCGGCATGCTCCCTGAGCGCACCGCACGCGTCGTCCACCTCGCGGCGGGATGCGTCGTCGAGCTTCATCTCGGGGCAGCCCAGGTGGATGATGCCGTTCTCCAGGGAGACCCGTATGGTCCTGCCCTTGTCCGTATGGTCCATGATGGCGTTGATGATCCCGGTGACCGCGCAGGACAGGGCATTGTAGTCCACCTTGGCGTAGCGGGACCGTGAGTTCAGCTGGATCTCGCGCTTCGTGTCGTGCTTGAAGCGCATGTCCGCCAGGAGAAAGTTGGTCTCCATCTCCAGGTATTCCCTGAGTTCCACCGAGGTGTACCCTTCGTTGACCATCTGGATCTTGTACCCGAGACCCTTGAGGATGGCATCGATCTTCTCGGCCCCCTCGAGGATGGAGGAGATGTCCTTGGTGTTCTTCTCCCTGAACGTGGCGAGATCCTCGTCGGAGAGCTCCCGGTAGGACTCGACCCGTTCCGTGCGGGACTGGATGAGCTGGGCCCTGCCCATGACCCACATCAGCGGGGTGTTCAGGTTGTGAACCACGCCCCCGAGCAGGGACCCCATGTGAGCGAGGATTCTGTCCTTCATGATTCCTCCATGAATGCACGATAGGCGAGGTAGGTGGCATAGACGTCAACCTTGGAGGAAAGCTCGAAAGGTGCGTGCATGGAGAGCAGCGGAGGCCCCGCGTCCACGATGTCCATGCCGTACTCGGCCAGGAACTTGGCGACGGTTCCGCCGCCGCCCTCGTCCACCTTGCCGAGCTCCCCGGTCTGCCAGGGGATCCCCTTGCGGTTCAGGACCGACCTGATCCAGCCCATGTACTCCGCATGGGCCTCGCTGGAACCCGCCTTCCCCCGCGACCCCGTGAACTTGGTGATGCACACCCCGTAGCCCATGCGGGCGGCATTGGTCTTCTCGTGCACCTCGGGATAGTCGGGGTCCAGCGCGCCGTTGGCGTCGCCCGAGATGGCCCTGCTCCTGAACAGGACCCGGGCCGGGTAGATGTCCTGCTTGAGTCTCTCCCCCAGCGCCCAGAGGACCTCCTCCACGAAGAGGCTCTTGGCGCCGGTATTGCCGTCGCTGCCGATCTCCTCCTTGTCCACGAG
>JAKPQL010000052.1 GCA_029547045.1 Deltaproteobacteria bacterium | reverse complement strand
CCATCACGATGGGAAGGCGGGCCCCGGCCGCCCAGTTGACCATCTCGTGCATGTACATCAGCCCGTGGGAGCTCGTGGCCGTAAACGTCCTCGCCCCGGTGACGCTGGCCCCGATGCATGCCGCCATGGCCGAGTGTTCGCTCTCGACCGGGATGTAGCGGCAGTCAAGCTCTCCCGAGGTCACGTACTCGGCGATCTGTTCCACGATCTCGGTCTGGGGGGTGATGGGGTAGGCGGCAACAACGGCCGGCCTGACCTCCTTCACGGCAGCAGCGACAGCCTTGTTGCCGGTGGCGATGGTCAGCATATGCCTTCCTCCTCCCTCTGGAGCCGCTGCGCCGTACGGTCCCGCTGGGAGATGAGGGAATCGATGGCCTGCCGGTTGATCCCCTTGAACCTCCCCTGGGGAGCCAGGTACTCCTCCAGCGGGATGGGCTTTTTCAGTGCCGCTTTCGAGACCCCGTTGATGGTGACCTTCCCGTACTCCCGTTCATAGAGGATCCACATCCCGGACTTCACGGCGAGTTTTCCCATCTCAATAGTCCTGTCGGAGGCAAACCGCCAGCCCGGAGGACAGGGGGAAAGGACGTGGATGAACGACGGTCCCCGGATGGAGAGGGCCTTCCGGACCTTTTTGAAGATATCCTGGGGGTAGGCGACACAGGCGGTCGCCATGTAGGGCGGGTTGTGGGCGGCAACGATGCTGTCAAGGTCTTTCTTGGCATGGACCTTGCCGCCCGGGGTGGTGGTGGTGCGGGCACCGGCCGGTGTCGAGCCGGAGCGCTGCATGCCGGTGTTCCCGTATGCCTCGTTGTCGTAGCAGATATACAGGAAATCGGTCTCCCGTTCGAATGCCCCTGACAGGGCCTGGATGCCGATGTCCACGGTCCCGCCGTCACCTGCATAGACGATCACGTTGGTATTCCTGCCCGCCTTCCGGAAAGCCTCGCTCATCCCGGATGCGCATGCCGCTGCCGCAGCAAAGGCCACGTTGTATACCGGGACATTCATGGCGGTATTCGGGTATATCCCCTGGATGATGCTCGTGCAGCAGGCAGGGACCACGAGAACGGTATCGGGCCCGGCCGCCTTGAGCACGTACCGCAGCGTGAGCGAGGAGGGGCACCCCGCACAGGCCGAGGTACACCGGAGAATATACTCTTCTTTTGGGATCTCGGTCATTGCAAATCCGGGAAAAAGGTTGGCTGTATACCGGTAAAAAAGGTACTATCCGGCGTATCAGGTCAGCGGCTCAAGGGTATAGCCCTGCGCCACCAGTCCTTTTTGCATGTGCAGGAGCCATCCCGGATCGCCCGCCGGCACCTGTTTTTTCAGGCTGTTCCACAGCTCTTCCAGGACGGTATCCCTGGTGATGATGGTGGCTTTTCCCACGACCTGGGCTGCTTCCGTTCCGTCCGGGCCGGTTATGACCATGGTGAGGCACCGGAAGTCCCGGCAGATGGCCGGGCGGTTCTCGTAGATGGTGCAGGAAAAAAGCCCGTCCTGGTCCCTGCGCAGGAAGGGGCACCACCCCTCCCCTGGCTTTTCTGAAAAGAGGGCGCGCTTATCCGGGTGGATGGTAACCATCATGATCTCTCCTGAGATCGCGTTCCGGACGTAGTGCTGCACCGGAGAGAGGCTCCGCTCGATCCGGATGTGCCGCCCGAGGCTGATGCAGCACTTCCCGCACCGGGTGCAGGTGAAGGTGGCCATGGCCTGTACCAGGAATTCTGCCGGTGCCGTAATCAAGGTGCAGGAAGGGGAGCCTGGCAGCGGTCCGAAAATACCGCTGCGCTTCACCTGCTCCATCCATGATGTCAACGCTGATGCATGTCGTAGAGACAAAACTGGCGTTAAAAAAGGAGAAGCCGGGTATCAGGGAAGCAGCCCGCAGATCCTCGCCATGACCGCATGGTATTCTCCCTGTTCCTGCACGAACTGCGCGGACCGGCCTCCCCCCGGGAGGGGCTCGAAGGCGATCCCGCAGTCAACCTCCCAGAGGATGAGCCCGAACGGAGGGGCGGGGGAGAGCGGGCCGGTCTCCTCGCCGTGCAACCGCCTGTCGATGGTGCCTTCGTCCCACTTCCCTCCTCCAACGAGGAGCAGGGCGGAGGCCATGTACCGGACC
>JAKPQL010000051.1 GCA_029547045.1 Deltaproteobacteria bacterium | reverse complement strand
GTGATGACGTTCGCGTGGTCGCCCAGGTCCACGGGCCAGCCGAACACGTGCACGTGCCAGGGTTTCATGAACGTGCAGCCGACGCCCAGCCTCCTGAAGTGGGGCCTGAGGAAGTGCTCGACGTAGAAGGTCCTGATGCCCAGATCGAGTCGTTTCAGGTAATATGGCCTGTGGTCTCTGCGCACGCCCTTCAAGCCCTTATGTCCGCGGCATCCGAGAAGAAGGCCCTCCTGATGCTGAAGACCGGGTGGTGCTTCTTGAGGAACCGGTACATGTGCGAGGAATCTCCCCTGCCCGCCTCCCAGAACGAGTGACTGAAGAGCTGGGACGCCGGCGTGATGTGGTGGAGGGCGTCGATGGCCATCATCACCGCGGCGTTCGTCCACGAGAGTCTCTCCTCGGGCCAGATGACCATGTCGGGGAACGTGAACCCGCACCAGTAGGAACCGTCTTCGTACCTCCTCGGGCAAATCCAACCCAGGACTCTGGACGCCTGGCCGTGCTCGCCCATGGCGGCGAGAGTCAGGATGAGCTCGGAGGTCTCGGCGATGGTCACCCACGGGTTGTCGCACACGCAGCGGGTCCCGAGCCCGTCCACCATGTACCTGTTCCAGCCGCGGTCGAGGCGTTTTCTCGCCTCGGCACCGGTGACGGCCCCGCAGAGCACGGGGTAGAACCAGTCCATGGAATAGCGGGCCTTGCTCCTGTCGAAGAGGTGGGGCCTGTACCTCAGGGCGTCGCCCAGCCTCTGGAGAGCCTCCTGCCACCGGGGCTTGCTCTGTCCCAGGAGAAGTGCCAGGACCAGGGCGCACTTGAGGCTCATGAAGACGGAGCTGCATGCCGTGGTGAGGGCAACGGGGTCCACCTGTCCCTGGGGGTTTCTCGCCCAGTAGACGGCTCCCGAAGGCGATTGCATGCCCAGTGCGAAGTCGATGCCGGCGCTCACCGTGGGCCAGATGTACTCGAGAAAGGCCTTGTCCCGTGTCACGAGGTAGTGATGGAACACGCCCACCGCGATGTAGCTGGACATGTTCGATTCCCGTGTGAGGTCTTCGGGGGCGCCGTCACGGTACGCGGAGTACCAGGACCCGTCGGGCAGCTGGTTGGACGCGAGCCATTCGAAGGCTCTGCGGGCCTCC
>JAKPQL010000047.1 GCA_029547045.1 Deltaproteobacteria bacterium | reverse complement strand
GGAGACGACCTCGATGGGGAAGTCCCGGGCGAGGGCCAGGGCGCATCTGGTCTTTCCCGAGCAGGTGGGGCCCGTAACGACGATCAGACCCTCCTGCCCAGCCATCTTTCCACCTCCGGCAACGGGATCTTCCTGAAGAGCGGCCTGCCGTGGGGGCAGGTCAGGGGAGAACCCTCCGTGACGAGTTCGTCCAGGAGGTGCTGGGCCTCCTGCCTGGTCAGGGCCTTGCCCGCACGCACGCTCGAATGACAGGCAATGGCCGAGAGCATCTCATCGAGCCGCGTTCCGGTCGTGCCTGCGCGAACCTCGCCCTCAATGATCGCATGGAGGAGGCCGAGCACCGCTTCGCGGATGTCCTTGTCGGCCAGGGGCTGCGGCACGGAACGGACGGCTATGGACGTCTCGCCGAAGGGTTCGCAGACGATGCCGAGCTGTTCCATGGCATCGGCGGCAGGCTCGAAGGCGGCATGTTCCCGGGGACTCAGGTCCAGCACCATGGGGGTCAGGAGCTCCTGCACGGCCTGGTCGCCACGGGCATGCATGCGCCTGAGCCTCTCGTAGGTGATCCTCTCGTGGGCGGCATGCTGGTCCATGATGTACAGCGAGTCATGATCCTGGAGCAGCACGTACGTCGCGTGGAAGACGCCGATCACGGACAGGCCCCCATAGGAGAACTGCTCCGGCTGGTGCGGCGGCCCGTCCTCGAAGAGCGTGCCCGGCTGCATGCGGGCCATCGCCCGGGGTCCATAGGACGCGGATGGTTCCTCGCGAACCTCGAGGCCCCTACTGCCCTGGTTCGTGGAGCCGCGCCAGCCGTCGGCAGACCTCGCGACGGCTTCAGGATTACCCGCTTCCCGTGGCGTCCCCTGTGCGAGGGTGTCCCGGATGGATGAAACGACCAGACCGAACACGGCGCTCGAATACCTGAACCGCACCTCGGCCTTGGACGGGTGAACGTTCACGTCCACCTCGGCCGGGTCGATATCCACGAACAGCACCGCCACCGGATACCTTCCCCTCATGAGCAGGCCGCTGTACCCCTCGATCACCGCCGCCCCGAGCATGGCGTCCTTGACGGCCCGCCTGTTCACGAAGGCGTGGATGCCCGTCCTGTTCTGCCTGGCCTCCTTGGGAAGGGCGAGGAGGCCTGACACCGTCAAGCCCGGCCGTTCCCGCCTGAAGGGGACCAAGGGGTCTGAAAGCCTGGCGCCGAGGACGGCCATCGCCCGGTCCTCCAGCGTGGACCCGCCCGGCAGGTTGAGCACGGTTCTGCCGTTGACTGTCAGGGAAAACCTGATGCCGGGGTAGGCAAGGCCGTAGCGTGCAACGATATCGATGACGTTGCGCTGCTCCGTGGACGCTGTCTTGAGGAATTTCCTCCGGGCAGGCGTGTTGAAGAAGAGATCGGTCACCTCGATGGTGGTCCCCTGCGGCAGACCCCTCGACGCCCGCCGTACCACCGTCCCGCCCTCGATGAGCAGGCTCAGCCCGTGTTCGGAGTCTCCCGGACGGGTCGCTATCTCGGTCCTGCTCACGGACAGGATGCTGGGAAGGGCCTCT
>JAKPQL010000046.1 GCA_029547045.1 Deltaproteobacteria bacterium | reverse complement strand
AAGTGCGGCGACCAGATGATCGTGGCCATCAAGGTGGACAGGGAAAAGGGGACCATCACCGACTGCCGGTGGAAGACCTTCGGCTGCGCCAGCGCCATCGCGAGCACCTCGGTGCTCTCCGAGATGGTCAAGGGCATGAAGCTCGAGGACGCATACAAGCTCTCGCCCAAGGACATCAACAAGGAGCTGGGCGGCCTGCCCGAGCACAAGATCCACTGCAGCGTGCTGGGCGACAAGGCCCTGCGGGCTGCCATCAACGACTACTACGAGAAGAACGGCATGGCAGACAGGGTCCGGCGCGAAGAGGCCCGGGTGGTGTGCAACTGCATGAACGTCACGGACCACGAGATCGAGGAAGCCGTGCTGGAAGGGGCCCGCACCTTCTACGAACTCCAGGAGAAGACCAAGGTGAGCACGGTGTGCGGCGAGTGCAGGGAGGACGTGGAGCGGCTGCTGGAGTACTACAAGAACAAGCACTTCTGCAGCACCGATGTGCCCAGGCCCATCCTGACCTGATCGGGGGCTCCCATGGCAGGAAAGAACGTGTCGGATCCGGCTGGTGAAAGCGTCATCCAGGACGTCGTTGAAGAGCTCTGCAGGCCGGAGTCCTACCAGGTGGTGTACCACCGGCCCACCCTGGAGGGGGTCATGCCGTCCCTTGATGCCCTCACCGAGGTGGTGGAGCGGCTGCGCATGGTGCTATTCCCTGCCTACTTCAGCGACTCCGAGATCACGCCTGCCACCATGCCCTACATCATCGGCAGCCACATGGAGCGCGTCGAGCGTCTGCTGGCCGAACAGATCAAGCGCGGGTTCGGGTTCTCGTGCGAAAAGACCGACCGCGCCAGCTGCATCGAGTGCGAGGACAGGTCACGGCTCATTGCCCGCTCGTTCATCGCCAGGGTGCCGGAGATCAGGAGGCTGCTCGCCACCGACGTCATGGCAGCCTTCGAGGGCGACCCGGCGGCCCGGAGCACGAGCGAGACAATCTTCTGCTACCCGAGCATCAAGGCCATGACCAACTTCCGCATCGCCCACGAACTCTATCTCCTCGGCGTGGAGATCATACCCCGCATCATCACCGAGATGGCCCATTCGACAACGGGTATCGATATCCACCCCGGCGCCACCATCGGCGAGCGCTTCTTCATCGACCACGGCACCGGGACCGTCATCGGCGAGACCTGCGACATCGGACGGAACGTCCGCCTCTACCAGGGAGTGACGCTGGGCGCCAAGAGCTTCCCCAAGGACGACGCCGGCAGACTGGTCAAGGGGATAGCCCGCCACCCCATCGTTGAGGACGACGTCATCATCTACTCGGGCACCACCATCCTGGGCAGGGTCCGCATCGGCAGGGGCTCGGTCATAGGCGGCAACGTGTGGCTCGACCACGACGTGGAGCCCGGGACCACGGTGCTTCAGGCCGAGACGTCCAACAAGGTCGTTCTCCGAAACCCTGAGGATTCATGACCCCCTGCCGCGGGAGAGGACGTGTCGTGAGAGGAATGAAGACGTCCCGCTGCATCATCATCGCGCCGGCGATTTCTCCCCTGGTGGGGGACAACGGGGTGCTGGGGGTGCTCAGAGACGGGAAGTTCTCCGTGGCGCAGCAGAGAGGCATGCCCGCCCAGGACCCTACTTCACCATCCAGGTCCTGATGAGGAACCCTCCGATCCAGAAGACCGGGATCAGTCCCACGGCGATGACGATGGCGAGGTAGTCCACCTCGATACCCATCCGTGCGAAGTAGTGGACAAGACCGAACCCCTTCCCGGTGGTGGTCATGACATGGGAGACGATCAGCGCGACGGTGATGATCGCCGCCAGGGCGAGGATGGCAAGGATCGTCTTCATGGTCTGGTACCATAATGGCGGGGTCCTGCCCCGGATGCAAGCGGATTCCTCCCGTGTAGACTTTTCCCGGCCCCTCCCCGTCTATGTGGGTAAATACGGAACACAGGAGGCGGACATGAGGAGCACGGCGATTGCAGTGGGATTGGCAGCGGGCATCATGCTCTTGTCACACCCGGCCCAGGCCGAGACGAGGGTATATGTAAATCTCGGGATTCCCGCCGTACACTTCTCGGCATGCCAGGGAGACTGCGGCGGCGGATACGTCTGGATAGAGGGCACCTACGAGTTCCGGGACCGCTGCCGCATCTGGGTGCCGGGTCACTGGAGACGGGCGGACCACCATGCGGTACATGC
>JAKPQL010000044.1 GCA_029547045.1 Deltaproteobacteria bacterium | reverse complement strand
ACGGCCCGCTATCTTCTCCGCCACTCCCTTCAGCCCATCCGCCTTCCGGCTCACCAGGATGCTCTGCGCACCGTAGTCCGAAAGCGTGATCGCTATCGCCTCCCCGATCCCTCGGCTCGCTCCCGTGATCAACGCTACCTTCCCGTTCAGATTGAACTCGATCTTTTCCATTGCGCCCTCCTGTCCATCCATTGTGTCGGCAGGACCGTCACGTCCTGGTCACAGCCTGCTCTGCTCAATGATCCTCTGGGCCATCCGGCCGGCGATGTGCACCCCGAAGATGAGGGCCCTGAACCGCTCGTCCTTGGTCTGGCCGTGGTAGAACCGGTAATAGATCTGCTGGATGATCACCACGATGCGGAATACGCCGAAGCACAGGTAGAAGTCGAAGTTGTCGATGGCGATACCCGCCTTCTGCGCATAACGCTGCACCATCTCCATGCGGGTGAGCGCCCCGGGCAGGTTGGTGGGCAGCATGCCCGCCACCTGGAGCTCTTCCGGGTCGTCGGCCTGCACCCAGTAACCCAGCGAGCTGCCCAGGTCCATGAGGGGGTCGCCGATGGTGGCCATCTCCCAGTCAAGCACGCCGATGATCTTCAGCGGGTTCGCCGGGTCCAGGACCACGTTGTCGAACTTGTAGTCGTTGTGGATCAGGGCGGGTCTTTGGAAATCAGGGGGCATCTTCTCCTTCAGCCAGGCCATGATGTGCTCGAAGTCCGGTGCGTCCGGTGTGCGGGCGGCACGATAGCGATCGGACCACCCCTCCACCTGTCTTTTCACATACCCTTGCGGCTTGCCGAGACCCTCGAGCCCGATCTTCCGGTAGTCCACACAGTGGAGCTCGTGATGCACGTCCAGCAGGTTTTCGCACAGCGTGCGCATCTCGTCCGGTCCGAGCTTCATGCCCTTGGGGAACCGCTTGCGGGGGATAATGCCCCTGATGCGCTCCATCACGTAGAACGGGCAGCCCATGATGGACTCGTCATCGGTGTACACGAGCGGTTTCGGGCAGTAGGGGAACACGGGGTTCACCGCGCTCATGACACGGTACTCCCGCCCCATGTCGTGGGCGCTCTTGGCCTTTCTTCCGAAGGGCGGGCGCCTGAGGACCAGCTCCTTCTCCCCAACCCTGATGAGGTAGGTGAGGTTTGAAAACCCGCTGGGGAACTGATCCACCACGAGCTCGCCCGTAAGCCCGGGGAGGGTGTCCTTGAGGAAGGCCTCCACGGCCTTCAGGTCGAGCTCTTCCCCCTGCCTCACCCTTGTCGGCGCATCAATGAAGTCCATAACATCCCCTTTCATGCTTCATGATTGCGGTGCGAGTAGATATGCCTCCACAAACTCCACCACAAATTCGGCATACTTCTCCACCGTAACCTTTCTCCTGGCATATTTCCACCGCTTCAGGTACCAGTCCTGGAGCATGGCCTTGACCACTGCGCCCAGGAGCCCGGTGTCCACCTCCTGGAAGACCCCTGCCTTGCGGCCTTCGGCCATGATGTCGGTGATGATCTTCTCCGTGAACAGCTCGGACTCGATGGCCCTCTTGTGATCTTCCTTGGCGAGGTTCTTGGTCTCCATGTAGGCAAAGTAGAACCACTGGTGGAGGATCTCGCTCAGGAAGAGGTGGGCCTGGATGGCCCGCCTCAGCCGCGCGCGCGGGTCGTCGATGTCACGGAGCTGATCGATGAGGACCTGGATCACCATGGCGCTCTGTCGCTGGATCATATGGAGCAGCTCTTCCTTGCTGCTGAAGTAGGTGTAGAGCGCTCCCATGCTGAGGCCCGCCTCCCTGCTCAGGTCCCGCAGGCTCATGGCGGCGAACCCCTTGGCGTTGCTCAGGGTGAGCGCCGCGTCCAGGATCTTCACGAGGTTTTTTACCGCGACGCCCTCCTTCTTGATCTTGATGGTCTCCCGGTTGCCCAGGAACACTTCGCGGCACAGGTCCTCCATGGACAGGCAGAACTGCCGCCTGAACGTCTCGAACTTCAGATCCGTGTCCATCTAGCGCACGGTCCTCCCTTCGTAGTCCCGCAGGATGCGCCGGGCGACGGACATCTTGTGGACCTCGTCCGCGCCGTCGTAGATACGGGCCGCCCGCTCGTGGCGGTAGAAGTAGGCGATGATGGTGTCGTCCGTCATGCCCATGCCGCCGTGCACCTGCAGGGCCTTGTCGATGACGTCCTGCATGACGTTCGCCACGAAGAACTTGATGAACGAGATGTCGTAGCGAGCCGCCTTGGCGCCCAGCGTCTCGATCTTCCATGCAGCGTTCAGCGTCATGAGGCGGGCGGCCTGGATGTTCGCAGCAGCCTCGGCGATCCAGGCCTGGATGATCTGCTTGGTGGCGAGCGTCTTTCCGTCGGGCTGGATGATGCGCTTTGACGCGCGGGAGCACATGAGGTCGAAGGCGCGGTTGCAGATCCCGATCCAGCGCATGCAGTGGTGGATGCGGCCCGGTCCCAGGCGCTCCTGGGCGATGACGAAGCCGTGGCCCTCCGGGCCCAGCAGGTTCTTCTGCGGAACCCGGCACGACTGGAACAGGACCTCGCCGTGGGAGGCGTAGTCGTCGCCCGAGTGGCCCATGACCGGGATGTTGCGTACCAGGTTGAACCCCTTGGTGTCCGTGGGCACGATGATCATGCTCGCCTGCAGGTACGGCGGGGCCTCTGGGTTGGTGTTGGCCATGACGATGGAGAAGGCCGCGCCGTCGGCCGCGGTGGAATACCACTTCTGGCCGTTGATCACGTAGTCGTCGCCGTCCTTCACCGCGGTGGTGTCCATCATGACCGGGTTGGAGCCCGGCATCTCCACCTCGGTCATGGAGAAGCAGCTCCGGATCTTGCCCTCCACGAGCGGCCTGAGGTACTGCTCCTTCTGTTCGGGCGTGCCGTGGAGGTGGAGGATCTCGATGTTGCCCGCGTCGGGGGCATGGCAGTTGAAGACGTAGTGGCCGATGGGGGTCCTTCCCAGAGACTCCGAGACAAAGGCGTGCTCCACGAGGTTGAGCCCCATGCCTCCGTACTCCCTGGGGTGGTTGGGCGCCCAGAGCTCCATCTTCCTGACCATGTCGCGCTTCTTGGCGAGCACGGGCAGCATCTCGCGAAAGGTCTTGTGGAGGAACTCGGGCTCCAGAGGGATGAGCTCCTTCTCCACGAACTCGTCCATCATGCCCGTGATGGCCTGTATCTTGTCCGGGACGGCAAAATCCATGGCGTGCTCCTTTCTTCTACGTTCTTTTTACCGGTAGGTGATGAGTGCCGGGTCACCCGCGAGCTCAAGGTGGGAAATTGCATTGAATCCCGCCAGGGTGATCCGCTCCTTATTATACATGTACCTCGTCATGGAGGTGTTCACGATCTGCCAGTTCAGGCGCATGGCGGCCTCGCCGGCAATGCCCAGGACATTGGCCAGGGAAGCGGCGATTGCGCCGCCTGAGGTGAAGACCGCGATGGTCCTGCCGGCCCCGTGCCGGTCCATGATCTCCTGCATGTCCCTGGCAACCCGTGCCTTGAGACCCTCCCAGGGCTCGATCCCGTCGGTGTCGAACCTGCCCGTGACCCAGCGGAGCATGGCCGTTTCGAAGACCCGCTTGAAGGAGGCCTTGCTCGAGTACATCCTCTGCAGCTCGTCATTGAGGGTCGGGTCGTCTGCGGCCATGGCCGGGAACATGGCCGTGACGATGGCCGTGGTGTCGTACTCGTCGAACCCGGCGAGCGTCTCGAGGCAGGGGATGGCATGTCCCTGGGCGCCATAGGCCGAGATCACCTCCTGGGCCGTGCCTCGCTGCCTGGACATGGTGCCCGCATACACGGCATCCGGGATGAACCCCACGGAAAGGAGGTGCTGCGCAAGGATGCGCGACTGCCTGACCCCGAGGGGGGACAGTCTGTCATAGTTGTCATGACCGAAGGACGCCTGGCCGTGGCGGATCAGGTAGATCATGCTCATGGGGAGAAGATACCGGGGACAGGGGTGTTTGTCAAGCTGTTTCTGAGCGAACGTTCGCTTTTTAGCTTGCATTCCCTGCGTGGTTCGCCTATGGTATACCGGATAACCAAAGGAGATGGAACCATGAAGATCCTGGCGTGCGTGAAGCAGGTCCCTGATTCCAGCGACACGATGGCCATCACCCCTGAAGGGTCGCGTGTCGTCCCCACCGCAGCCACCGTGTTCCGTATGAACCGGTACGACGAGTTCGCTCTGGAGGAGGCCCTGCTCATGAAGGAACGTATCCCCGGGACCGAGGTCCATGCAGTCACCGTGGGACCCGAGCGGGCCGGGTCGACGCTGCGGAGGGCCCTGGAGACGGGCGCCGACCACGGCATCCACATCCTGACCCCCGAAGTCGCTTATCTCGACCCGTTCGCTGTGGCCTCACTCATCGCCTCCTGGGCCCGCACCAGGGATTACGACCTGATCCTAGCAGGCGTCATGGCTGAAGACGACATGGAGGGACAGACCGGGCAGCTCCTCGCAGCGATCCTCGATCTTCCCTGCGTCACCTCGGTCATGGAGGCCAGGGTGCGTCCGGCAGACAACGAGATTGACCTGGAGCGCGAGATAGAGGGCGGGCTGAGGATGTCGGTCCTTACCCGGATGCCTGCGGTGCTCACCATCCAGTCCGGCATCAACACGCCGCGGTACCCGTCCCTGTCCCATGTCCTGCGCGCCCGGAGGCAGGCCTTCGAGGTCATGGCAATGGATGGGCCGGCGCTGCCCGGACCGCTTTCGCGCTGCACCGGCGTACGACTGCCCGAGATCTCCTCCCAGGGCGTGATCATCGCGGGAACCCCGCGGGAAAAGGCCCGGGAGCTCGTACGGATCCTGCACGAGCATGCATTCCTTGCATAGGAGAATCCCCATGGACAGCCTGACCCTGATCATAGCGGAACAGGATGGTTCAACGACCTCTCAGGAACTCCTGGAGCTGGTGAGCTTTGCCCGCATGCTCCCCGGGGGGGGGAATCCCACCATCGTCCTTGTGGGTACGGCTCGAAAAGACAGGGCCGAGAAAACAGCCGCGACAACCGGGTGCCCGGTCCTTGCGCTCACCGGAGACCACCTGGGGCTGTACAACCCAGAGGCCTTCTGCGATGCCGTCCTGGAAGCCCTCGGCGATACAGAGCCTGCCTGGATATGCCTGGCACACACCTCCACGGGCGTCGACCTGGCACCGCGGCTCGCCGTGAACCTCGGTGCAACCTGCATCACTGCGGTGGAAGGGATCTCCGGAACGACCCTCACCCGGGCCGTCTGCGCGGGCAGATACTGCGCCGACTTCACCCCGAGCACGGCGTGCACCGTGGTCACGGTCCTGCCCGGGGCCTTTCCTCCACTCCCTGCATCAACAGATACGGCAGGCCCTGTCGAGCACAGGGCCGTATCACCCGGGCCCTGCCGGTCGAGGACGCTGGGCATCGCTGAGAACACGCACCGGGACAGCTCCCTGAAGGACGCCGAGGTCATCGTATCCGCCGGCAGGGGGGTGGGCACGAGGGAGAACATCTCCATGATCAGGGAGCTCGCAGGGGTTTTCCCGCGGGCCGCAGTGGGCGCATCGCGCCCGGTGTGCGACCTGGGCTGGCTCGGCTATGCCCACCAGGTCGGATCCACAGGCCAGACCGTGTCGCCCAAGCTCTACATCGCGTGCGGCATATCCGGCGCCATCCAGCACCTGGCAGGGATGAGGGGCTCGCAGCTCATCATCGCCATCAACGCCGATCCTGATGCCGCCATATTCCGCTTCGCCCATTACGGCATCGTGGAGGACCTCACGACATTCCTGCCGATCCTTCTGGAGGAGCTGCGGGGCGGATGAGGCCGCTGCAGACACCTCGATGAAGGGTTCAGGCGGCCCTTCTGGTGAGGGCCTCCTTGACCGCAACGCCGATCTTCTCGAGCAGGTAGGGTTTTCTGACGTAGGAAACCGCCCCTATCTTCAGGGCCTCCTTCACCTGGTCCGTCTCGGAATACCCGCTGGCGATGAGCGCCTTCTGGTCGGGCTTCAGCTGCAGGACCCGCCGGTAGGTCTCCAGCCCGTCGATGCCCGGGTTCATGATCATGTCCAGGACCAGCAGATCCACCCCCCTCGTCTTGACGTACTCCACAGCCTCCTCGCCGCTGGACACCGTGTCCACGTGGTAGCCGAGCCGGTCAAGGATCCTGGTGGCGATCTCCCGCTGCTCCTTCACGTCATCCACCACCAGGATACGCTCGCCATTGCCGCGGTAATCGTCCATGGAGAAGGGCTCCCCTTCAGCGCACAGCTGCTCCTGCGTGGCAGGGAAGTACAGGGTGAAGGTGGAGCCCTGGCCGACCTCGCTCTTCACCTCAATGTAGCCGTGATGGTCCTTCACAGACCCCCAGACCACGGCCATACCGAGGCCCGTCCCGCTCCTGCCCAGGGTCTTCTTCGTATAGAAAGGCTCGAATATATGCTGCCGGTCATTGTCCGTCATTCCCTTCCCGGTATCCATTACGGAGAGAACGGCATACTCCCCCGGTTCAAAGGATTCATACCCCTCCACGGGTGTATCCAGGCGCCTGTTGGATGTGGCGATGGTGATGACGCCACCTTCGGGCATGGATTCAGCAGCGTTCGTGATGAGGTTCATGATGATCTTGAACAGGTGCACGGGAGACCCCATGATGTTCATCAGGGAAGGATCCAGTGAGGTCCTGACCTCTATCTTTTCATTGCAACCCATAAGGTGTTCGTGCTCCAGGCTGCACAGGTACTCCATAACCGCCTGATTCAGATTCATGACCTCTGGAACGGAGACCCCCCTGCGCGCCATGGTAAGGAGGTCCTGGACAATGGACGCCGCCTTTTCCCCTGACCGCTTGATGGTCATCAGGGGCTTCCGCAGCGGGCTCTCCTCGGGGATCTCCATGAGGAGCAGGTCTGGGTAGCTCACCAGTCCAGACAGGATGTTGTTCAGGTCATGGGCCACGCCACCTGCCAGGAGACCGATGGCCTCCATCTTCTGGGCCCGCTGGAGCTGGTCCCTGAGCCTGAGCCGCTCGCGCTCGGCGAGGAGCCGCTCCGTGATGTCGCGGGCCGATCCACGCACCCCCACCGGGATGCCGTGCTCGTCCCTGATGAGCGAGTTCCGGTACTCGTACACCCGCTCCCTGCCGTTGAGCATGAGGACGCTCATGAGGCCCTCGCTCCGCCCGTTGCGAAGGATGTCTGTGAGGTATTTGTCCATGAGGGGCCTGTACCTCTCAGGGATGATGTCTCTGATGTTCAGTTTCTCTGGAAACCTGGTCTCGTCTCCACAGCCGATGTCCCGCTTGAGGCCCCTGTTCACCTCGATGAAGTTCCCCTCCAGGTCGTGGGAGAAAAGGGCGTCCTGGACGTTCTCGAAGATGTCGTGGAGCTTTTCCTCGCTTTCCCGCAGTGCTGTCTCCGCCCTGATGCGGTCGTTGATTTCCCTGCGGAGCTTTCCGTTCGCCAGTTCAAGGGCACAATTCTTCTCCTTGAGCCTGAGGCGGGCCGTCTGCAGGACCTTCGCCGCATAGGATGCCATGAACGCCACCACGAAGAGCACCGCCGTGAGCACGCACAGGATGAAGACCACCATGCGCCACGGGTACTCGTACACCAGAACCACATTCTGGTGGGGGAGGAATCCGTAGTGCTCAAGGGCCACCACGGCGCTGAAGGCCGCCGAACAGATGCCAGCGAGGATAAACGGGTACCGCATGGGTGCCTGGACACCCACGTAGAAGATCATGGCCGCATAGATCGGGGTGAGGTACGTGGAGCGGAAACCGCCCACGAAATAGATGAACCCCGTATAACCGATGATCTCGAGAATGTTGATGCCGAAGGATGCGTATTCGAACAGCCGCTCTTTCCGGATGCGGCTCAGCAGCAGGACCATGGGGACATTCATGAGCACGATATAGACCAGGACACAGGTCGCGCCCCGGAAGGACCCGTCGCTGATGGCCCCGTACCAGTTTGCGCTCAGGGTGAAGAGCCAGATCAGGAAGCTGGCGCTGGACCTCACGTACGCACCCTGAACATGGGTCTTCATGAGGCGGTTGTGCTTTTCGGGCTTCAGCATGCGGGAGTCGTGGCCATACTTGAAGAACGATCGGTTATTGCCTTGGTCAGCCTGATGCATCGCTGTCCATCCTCCTTGTACAATCGGGCTCATGGAGAGCGGCCCCCAAAAACTACAGTCTAGCAAGTGATCAATGAGTTCCTTATCGACAGAATTCCTCCTGTCTTGAGGATATGTTATCGTTTTCAGTCAGGAAGATACCCGCTGCCTCCAACATACGGCACATGACAGGGACGGCAGAAACACGATAGAATACACCTGCACCAGACCCGACGAGGAGGTTCGCGGGCATGCCCGTCTACGAACTCAATGGCAGGAAACCGGAAATAGGCGCAGGCACATGGGTTTCACCGAGCGCCGAGATCATCGGCGACGTGAGGATCGGCATGAACTGCTGGATAGGTCCGTGTGCTGTCATCAGGGGCGACTTCGGCACCATCATCATCGGCGACGGTACGGCCGTGGAAGACGGGGTGGTCATCCACACCCCCTCCCTGGTCTCCATCGGCACGCAGGTCACCATCGGCCATGCCGCGGTGATTCATGGAAGTACGGTGGGGGATTTCGCCGTGATCGGCATGAACTCGACGCTCGGCGACAATGCCCAGGTGGGAAGGTGGTCCATCGTGGCAGAGCACTCCCTGGTGAAGAAGAACCAGGTAGTGCCGGACTTCAAGCTCTATGCCGGATGTCCTGCAGTGGAAAAGGGGGACATCACCGAAACTTATCGCGAGGTGATGCAGATGGGAAAGCAGCTGTACAACGAGCTGGTGAATCAGTACCTGTCCACGTTGAGACAGACGGGATAGCTCATGCAGACACGGGCCCCTCTCCCATGGCCGCGCACCGAGCCATAGGAAAAGTCTTGTCTGAATGAATGAACATGATTATCATCGGTTCATCTTTGTCATGAGAGGAGGACTCCATGAATCACCCCGAAGCAACTGCCATGGCGCTGTCCATCCTGCGCTCCGGCGATCCGTTCCAGTGGTATGTCATCACCCTGCTGGCCCTGACGCTGTACGTCTACCTCAATGAGGTTTCCAAGAAGAACTGGCGGGGCATCGCTGCCGGCCTGTCCCTGTACATGGTCCACTGGTTCGTGGAGATCGTCAATGCCCTGATCCAGCACTCCACCGGGCACGCGCTCTGGACCGTGCCTTCAGGCACGGCCTTCCTCATCCTGGTGGGCGTGGGGATCGAGATCAGCCTGATGTTCTCCATCGCGGGACTCGTCATGAGCAAGGTCCTGCCCGAGGACCCGGACCTGAAGATCTTCGGCGTTAACAACCGGGTTCTCTTTGCCGTGGGCAATGCCGCCTTTGCCTCGATCCTCGAGATCTTCCTGGTCAAGACACCCACCTTTGTCTGGGTGTGGCCCTGGTGGGGGGCCTTCCCGGTCTTCATCACGGTCTACATCCCCTTCTTCCTGGCCGCATTCTATGCCTACGACTGGCCGCCGAAGAAGCAGATCGCCTTCATCGGCGGGCTCTTCGCCGTCAACGCCGCGGGGCTCATCGTCTTTGCGGGGATCCTGAAGTGGATCTGAGGGTCTGAACAGAGGGGTGGCGTGCGCCATGGAGAGGCCGCCACCCCAAGAAGCACCTCTCTTCGCTGCCTATGATTACTTGTTCAGCTTCTCCAGCTCGCCGATGATGTCTTCCAGGGGCGGCCTTGCGTTGATGTCGTGCACGTCGATGGAGCGGATTATCCCCTGGGTGTCGATGATGAAGATGGCCCGTTCCGATGTCCCGTCCGATCGAAGCACCCCGTAGGTGTCCGCCACCTTACCGTGGGGCCAGAAGTCGGAGAGCACAGGGAACCACAGTGAGCCCATGGCCCTGGTCCAGGCATGCAGGGTGGGCACGTTGTCCACGCTGATGCCGATGAGTACCGTGTTCAGCCGCTCGAACTCCTCCTGGACAATGTTGTACCCCGGCCACTGGTCCGAGCACACCGGTGTCCATGCCGCGGGAACGAAGGAGATCATGACGTTCTTCTTCCCAGCGTAGTCCTTCAGGGACACGGTGCCTCCGGACACAGCCCTCAAGGTGAAGTCGGGTGCGCGTTCACCCACCCTGACCTTGAGGACGCTGTCCACGGGCTTGAGGGTGCCCACCTGGTAGATACTCTGCTTGAGATCCTGGGCCGGGGCGGTCACGGGCATACAGAAAAGGGCTGCCGTACCGAATGCTATCAGTATGCTCCTGCAGTTCTTCTTCATACGTTCCCCCGTCATCGGGCGCCTGCCTTTCGCAGCACGGTCTGGAGAAATACCTTTGCATCGTCATAGGGGCCCTGCTGCATGAAGAATGGTGTCAGGGTCCTGCCGTCGTTTTTCAGTCCGAAGTACGTAGGGGTCTGGATCCCGGTCAGGCTGTTCAGCACCGCTGAGTTGGCATCGTCGAACAGGGGGAAGGGGACCGAATACTTTTTCCTGAAGAACTTTACCTCAAAGGGGGAATTCCCCACACCTATGCCCAGGACCTTCACCTTCTTTGCCAGGGATCGGTCCGCCATAATTTCCTGATAAAGCTTGTTCGCCTCGGGTGCGTGTCTCTGGCAGTGAGGGCAGTACATGCTGAAGATCTCCACGATGATGATCTCGGCATCCACGTCGACCAGGCCGAACTGGCCGGACTTCTGCCTGATGCCGAGGTAGGATTGGTCACCGGCGTCGGTGGGAACAGCGAGCCGTAGCTGTCCGATGACCTTGTAGTACTGCTGATTCTCTCCAGAGGCCCACAGGATCAATGGAACGATCAGCATCAACGGAATGATACCCAGGACCAGTCTGTTCATACCCCCCCCCTGTCACTGCAGGAATGAGGGAACCCGGGACTCACTCGATGATCCCCGGGTTCCCGGCATAGCTTACCAGTTCTCGCCAAGGAGCTCGAAGTAGTCCTTGGGGTGGGCGCAGGCCGGGCATGCGCCGGGGGCCTCGGTGCCCTCGTGGAGGTATCCGCAGTTGCGGCATCTCCATACCACCGACTTCTCCCGCTTGAACACCCTTCCGGCCTCGATGTTCGCCGCCAGGTCCCGATAGCGCTTCTCGTGCTGCCGCTCGGCCACGGAAACCGCGTCCCACACCATGGCAATGGCCTCGAAGCCTTCTTCGCGTGCGATCTTGGCAAAGCCGGGGTACATCTCGGTCTGCTCATAATGCTCGCCTGCCGCGGCCTCCTTGAGGTTCTCCAGGGTGGTGCCGACGACGCCGGCCGGGAAGCTCGCCGTGATCTCCACCTCACCACCCTCGAGGAACTTGAAGAAGCGCTTGGCATGCTCCTTTTCCTGGCTGGCGGTCTCCTCGAAGATATCCGCTATCTGCATGTACCCGTCCTTCCTGGCCTGGCTGGCGAAATAGGTGTACCGGTTCCGCGCCTGCGACTCTCCGGCAAAGGATGCAAGCAGGTTCTTCTCCGTCCTGGTTCCCTTCAGTTTCCCCATAAAAAACCCTCCTTCACAGTATGGTCTTGTCTAGTCTGTTCCTGTATGGTGTTCTGACCGGCCACCGCTGCCACGACCCGTCTCGGTGCGGCACCGGGGGCAGATACCCTGGAATTCCATGGAGCAGCCCAGCACTTGATACCCGCTGGCAGTACCCACCATCTCTTCTATAGTAGTCATGCCTTGGCCCTGGTTCAAGACCACGTCATCAACCCTGCCGCAGGCAATGCACCGGATGTGCATATGGTCGTCATTGACGAAATCGAATCGACGCTGTCCACCGCCCAGGTCCAGCCGCTTGATCATGCCGCTGGAAGAGAGATGCTCGAGATTCCGGTACACCGTTCCCAGGCTGATACGGGGGAGGCGGACCCTCACCATCTCATAGACATCATAGGCCGTGGGGTGGGTCCGCACCTTGCTCAGCTCCTCCAGGATCACGCTCCGCTGTTTCGTCATCCTCTTCTGTGGCCTCTGCATGGCACCCCCACCGGCGATATGGCCTTGGGTCTTCATTATTCAATTGATAATAATTACTGTTAATGATATATCCTGTCAAGCATCAACTTGTGAAACCACAAGTCCTTTCCCAACGACTTCTCGGAAGGAGGGTTTCAGAAACAGGGACCTGGCGGCCTTGTCAACCAGATGGTACAATCCGGCCGAAAACCCACACCGTAGATATCCGGTATCCATTCGCGAACATATATTGAGAAAGGAATCGAATGCATTATGCTTGAGGGTCTCACCAGCAGCCTCGGCACGTATCTCCAGGGATCCCTGCTCCTGGCCTTCGCGGCCTCATACATCGGGGGGGTCCTGGTAAGCTTCACCCCGTGCATGTACCCACTGATCCCCATCACGGTCTCCTACATCGGGGCCCAGGGCAAGGGGACGAAAACCTCCGGATTTTTCCTCTCCCTCCTGTATGTTCTCGGCACATCCATCGCGTACACCGTACTGGGCAGCATAGCCGGCCTGAGCGGCACCTTCTTCGGCGCAGTACAGACAAGCCCCTGGACCAACCTCGCCATAGCAAACATCTTCATCCTCATGGGCCTGTCCATGCTGGACGTGTTCACCATACCCCTGCCGCGGACCCTGAGCAGCCAGCTCTTCACCCCGAAGAGATCGGGCTGGCTTGGCGCCTTCCTCCTCGGCGTGGCATCGGGCCTGATCATGAGCCCCTGCTCCGTACCGGTCCTCGCGGTGCTCCTGAGCTACGTCGCCACCAGACAGAACACGCTGGTCGGCATGGGGCTGCTCTTTGTCTTCGCCTTCGGCATGGGCACCCTTCTCATCATCCTGGGCACATTCACCAGCCTCCTGACAAGCATCCCCAGGTCCGGGCCGTGGCTGGAAAGAATCCCCAGGCTCTTCGGGTTCGTCTTTATCGCCATAGGAGAATACTTTCTCATCACAGCGGGAAAACTGTTCATATAAATATAAGGAGACAACCCCATGCCAAGACCGGTCTTCTCGGCCGTAACTACTTCAGCCTTCATCTTCATCATCGCACTGTGCCTGCACCCAGCCCCTGGCCAGAGCAGCGAGGCAAAGGAGGAACAGGTCACTGTCAGGTCCGCCTCCCCCATGGCACCGCCCTTCATCCTCAAGGATCTGAAGGGAAAGGCCGTATCCCTGAAGGACTACCGTGGCAAGGTGGTGCTCCTAAACTTCACCACCACCTGGTGCCCGTATTGCAAGAAGGACCTGCCCAACCTCAAGAAGTTCCACGAGTCCATGCGGGCGAGGAAGGATTTCGTCCTGCTGTCCATCTTCGTGAACGAAAGCCCCAAGCGGGTGGGCATCTTCGCCCAGAAGAACAACCTTCCGTATACCGTGCTCGTGGACAGCGAGGCGCTGGTGGCCCGCAACTACGGCGTGCAGGGGGTGCCCATGAAGGTGGTGGTGGACCGAAATGGCACCATTGCATGCTGGCAGTGCGTCTCTGCCGAGGACAAGGTGAAGGAGCTTCTCAAGCAGAAGTGATGCTGCAGCCGGGAGGGAAGGATGCAGAGAAGGATCACCCCTTCTTCGCCGCTATCAGGCCCTCGCTCACCCTCACCGCCTCCACGCCGTCCTGCGCGTAGGCCGCGCCGATGGACTCGGCGAAATCGCGGGTGACCACCGCGCCTCCCACCATGACCGCGCAGGCGATGCCTGCATCACGCATCCGCGCCACCGCCTCCTGCATGCTCATCATGGTGGTGGTCATGAGGGCGGACAGCCCGACGATGTCTGGGTCGTGCTCCCTGGCAGCGGCTATGAGCGCATCGTGGTCCACGTCCTTGCCGAGGTCCACCACCTCGAACCCGTTGTTCTTCAGCATGAGCCCCACGATGTTCTTGCCGATGTCGTGGATGTCGCCTTTCACCGTTGCCAGGATGATCCTGCCCCTGCTCCCGGTGCCGGCACCTTCCTCATTGAGACGGGGCTCCAGGAGTTCGAAGCCGATCTTCATAGTCTCGGCGCTGGCAATGAGCTGCGGGAGGAAATAGACCTTCTGTTCATAGAGCTCGCCCACCTTCCGTATGGCAGGGATCATCACCTCGTCCACCAGCGAGCGCGCGCTCCTGCCCTGGGCAAGGGCCTCCTCCACAATGTCCCGGACCCCGCCCCGTGCCCCTTCGATAACGGCCCGATGGATGCGCTCCTCCACGCCCACGGACACGGTGATGCCCGAGGGCGGGGCAGGCTGCTGCGCCGCTGCGCTGAAATGCGCAATGAACGCAGTTGCGTCCCTGTCGCTGCCCGCAAGCACATCCGCTGCCCGCTTGATGTTCATGATCTCTACGACTTCCGGGTTCGCAATGGCGCAGCTCAGCCCGCAGGCTGCTCCCATGGCCAGGAACGACGCGTTGACCCACTTCCGCTCCGGCAGCCCGAAGGAGACGTTGGACAGGCCCACCACGGTATGGCTGCCGAACCTGGAACTGCACCAGCGGATGGTCTCGAGGGTCTCCCGGGCCGCGGATGAGTCGGCGGACACGGCCATGGTGAGCGCGTCCACGATGATGTCGTCCTTGGTGAATCCGTACCTCCTTGCCCGGGCGTACACGGACTGTACGATGCCCCGGCGCTCCACTGACCTCCTGGGCAGGGAGCCTCCCGCAATGGGCAGGAGGATGAACATGGCCCCGTACCTGGCGGCCATCCTCAGGCGGTCCTCCAGGACATGCCCCTCCCCGGAGATGGAATTGATGAGCGCCCTGCCCGGGTATATCCGCAGGGCTGCCTCCAGGGCGTCAAGCCGCGAGGTGTCGATGCACAGGGGTGCATCCGTGCTCAGCGAAAGCTGTCGGACGGCCCGGGGGAGGACATCCTTCTCGTCGATGCCAGGCATGCCCACGTTGACATCCAGGATCGACGCACCCCTGGCCACCTGCTCCCGGGCAAAGGAGCCCACCAGGGAGAAGGCCCCCTGCCTGAGTTCCTCCTGGAGGGCCTTCTTCCCGGTGGGGTTGATCCGCTCGCCGATGACGGTCAGGGGTGCGCCCCGCACCAGGAGCACGGTCCTGCCGTGGGAGCTCAGGGCGCTGATGGACTTCACCCGAGGGGGCTCGGGCTTCAGGGATGAGCATTCCCGCCTGAGGGCCCGGATGTGCTCCGGCGTGGTCCCGCAGCAGCCACCCAGCAGGTTGGCGCCCGCCTCCACAAAGCCGCGGGCAAAGCCAGCGAACTCCTGTGACCCCATGTCGAAAAAGGTCTTCCCCTCCTTCAGCCTGGGTAGTCCGGCATTGGGCTTTGCCACCAGCGGGACCCGGGCGTAGGGCTTCATCTGCTCGATGAGAGGGATCATCTCCTTCGGTCCTGCTGAGCAGTTGCAGCCCACCGCGTCAGCACCCAGTGACTGCAGGGTGATGAGCGCCGAGATCGGGTCCGTCCCACCCAGGGTCCTGCCCGCTGAGTCGTAGGTCATGGTGACCATGGTGAAGATGTCCGCGCACTCCTTCACCGCCAACAGGGCTGCCCTGGTCTCCTGGATGTCGATCATGGTCTCGATGACGATGAGGTCCACGCCGCCCGCCAGGAGCCCCTGCACCTGCTCCCTGTAGCACGCCACCGCATCCTCGAACCCAAGGTCGCCGAACGGCTCCACGAAACGGCCGGTGGGCCCGATATCCCCGGCCACGAGGCCCATGGCGCCGCATGTCTTTCTGGCCAGGGCGGCGAGCCTGAGGTTCATGTCGTACGCATCAAAGACACCGTACTGGGCGAGCTTGAACCGATTCGCCCCGAAGGTGCAGGAGTATATGACATCCGCTCCTGCATCCAGGTAGCTCCTGTGCACATCCCGGATGGTCCCGGGGTTGTTCAGCGCGTACACCTCGGGCGATACCCCCTGGGGCATGCCCCTGGCCTGCAGCTCCGTGCCGGTCGCCCCGTCCAGGACAAGCACGCCTCGCCGTATCCTCTGAAGGATCTTCTGCCTCCTGTTCACGAAAACCTCTCTTCCTGCCGGGAATCCTACACCATGCCCAACACACCGGCAATGGCGGTGACGCTCTTCTCCGGCACCATGATCCGCGAAGGCGTCAGGGTTATACCCACCGCATCGAGCCGCAGGAGCTCGTACATCGCCTCCTGGCTATCCAGGGCAAGGTCCCCGTACCCCGCTGAGAACCGCTTCTTCGTGACCCGCCGGGCGCTGCGGATCAGGATC
>JAKPQL010000043.1 GCA_029547045.1 Deltaproteobacteria bacterium | reverse complement strand
ACGGCCCGCTATCTTCTCCGCCACTCCCTTCAGCCCATCCGCCTTCCGGCTCACCAGGATGCTCTGCGCACCGTAGTCCGAAAGCGTGATCGCTATCGCCTCCCCGATCCCTCGGCTCGCTCCCGTGATCAACGCTACCTTGTTCTCCAGAGAGAAACTCACCTTGTCCATGATCAGCTCCTTGTCATGTGTTGAGGGCCTTGACAGCCCCCTGTCGCTTCGCCCCTGCCTGAAATCACCTTTCTGTTTCAGTAACAAGGCGATTAAATAGAGTCGAGCTATGGTTATAGTACATAAAATTAGAGTTGATGTCAATTAATTCTTGACTTAATAATAGTATGAGTTTATAATATGGGCATGATCAAGAGTTTAGCTGATATATATATGGCTCTGAGCAGAGTTTCTCTGCGATACCCATGCATGACCCATCTCCGAAGCCAACCCGCGAGGAGGCTCCCATGACAAAGCCAAGCCCCAAGGCGCTCCGCAGGGAGCGCATCATCGAGTCCGCGCTGGCAATCTTTGCGGAAAAGGGATTCCAGGAGGCCACCATCTCTGAGATCAGCAGGGCCGCCGGCGTCTCGGACGCCACGGTGTACGAGTACTTCAAGAGCAAGGAGGAGCTGCTCTTCGCCATCCCCGAGGAGATCACCGAAATCTCCATCAGGGAGACCGAAAAGGTGCTTCCCTACCTCAGGGGCGCGGAGTCGAAGCTCAGGGCCATTGTCCAGAGCTACGTCACCACCTACGAGAACAACCCCGAGTATGCGAACCTCATCATGCTCCACCTGAAGACCAACCGGAACTTCCTGAAGACCAGGGCCTTCGAGGTGGTGCGCGACGCGGCCCGCATGCTCCTTGCGTGCATCAAGGAAGGCATAGACAGCGGAACCTTCCGCAGGGACACCGATCCCTACCTGGTACGCTCCATCATCCTGGGCACCATCGAGCACCTCTGCACCCGCAAGCACCTGCAGGGCCAGCCCGAGAACATGCTCTCCCTGGTGGATCCCATGGTGGACCTGATCCTGAGCGGCATCAGGGCCCCCCAGGAACAGCAGAACATCTCCATCCACCTGCATATGACCGGCACTGCGAAGGCGCCGGAAACCATCACCATCGTCCCGGAGGAACGAAAACCATGAAGACGAACGCTGCAAAGAGCAAAACCAAGCCCAAGGAGTGCATGAGGACCAGGGAGCAGTACATCGAGGGGCTGCGCAGGATGCGCAGGAACCTCTACTACCGGGGCAGGCTCATCGACCGGGACGACGAGCTCCAGATGCCCACGCTCAACGTCATGGGCACGACCTTCGACGCGGCCTTCGACCCGGAGCTCAAGGACCTCTGCACCGCGACCTCCCACCTCACGGGCAACACCATCAACCGGTTCTGCCACATCCACCAGAACACGGACGACCTGCACAGGAAGCAGGACATGACCCGGGCCCTGTGCCGCAAGGTGGGGTTCTGCATCCAGCGCTGCATGGGCATCGACGCCACCAATGCCGTGAACGCGGCGTCCTATGAAGCGGACAAGCTGAACGGCGGCAACACCGAGTACCACAAGAACTTCCTGAAGTGGCTCACGAACTTCCAGAACAACGACCTGGTGGGGTGCTGCGCCCAGACCGACATCAAGGGCGAGCGGCTGAAGAGGCCCATCGAGCAGACCGACCCTGACATGTACCTCCACGTGGTGGAGAAGAAGAAGGACGGCATCGTGGTAAGGGGCTGCAAGCTCCACATCTCTGAGGCCTCCATCGCGGACGAGATCCTGGTGGTGCCCACACGGGCCCTGGGCCCGGACGAGAAGGACTACGCGGTGGCCTTTGCCGTGCCGGCTGACCACGAGGGCGTCAAGCAGGTGCTGTCCATCCACAACTTCAAGCCGCGCGAGCACTTCAAGAAGGGCTTCAGCGGCGGGTACACCGACTCGTACCTCATCTTCGACGACGTGTTCGTGCCCTGGGACCGGGTTTTCCTCTGCGGCGAGAACGACCACGGCGGCATGTGCGCCCTGCTCTTCGCCCTGTTCCACCGCCACAGCTACTCGGGCTGCAAGCCCGCCATCGGCGACGTCATGACCGGCCTGGCGTCCCTGGCGGCAAGGCACAACGGCATCCGCAAGACCGGCCACATCCGAGAGATGCTCGCCGAGTTCATCAAGATCACCGAGCTCGGCTACGCCGCTGGCTACACGGCGTCGGCCCTCGGCAAGCCCGAGGTCTACGTGCCGGGCCTGGGCTCGGTCCCCTACGGCCCGGGCAGCTGCATCCCCAACTCCATCTACGCCAACGTGGGACGCTGCCTCACCGGCGAGGCGGTGTTCGAGGAGCAGGAGATGCTCTGCAGCATCGCGGGCGGCCTGCCGGCCACCTTCCCCAACGAGGCCGACATCATGAACCCGGAGCTGAAACCGCTCCTCGAGAAGTACCTCAACCGCAACCCCGGCGCCTCGGTGGAGGACCAGATCAAGTTCTGGATGCTCTACATCGACTACTCGTGCTCGGGTTTCACCGGGCCCATGAACTACGGCAACTACCACGGCGGCGGATCGCCCATCATGGAGCAGATCGCCATCACGTCGCAGTACGACATCAGGCTGCGGGAAAACCTCGTGAACTACATCGCAGGGGTGGAGGAGCTGAAGCCGGGGACTCTCACCAGGATCTAGACTGCTTGCCTCTATGTCTCCAGAAAGGGTGCGCTCTGCAAGGGGCGCACCCGGTTTTTTCGTGCGCCCGGGCATTCCAGTGCGCCGACAGGGTCAGACCTTCCGTGCACATCGGGGAATCGCGCTCAGACTGGCTGCGCGCTCTGGATATTCTTCTTGATCCAGGCAAGGGCGTCGTCCGGGCTGTCGAAGCCCTTGCCGTTGGTCTCCTCCTGGCCGTTCCTGTCGATGACCGCGATGTACGTGTCGCCGCTTGTACCCCTGCGCCTTCTGATGTGCCCCAGAAGCGTGTCACCGTCGTAGACCCGGAACGAGGAGCCGTCGCTCGTCGAGGATCTCAATGCGATCATGGAAGCCTCTCTTTCATGACTGAGGAGATGATTCATAGCCGATTGCCCGGAGAATGACAACACATTCCTTGCGGGAAAGGCTGGAGATGGCGTTATTGGTCATACGGGTCATTGGACAGCAGGCGTGCAAGATCGGCAATACAACAACCGGGTCATGACATATCGACTTGGGCATCCCTAACGTGTTGATTTATCTTGTCCCAGTTTAGGTTTCAGAGTTATTTTGGACAGCAGTGTATTTCTATGTTAAATCAGCCATGCCGCAGGGTCCCTGCTGAAAAAATCTGCAAGTGGAATACCCTGCCCCCCCACGAGCAGCACCTTCGCATCGGGGTATCGCACCCGGAAGAGTGACAGTCCCGATGCCTTGCCGCCCCTGCCGCTCTTCACCTCGATGGCCCAGACATCCTGACCCCTGGAGACCACATAGTCCACCTCATTATCACCATCACGCCAGTACGAGATGGTGTATTCCACGGACAGAAGGGAATTGCACAGACAGGCTCCCACTGCATTTTCGACCAGCCTTCCCCACCATGACGTGTCGCTGAGCGACTCGGTGAAACTCCTGGTTGACAGAGAGTTCACCAGGGCGTTGTTCCATAGGACCACTTTGGGGCTGCTGCCCCTCTTCCGTAATCGCCCCTTTGAAAAGAGCTCCAGGCCGCTGACCAGGAAGGCATGTTCGAGCATTTTCAGATAGTGCGCGAGCGTGGTGGTGTTGCCGGCGTCCTGGAGCCGACCGAGCATCTTGTTGTACGAGATCACGTGGGCCGGCAGGGTGGCTGCGAGGGCAAACAGGTGGCGCAGCAGCGCCGGCTTGGTTATCCTCCTCATCTGGAGCACATCGCGGGCCAGTACCGTCTCAATGAGGGAATCGTTGATGTAGCTCTTCCAGGTTGCCTCGTTTTCCATGAACACCGAGGCGCCTGGGTATCCTCCGAAGTAGATCCACTGCTCCAGGGTCCAGCCGAACGCGTCACGGCACTCCGGATACCCCCAGTGTGTGCAGCGATGCAGAAAGAACCTGCCGGCAAGGCTCTCCGTCAGCCCTTCCTGCATCAGGAGGGCGGATGACCCGAGTATGAGGACGCGGATGTCCTGACCTGAAGGCCGGTTGTCCCAGAGCAGCTTCAGGCTTTCGCTCCAGCCTTTCACCTTCTGCAGCTCATCGAGGACCAGGAGAACCGGGAAACCCTGCGCCGCCCCCTCTGCGATGGCCCTCCGCCAGGATGTCTCCACCCAGGCTGCATCCAGGGGGATCGGGCTGTCGGCCGTGGCATAAATGGATGGCATGCCGATGGAGTCCTGAATCTGTCGGGCAATAGTGGTCTTCCCCACCTGCCTGGGGCCGGTGATGACATGAATGACCGGCGCGGGTCTGGAGAGCTCGGCAAGAAGGGTGGATTTCAGGGGGCGTTCGTATGGCATGTATTATCCATAGCACATTGTATTTATTGAAACAAGGCAAATTACTCAGCCAATGAGAAAAAATGCTCACTCAGAACGATCAGTGCGCCTGTCAATCCTCTCATTGAAGCTGGACTGCCCTTCAAGAGCAACAGCAATGATCTGGTGAAGAGATCAAGTAATACGATCATGAAGTCCCTATCCAGGTATAGTGACGAGTCGGCAATGTTACATAACGCAGGTAGTTGAATGATATCTCGCAACGTTATGTAAGATTAGCTCCCTCCAGAAATATGGTATTGCTCCGGCAACTAAACATGCGAACCTTTCATGCCGCATAAGCAACTGATGGATGCCTGAAATAATTCCGTACATGATGTGGCCTCTTCACCAAGGTCCTCATGAAGGAGCGAGTCTTCTTCTCCAGATCCTTGACTGACCGTGCCGGCAGGCCCGACCTGATCCCCCCCTTGAGATCGTCATGGAGATGTTCTGCCGCTCACCTACGGAAAGTCTCGAGAAACTCTTTGATCTCCTGAGCCTTAGCGTGTCCCATTTTCACGGCTGCCTCAAGATGCCTGACCCCTTCGATGATATCCTTCTCCACGCACAAGCCTCTCAACAGCATCTTTCCGAGGAGATAATGTGGGTTTGCAAATCCGAGCTCCACGCCGATCTTCACTGCTTCCAGTACGTTGGATTTTTCTGTAGAAGATCCTCTGTCGTTCATGACATTCCGTATGAGCGCTTGGCAGGTGCTGCAGCACCATGTGCCGTTCCTGGTGCAGTTACACACAACTGCCTGAAAATCATTGCGGCAGACAGGACACTGGAGCCAGACTTTATCCGAGCTTTTTCTCGTGAGGATCTCTGGGGTTCTTTCATTCATGTCTTTAGAGAAGGTTCATGACAACTTTAGCCGGTTAGATCTTAGTACTTGGAGGAGCAGTTCGTATACATCTTCGTTCCGGTGGTTGAACCTGAACTCGGTCTCTTTAAGATGAAGGGAGAAAGTGCTCTTACTCATGCCTCGAAACTTGGATCGCCTCATCTTGGCTATACCCCAGAAGTTCTCAATGCCATGAGTAAGAAGGAAGGTCGCAATGATGGCAATAAAGACATGTCAGAGGGGTGATCGATGAACCTGAATGAGTATCAGCTATCTTCTATCAAAAGTCCTGGGTTTTTATGACAGGCATCAAAATTTTACTGCCCATCTACTGCCCTGGAAAACGGGGGGTTTGAGGCCTAACTATATGATTTTATTGGTGGAGGTGGAGGGATTTGAACCCTCGACCCTCGCATTGCGAACGCGATGCTCTCCCACTGAGCTACACCCCCACAAAGTCTCCTCTGTGTACTCTATGGCCGGCCCTTCGTCAAGACTCTGATTCCACCGCCTTCTCCTGCTCCTCGAAGAGCCTGCGGGCGAGCTTCATGGCATCCTTGAAGTCCCTTATCTCGCCGTTGAGTCCCTTGTCCCGGATGAGCCGCAGCGCCTCTCCCAGCCTCCTGCCCTTTTTGAAGCCGAAGGCGATGAGGTCCTTGCCGGTGACCGGCGGCTTGTAGAAGCGCCAGGTGGTGATGTAGGATGAGATCGCCTCCTTCATGTCCTGGCTCCTGGTTTTGGACATGGCATAGAGCACCTCCTCGAGCCCGGACTTCTCCAGGGCACTGACCACGACGGCGGGCGTCTTGCGCTCCGCGGTGGCCAGGTCGCGGAGCATCGCGTTCACCCTGGACCTGGCCGCGAGGATGCCCCGGATGTTCTCGTCGATGAGCCCGAGGCGCTGGCACACCGCGATGATCTTCTTCGGCTTCATGGGCTCCACCAGGGCCAGCAGGTAGATGAACCACGCCCGGTACTGCTCGTGGGTGTAGAGGAGATCGAACCACGAGACGGTCTGCTTCACCCGGCCGAAGTCCTCCCTGAGTGCGGTATTGAACACGAGATCGGGATGGATCGCCCCGAGCACGTCCAGCTCCTGGAGCCGCTCCAGTCCCGGCAGGGGGTCTTCCTCGGAGAGGATCTGGCGGATCTCGTGGGAAATGCGCCTGCCCGGGATGCTGCTCAAAAGGCCAGACTTCACCGCGGCATGCACCAGCGAGATGGTCTGCTTGCCGAGCGTAAAGCCGTAGCGCTTCTCGAACCGCACGGCCCGCAGGATCCGCGACGGGTCCTCCACGAAGCTCAGCGCGTGGAGCACCCGGATGCGTTTCTCCTTGATGTCGCGCTGGGCTCCGAAGAAGTCGATGAGCTCGCCGAAGCGCTGGGGCAACAGGCACACGGCCATGGTGTTGATGGTGAAGTCGCGACGGTAGAGGTCGAGCTTGAGCGTGGACTGCTCCACGACGGGGTAGCCGCCCGGGTGCTTGTAGTACTCCATCCGGGCCGTGGCCACGTCGATGTGGGTGCCGTCGGGCAGGGTGATGACCGCGGTCTTGTACTTCTCGTGCACGGCGCACCGGCCTCCCACGGACGGCACGAAGGCCCGGGCGAACGCGATGCCGTCGCCCTCCACCACAAGGTCCACGTCCAGGTTGTCGATGCGCATGATCATGTCCCGGACGATGCCGCCCACCAGGTAGATGTTGTAGCCCAGGGAGGCGGCAAGTTCACCAGCCTGGCGGAGCATCATGACCATGGCCCGGGGGAGCCGCTCGTCCATCAGCGTCTGAATGTTCTTCTTCTGCACCGAGCGGTGATCCACCCCCTCTGCCCTGGCCATCTTCTCGTGCATGACCCGCATGAGGTCGGTCCGGGTGATGACGCCGATGGCCTTCCGGTCCTCCACCACGGGAAGCAGGCGCTGGTTGCCGTCGATGATGAGGGTCCGGATCTCGCCCACCGGTGCGTCGGGCCCGACGAAGGTGAGGTCGCGGATCATGTAGTCCTTGACGCGGGCCTGCCCCAGGTTGTGGCCCTGGGCCCGGCTCACCACCTGCCTCGTCACCGTGCCCACCACCTTCGCGTCCTTCGACTGGACGATGGCCGCGTTGATGTTGTAGCGGTTCAGGGTCTCGGCGGCCTCATCGATGGTGGCGTCCATCTTCAGGGTGATGACCGGGAAGGTCATGATGTCGCGGGCCGTGATCCTGGGCTTGGTCTCCTTCTTGATGATGGTGACCAGCATGCCCTCGATGCTGTCCAGGGAACGGTCCTTGATGGACGCGGCCGCGGCGGTGGGGTGGCCCCCGCCGCCGAACCGTGCCGCCACCTCCGCGGCGTTGATCTGGGGCACGGTGCTCCGGGCCACCAGGTAGGTGCGCTCCGCCATGAGGCCGAGGGCGAACATGGCGTCCACCTCGAACATGCCCCTGAGCTTGTGCACGAGCATGGCGAAGTCCTCCACATAGCCCGTGGACTCGGAACGGGTGAAGAG
This sequence comes from Deltaproteobacteria bacterium, assembly GCA_029547045.1. Taxonomy (GTDB): domain Bacteria; phylum Desulfobacterota; class Desulfomonilia; order UBA1062; family UBA1062; genus MWEI01. The sequence goes on along the minus strand of JAKPQL010000043.1, from coordinate 47,074 downwards.
CACGTCGATGCCGCCGACGTGGAGGATGTAAGCGTTCTTGATGAGCTGGTCCAGGACGTCCACCTGGTCCGGGCTCAGCTCGCGGGCCAGGGCGAAGGAGACGGCCCGCAGGTCTGCCCCCCACCGGATCAGGTCGGCCAGGGCCGTGCAGTCCTCGGGCCGGGTGGAGGGGAACAGGAGCGACCCCGTGTCCTCGAAGATGCCCATGGCCAGGATGGTGGCCTCCTCGGGCGTGGGGGTGATGCCCCGTTCCTTGAGGACCTCCACCATGAGCGTGCTGTTGGAACCGTACTCCCGGCAGTATGCCGTGCCCTGGGTGATGTCGTCGGCGGAGGCGGGGTGGTGGTCGTAGACGATCACCTCCACGCCGTCCCTGCCCACCAGTGCCGCAAAGTCGCCGATGCGGGAGATCTGCCTCGTGTCCACGATGACCAGGCGCCTCACCGTGTCCATCCTCACCGCCTTGAGCCGGTGCACGCGCGAGGCGATCTCCGGGGGCGCCTGGGCGAGGTATTCCCGCAGGTTCTTCTCCTGGGCGCCGGGAAAGACCAGCAGGGCCTCTGGGTGCAGCCTCAAGGCGGCGAGCATGGACGCGAACGCGTCGAAATCCGCCTGGATGTGGGAGGTGATGACCTCCATAGCCTACCCCCTCGGGTGATACCGGTCGTGGACCTCTTTGAGCCTGACCGAGGACAGGTGCGTGTAGATCTGTGTGGTGGAGATGTCGGCGTGGCCGAGCATCATCTGCACCGATCTCAGGTCGGCCCCTCCGGCCAGGAGGTGCGTGGCGAAGGAGTGCCTGAGCATGTGGGGAGAGATCCGTTTGAGGATGCCGGCAGCGGCGGCGTACCTCCTGAGAGCATGCCAGAAGTTCTGCCTGGTCATGGCGGCGCCGCGCCGCGAGCAGAACAGGGTGTCCGTGGTCGGCACAGCCAGGTAGGGCCTCGCATTTTCAAGGTATTCGGTTGTCCACCGCCTGGCGCTCTCGCCCATGGGAACCACCCGCTCCTTGTCCCCCTTGCCCCTGCAGACCAGGTACCCCACGTGGAGATTCACCTGGTGGAGCCGCAGGCCGACAAGCTCGCTCACCCGCAGGCCCGTGGCATAGAGGACCTCCAGCATGGCGCGGTCCCTGATGCCCAGGGGCGTGGCAATGTCGGGGCTCGCGATGAGCCGCTCCACCTCCTCCCTGCTCAGGACCTCGGGGAGGTAGGCCCCCCGCTTCGGCGATGCCAGGTGCCGGGTGGGGTCTGCAGTGATGAGCTCTTCCTCGATGAGGAACCGGAAGAACTGCCTGACCGCGCTGAGCCTGCGGCTGACGCTCGTCGCCTTCAGGCCGCGCCCCCGGCAGTAGGAGGTGTACCCTTCGAGGGTGGCCTCCGTTGCCTCCGTGAAGGACACTCCAAGGCCCTCGAGAAAGGCCGAAAAATCGTTCAGGTCGGTGGCGTAGGCCTCCAGCGTGTTCTCGGGCGAGGACCGCTCGGCCACGAGGTACTCCAGGAAGGAGTCGATCAGCGCATGGCTCATCTCTTGGTGACCCTGGGCTTCAGGCCCATGGCCACGAGATCCTCGAGGGCAGGCCCTGCGCTCTTCTCCCCGGGATATGCTCCATTCAGCAGGCGGTAGACCGTATCTGATTCCTTCACGATGTAGGGGATGATCCCGTTCTTGTTCAGCCTGGCCGCCTCTTCCGCGGCAGAGGCCCTGTCGCCGAAGATGCCGATCTCGATGGCATAGGGGACCGCGGAGCCGATGAAGGTCTCCGCGTCGACGAGCCCCCTGGCCTGCAGATCGCTCAAGCGGGCAGAGGCGTCCTTCTGGCTCATGAACAACCCGTGGTCCACCCGGTACCAGATCCCGGTGGCGCCAAGGTCGATCTTGGTGATGAACACCTGGTCCATGACCTGGATCTTGTTCCGGTAGTAGTTCAGGGCGTCCTTCTTGTTCTGCCACGAGGAGATATGGACGGTGTAGGGGTAGAACACGGTCTTCTTGAACTTGACAGGAGCGGCTTCCGGCGCCTTCTGCACCGGTTCCTGCGCGGGCGTCTGTGCCGGGGCCGCAGGCGGGGTGACTACCATGTCGCCGGAGACGGGCATGGGCATCCGGGCAGGCTGCTGGCCGCGGTCTATCTGCCTGGTCACCACGTTGCTGAGCCCGTAATCGGCCCACAGGGGGTGCGCGGCCAGACAGAACAACACCACCAGGATGAGGTGTTTCACTTCGCCCTCCTCATGAATGCATAGGTGGTGTTCATTATATACTTGTTGATCCCCTTTGCAATACCGTCGATAAGGGTGGCCTGGTGGGAATCGCACTGGAGCAGGCTCAGGTCGGAGCCGTTGGATATGAACCCGAGTTCGCACAGGATGGAAGGCATGTGGGCGCCGAGCAGGACGTAGAAGGGGGCCTGCTTCACGCCGAGATCCCTGCCATGGTACCCGGTGTTGAGCACCGAGGACATGACGCACTTGTGCACGGAACTGGCGAACCGGGATGACTCGTTGATCTTTGAGTTGAGCATGAGGTCGTTTATGATGAGCTGGAGGTCGCTGATGGACCTGGACGTGGTGGCGTTTTCACGGGCAGCCACCTCGATGGCGGATGCATCCGTGGTGAGGTTGAGGAAGTAGGTCTCGATCCCCTGCACGGATTTGTTGTTGTGGGAGTTGATGTGGATGGACACGAACAGGTCTGCCCGCTTCTTGTTGGCGAACGCGGTGCGCTCCTCCAGCTCGAGGAACACGTCGCTGTCGCGGGTCAGGTAGACCTCGAATCCCTCGAGCCGGAGACGCCTTGCCAGTGCCTTGCTGATGGCCAGCGTCAGGTCCTTCTCCAGGACGCCCTCGGGTCCGATGGCGCCTGGGTCCTTGCCGCCGTGTCCGGGGTCGATGACGATCTTCGACACCTTGAGCGAGAGCTGTGCAGCAATGGACGGGACCTCTTCGGCCATCTGGGACTTGGAATACTTGGGCACCTTCTTGAATCCGCTGGCACTCTCGGGCCTTGCCGCCGCGGCCTTCTGGTCATCCTCGCCCAGCGTCCTTGCGGGCTCACGCATGACCGACTTCGGTGACGAGCCGTCCTTGCTGATGTCCACCACCAGCCGGGCGGGATCCGCCAAGGGGAAGGCCCGGTATGAGAACTTCTGGGCGAGGTCAAGCACGACCCTCACCGAGGTGCTCTGGTACTGCGAAACCCTGATGTCCGTCAGGATGCCGTCGTTCACCTTGGTTCTCGCGGGAAGGCTCGGCGACACCCTGGCGTTCTCCAGCTCGATCACCACCCGGTGAGGCCTGTCCGCCTTGGGGTCGGCGGGCAGCGTGAAGGTCTTGAAGGATACGTTCTCGTCGAGGTTGACCACCACCCGGGTGTAGTCTTTGTCCGACCACTGGCGCAGCGTCTTTACGTGCCCGAGGCCCTGGCGGGACACGCCCGTGGCGGTATTCTTCTCGATATTGAGCGAGTTGAGCTGCTCCCGGGCGAGCTGCACCATGTCTCCTTCCGGGAACTGGCTGATGACCCGCTGGTACAGGGTGTACGCCCGCTGCTGGGAACTCAGCTTGTCCTGGCAGATCCGGGCGGCATGGTATACGGCGTCGTCGGCAAGGGTGCTGCCCGGATGGTTCTCTGCCACATCCAGGAAGGCATCCACCGCCCTGTCCAGGTCTTTCGGGTTGGAGGATACGCCGTGGAGCTCCTCGTAGCACTTGGCTGCCTTGTACCGGGCTGTGGGTGCGAACCGGGACTTGGGGTGCTTCTTGGCCACGGACTGGTACTTGTGGATGACGGCCATCCAGCTCACCCGGTCCCTGGCCTTGTCCTTGTCCCGCGTCAGGTCCACATAGGCCGCATTCGCGCTCTGGTATGCCGCTGCGGCGGAGGTCGCCGCATGGAGCTCATCTGCAAGCGCGAAGACAAAGACCAGGAGCAGCAGGGCGCACAGGGCTGACCCTCGTTTTCGTATGATGTAATCCATTACGTCCCTGAGCAAGTAATCCATTACTTTATAGTATTGTTACTCTTCACAGCACCACGTACAGGCACCTATCGGCCAGACGATCCTGAAATCTTAACCCTTTCTTCCCGTTGCAGTGATCCGATGATGGAAAGCCCCTTGAGGACAAGGTCACCATCCATCCGGTACGATCGGGGCAGATCGTCCCTGACCATGGCGGACAGTCCGCCGGTCACGACGACCACCGGCCGTCTCCTCCTCGTTCGCGCCATGATCTCAGATGCCTTCCTGATCATTGCCGCATGCCCCTTGAGGACTCCCGAGCGGACGCACTCGTCCGTGGACGCGCCGATGATGCTCCCTCCCCCGAGGTCGTCGAGCCTCGGAAGCTGGGGGGCCGCGGTGAGCAGGCCCTCGTAGGCGCTCCGGAGGCCCGGCGCGATCATGCCCCCCTCGAAGACACCGTGCTCAGACACATAATCGATGGTAGTGGCGGTGCCCATGTCCACGACGATGACCGGCCTGCCCTGTTTCCCGTACAGGCGGTGGGCCGCCGCCGCGCACACGAGCCGGTCCACGCCGAGGGTATCCCTGGTGGAGTACCTCACCTCGATCCCCATGGGCGTATTCGCGTCCACGATCACCGGGTAGAACCCGCCGAAGCGCTCCCACTCCCGGACAATGATCCGGGTCGCCTGCGCCCGCACGCTCACCATGATCGTGTCGTGGGGGAGCTTGGCCTTCACCGCGGGGGCGTGCACGAGAAAGGCCCCGTCCCTGAGGCAGTCGAGCGTGGATATGCGCAGGACCTCTTTCAGGACGCCGCCCTCGAAGATGCCCGTGGTTATGTGCGTGTTCCCCACATCGATGGCAAGCATGGCCTCTGTCTAACGCGGATCAGAAGGGTGATCAAGGATATTCTGGCTCACGGCATGGTGTCTGGAGAAAACACCCTCTGCGGATCCCCTCTTTCCGGGCCTCCGGAAGCATCGCCGCATCAGACCGCAAGCTCAGCCACGGCCCTGATCCACCCTGCGCTGGCTCCCTTGATCTTCACCGGGAAGCAGTAGAAGGTGAAGCCGGTGGCAGGGAGCCTGTCCAGGTTGGTGAGCTTCTCGATCTGGAAATACCCCTTCTCGATGCCTGCGAAGTGGCCCTCCCAGATCACCGACGCGTCGCCGGTCCGCGTGAAGTCTGCGGCTTGGAAGGGCAGCGGCCTGTCCCAGCTCCACGCATCCGTGCCCACCACGTGGACCCCCTGGTCCACGAGCCACCAGGTGGCTTCCCTGCCGAACCCGCACCCCTTCACGAGGTACTCGCTGCTCCCCCAGAAGGGGGCCGCCCCGGTCTGGGCCAGAAAGACGTCCCCCTCACAGAGGGTGTGGCCGACGGCATCGAGTTCTCTCTTCAGGTCGTCCGGCGTGATGTTGTACCCGTCGGGCATCCTGGAGAAGTCCACCTTCACCCCCGGGCCCACGGCCCATTCGAGGGGGAACTGGTCGATGGTGAGGGCAGGCCTGCCGTGATCCTGCAGGGGATGGTAGTGCCAGGGCGCGTCCATGTGGGTCCCCGCATGGGTGGAGAGCTCCAGGATCTCCAGGGCCCACCCGAGGCCGTCGGGCAGGTCGCTCTCGGTCAGCCCGGGGTAGAAGAGCTTCATGGTCTCGGCGCCGAGCTTGTGGTCGAGGTAGGTGATCTTGGGGATCATCAGGGGCGGGTCGCTGGGCAGGCCCGCCTCGATGGCGATGGACAGGTCGATGAAGGTCCGTTTCATACAACTTCCTCCCACAGGCAATGGTTGAAAAAACGATACGTGCAGCACCTGCGGCCTGTCAAGGTACGCATCCAAAACTCATCTCTTTCTCCAGCCTGCGCAGTGCTGAGGTACGAACCGCCTCGGTTCGTACCTCAGCACTGCGCAGGACAGAACCTGGATGTCAACGTACCCCGATATTCATTCATCTAATTCTCCGGGGGTTTCCCGCCCACCACCAGGGCCGCCTTGACACGCCCCGCACTTCCTGGGTAACGTACCGGCCATGGAAATGGACTTCAAGGAACTGCTCAAGCAGGCCCAGCACCTGCAGGGACGCATCAAGGAACTCCAGGAGCGCCTCAGGCGCCAGACCGTGAGCGCGGACACCGGCGGCGGCATGGTCACTGTCACGGTGAACGGTGTGCAGGAACTCGTATCCATAACCCTGGACCCGCTGTGCGTGGACCCCCGGGACATCCCCATGCTCCAGGACCTCATCCTCACCGCGGTGAACCAGGGCATGCGCCGGTCCCGGGAACTGGCGGCCGAAGAGATGAAACAGCTTACCGGCGGCATCCCGCTTCCCTTCCAGCTCCCCTGACATGGACCCTTATCCCAAGCCCCTGCGGGACCTCATCGACGCGCTCAAGCGGCTCCCCGGCATCGGGGAGAAGACCGCCACGAGGCTCGCGCTCTTCATCCTGGCGGACAAGGGAAACCTGCCCGAAGAGCTCTCGGCGGTCCTGAAGACGGTGCGCGAGCAGATCAGGCTTTGCCCGGTGTGCTATAACCTCACGGACCGTGTCCGGTGCGCGGTGTGCAGCAACCCCTACCGGGACAGGAGCCAGATCTGCGTGGTGGAGGAGCCCAGCGATGTCCTGGCCCTTGAGTCGGCCAACGCGTACAGGGGGCTCTACCATGTCCTCCACGGCCTCATATCGCCGCTGGGCGGCGTCGGGCCCGACGACATCCGTCTCGCTGAGCTCATGGAGAGGATCCGGCAGCCCGGGGTGAGCGAGGTGATCGTGGCCACCAATCCCTCCGTGGAGGGCGAGGGGACCTTCCACTACATCGCCAAGATGATTCAGGACGCCGGGCTGAACGTCGTGGTGAGCAGGATCGCCTCGGGCGTCCCCATGGGGGGGGAACTCAAGTACATGGACCAGGTGACCCTTGCCAGCGCCCTTCGGTACCGCCGGGGCGTCAGGGAAATGTGAAGAGGAGATGTCCATGAGCAGATTCGCCGTGCAGGGAGGCCACGTCATCACCCATGCCAGGAGTGTCCTGAAGGACCACTACGTCATCGTGGAGGATTCCACCATCTCCGCCATCACTGCGGATCTCCCGCCGGACATCACTTCGGTGCTGGGCGGGCCGCAGGACATCGTCATGCCCGGGCTCATCAACACCCACACCCACGCCCCCATGACCCTGTTCCGGGGAATGGCCGACGACCTCCCCCTCATGACCTGGCTCCAGGACTACATCTTCCCCGCCGAGGCCAAGCACGTGAACAGGGATTTCGTCTACGTCGGATCGCTGCTCGCCGCCTGGGAGATGACCCGTTCCGGCACCACCGCCTTCTGCGACGGCTACTTCTACGAGGACGAGGTGGGCAGGGCGGCGAAAGAGGTGGGAATCCGGGCATGGATCGGCGAGGGTATCCTCCAGTTTCCCACCCCGTCGCTGAAGGACCCGAAGCGTACCATCGACCACAACCGCTCCTTCATCGAGCGGTGGAAGGACGACCGTCTCGTCCGGCCCACGGTGTTCCCCCACGCGGCCTACACCTGCACCCCAGCCATCCTGAGCGCCGCCTATGCCCTGGCCGAGGAATACGACCTGGCCTTCCAGATCCATCTCAGCGAGACCGCCTCCGAGGTGGAGCAGGTCCGCCGGGACCACTCCATGTCTCCGGTAGAACTCCTGGACTCGCTCGGGTGCCTGAGCGAACGGACCCTTGCCGCCCACTGTGTGGTTCTCAGCGAGGCTGAGATCGATCTGCTGGCGAAGAGGAAGGTGTCCGTGTCCCACAACGCGGAGAGCAACATGAAGCTGGCCAGCGGCATCGCGCCCGTACCCCGGATGATCGAGGCCGGGGTGAACGTATCCGTGGGCACGGACGGGTGCGCCAGCAACAACAACCTCGACATCATCAGCGAGATCTCCACCGTGGCCAAGCTCCACAAGATCACCTGCATGGACCCGACCGTGCTCGACGAGTGCACTGCCCTGGCTATGGTCACCCGCAACGGTGCACGGGCCCTGGGGTTCGCGGGCGGTGTGCTCGAGCCTGGCAGGCCCGCGGATATCACCGTGCTCGACGGAAAGGCCCCCAACATGGTGCCGGTGCACAATCCCGTGTCCCACGTGATCTATGCCGCAACGGGTGGCAACGTGAAGGACGTGGTCATCGACGGGAAAGTCGTGGTGAAGGACTACCGGTCGCTCACCGTGGACGAGGACGCCCTCATCAGGGAGTGCCGCTCCATCCAGCAGCATATCAGCCGGGGCTGAGCCGCGCCATGACCCCGGAACAGGGCCGGGGCGCGGGGGTTTTTTAAAGGGCACGGCAAAGAATACCGCTCCCTAGGCAGTCTTTTCCACACCCCGTATTTCCGATCCCCAGGAATTCCTGAATGTTAGGGAGCTGGCAGGCCCCTTGCTCACTGTAAAGAGTGCCCCTACAATGACCGATAAGGAAGACATATGAAGGTAAGCAACCGGTTCCTCTACTATCAGCTGGTGAAGGACCTGGGCCAGAACACGGAAAAGATGTTCCGGCTCAACAACCAGATCTCGTCCGGCAAGCGCATCGACACGCCCTCGGAAGACCCCATCGGCATGTCCAGCGTGCTCATCTACCGGACCGAACTGAATTCCTTCACCCAGTACAAGAAATCCATCGATTACGCCAACGGCTGGCTTAACCGGATGGACTCCATCCTCCAGGAAACGGACAATATCCTGGCCCGGGCTTCCGAGCTCGCGGTCCAGCAGGCATCCGCCACGTCCACGGCGGAAACCCGCTCGGGTGCCGCCGAGGAGGTCAAGGAGCTGCGGTCCATGGTCCTGTCCCAGGCCAATGCCAAGTATGGCAACAAGTATATCTTCGGCGGGACCATGACCCAGAACCTGCCCTTCCTCCTGGTGGACGTCGAGCAGCTGGAGGAGGACGTGGCCACCATGGCGAGCGCACCACCTGCCGCGCCTGCCGACGGTGACCGGTACCTCGACACGGACGACGACCACATCTGGCAGTACGACGCTCTCAGCGCCACCTGGGTGGACCAGGGCGCCCCGGCCAACGGCTCGGCCGTGATCGTGAACGACCGGAACACCGCCTACGTGTATACCGACGGGCAGTGGTCGTCCGTGTACCAGGGCAACGAGTCCACATTCTCCATGCAGATCGGCAAGGAATCCACCGCACAGGTCAACATCCCGGGCAGCGAGCTGTTCACCAATCCGCAGGGCGATGTGTTCATGTCCCTGCTGCGCCTCGAGCGGGCGCTCCGCGCCAACGACCCCGATGCGATAAGCGCCCAGCTGGGTGCCATCGAGGACGCCGGCAAGGTCCTCTCGGACAACCTCGCGAAGGTCGGTGCCATAACGAACAAGCTCGACAACACGAAGTCCATCCTCGAGACCTCCCGGGTGGATACGACGGAAATGGTCTCGAACATTGAGGACCTCGACTACGCAGAGGCCATCACCTCGCTTCAGAACCAGCAGACCATTTACGAGGCCGCCCTGAAGAGCGCCTCCATGATCACGGGCTTGAGCCTGGTAGACTATATCTAGGGGGAATAGCTTGGACATACAGACGCTCCGGTTCGGAAAGATAGACGTGCAGGAGGACAAGGTCATCACCTTCCCAAGGGGCATCCTGGGGTTTGCCAAGAACAAGCGCTATGTCCTGTTTCCCCACAGCGAGAACTCCCCGTTCTTCTGGCTCCAGAGCGTGGAGGACGGAGACCTGGCCTTCGTGGTCATGAATCCGCAGCTCGTCAAGGCCGACTACCGTGTGGACGTGGACGAGAACGTCCTGAAGGAGCTCGATGCCCTGCAGGCCGAAAATCTCGAAGTGGTCTGCATCGTCACCATCCCGAAGACAGATCCCCGGCGCATGACCATCAACCTGCTCGGGCCCATCATCATCAATGCCCAGAACCGCTGCGCCGTGCAGATCATCTGTGACAAGCAGAGCTACTCCCACCGGCACCCGGTGGTCTCGGAACAGCCGGCCCAGCCGGCATGAGCCGGCCAGGGACCTCGCCCCGCCGGATCACTTCCCGAGCTTTTTCCTCTCCTTGACCGCATTCTTGCTGGCCTTCTTGCGCAGCTTCTCCTCATCCCTGAGGGCCTGTATCTGTGCTGCGGGACCGCCGTCCGGGCCCCCCGGTGACCGGTCCGGTTCTTGCCTCGGCATTTTCTGGAACAGGGAGAGCACCACCCTGCCCAGGTATTTCCCGAAAAAGCCTATGAACCCGGCCAGGAACACCAGGGCCACCCACTTCAGGATATCCGCCGTGTAGGCCTGCTCGAACATGTCCCGCATGGTAGCGGATATAGATGTTCCATGCAAACCCCTTCGTCTCTCAGGACCGGACGGTCGCTCCCGCCTCAGTGTCCCCTTGAAACTGGTGGTCCTTGACTCCCCGGCAGTCCGGGAACTATAGAGAGCCTGTGCATGATGCATACCGGAACATAGTTTCCTTTGTCGCCCAGGGGACGAACAGCGGCAAGACCACGGTGATGGAACGGGTGATCGCTGAACTCGCCCGCCGGGGCAGGACCGTCACCGCGGTGAAGCACGGCCTGCACATGCATTACAGCGACAGGCAGGGCAAGGATACCCACCGGTTCGCAGACGCCGGGGCAAGGAGGATCGTCCTCTTCTCGCCGGAGGGCATGCTCATGTACGAGCAATCCCCGCCCGACGTCGACTACCTCGCCATTGTCGCAGCCTCCGGGGTTGACCTCGTCCTCGTGGAAGGGTTCAAGAGCGGCCCCTTCTCCAAGATCGAGGTGTTCAACGACACGCTCTACACCTCCCCGCTCTGCCTGGGACAACCCTTTGGTGAGTACATCGCCCTCATCAGCAATACCCCTGTGACCGCAGGCATCAGGAACTTCCTGTTTGACGAGATCGATTCCCTGTGCACCTTCATCGAGGAGCGTGCAGGGCTCGACAAGCCCTAGGTGAGCAGCGGCATCCCCGTGCGGGGCAGGCGCCTTTCCCTGCTTTCATACCGCGGGAAACTGTGCTAAAGGCTCTGATCTATGCTGATCGTGCGTCTCAAGCCCAAGAAGGAGATGCCGGCCCTGCAGGGGCACCCCTGGATCTACTCGGGGGCGGTGGACAACGTCCAGGGAGAGCCCGAGAAGGACCGGCTCTGCAGGGTGCTCAATGCCAAGGGCCAGTTCGTCTGCCAGGGCATGTACAACCCCATCTCCCAGCTGGCCGTCCGCGTGCTGACACTGGGCAAGGAACCCGTGGACAGGGCCTTCTTCCTTGACAGGATCAGGAGCGCCGCGGCGCTGCGGCGCAGCATCGTCGCGCCGGACACTACCTGCTACCGTCTCATCAACGCCGAGGGCGACAGGCTGCCCGGCCTGGTGGTGGACCGCTACAGCGACGTGCTGGTGGTGCAGCTCATCACCCCGTTCATGGACGATTTCAAGGCGGAGCTGGTGGATATGCTCCGCGCGGAATTCCCCGCCTGCTGCATCTTCGAGCGCTCCGACACCAGGACTCGCTCCAACGAGGGATTCAGGCCCTGCAGCGGACCGCTCTGGGGCGAGTTCGAGTCACGGGAGACCACGGTGCAAGAGCACGGACTCGCGTATGCCGTGGACGTCCTCACCGGCGACCGCACGGGCTTCTACCTGGAGCACTCCCTCACCCGGCAGCGCATCAGGGCCCATGCCCAGGGCAAGCAGGTCCTGGACCTGTTCTCGTACACCGGGTCGTTCTCGGTGAGTGCGCTCGCCGGGGGCGCCGCATCCGTGGTGTCCGTGGACTCATCCGCACCGGCCCAGGTGCTGCTCAAACGGAACATGGAGCTCCACCGGATCAGACCCTTTGTCTGGAGGCACGTCAAGGACGAGGCTCAGAGGTTTCTCTCGGACGACAGGACTCTCTACGACATGGTGCTCTGTGACGCCCCCGCCTTCGGCAACGAGTTCGAGGAGCACTGCCGGATGGTGAACCTCGCCATGGCAAGGGTCTCGCCGGGGGGCGTCCTGTTCTCGCTGGCGCCCGTCACGGCCCAGTTCGGCAGCACCGACCTGCTCAAGGCCATCGCCCTGGCCGCGAAGGACCTCTCCCGCACGGCCAGGATCCTCGAACCGCTCTCCCAGAGCGCACACTTCCCCTGGCTGCCCACGCACCCCCAAGGCATGCACCAGACGGGCTTCGTGGTCCACGTGGACTGACCCTCCCCCAGGGGGATTCAGCCCATCTTGCTTTCCAGGAGCCTGCCTCCGAGCACGTGCAGGTGCAGGTGCATGACGATCTGGGTGCCGTCGGGCCCGCAGTTCACCGTGATGCGGTAGCCCTTTTCGTGGATGCCCTTGAGTTTCGCGATCTGTTGTGCGGCCTTCAGCATGGAGAACCAGGTGTCCCGGTCGTCCAGGTCGTTGAGCGTTGCACAGTGCTTCTTGGGCACCACGATCACGTGCACCGGGGCAAGAGGCTGTATGTCGTTGAAGGCATACACGAGCTCGTCCTCGTACACCTTGGTTGATGGTATGTCGCCCTTGACGATCTTGCAGAAGATACAGTCCATGCGAGTCCTCCCTGCGTACAAGTCAACGGGCAGTGCCGCACACTGCCACTTCAGTCTCACGGACGGGCCGCTTGCCGGCTCAGCCGCACAGCCTCGGCCACATCCACGCGGCCCTCGTAGACGGCCTTGCCCACAATGGCCCCGAAGATGCCGTCCGCCTCAAGGAGCGCGCGGATGTCTTCCATGCCGCCCACCCCTCCGGAGGCCACCACCGGGGTCGTCACCTCCCGGGCAAGCGCTGCCGTGGCCTCGATGTTGGGCCCGGCGAGCATGCCGTCCCGGGAGATGTCGGTATAGACGATGAACGCGGGATGAAACGGCTCATACTGCCTGGCCAGCTCGGATGCGGTCCTGGTGGTGAGCTCCTTCCACCCGCCCACCGCCACCCTGCCGTCGAGGGCGTCGATGCCGATTCCCACCCTGCCCGGGAACTGCTTCAGGATGGCAACGGTGGTGGCCGGGTCCCTGGCCGTGACCGTGCCCAGGATGGCATAGGTCACACCCAGGTCGAAGGCGGCCCGCGCGGCCTGCACGGTGCGGATCCCGCCCCCCAGCTCCACCTCCACGCCCACCTCTGCGCAGATGGACGAGATGGCCTGTACGTTCATGCCCCTGCCCTCCACGGACCCGTCCAGGTCCACCACGTGGATGCGCTCCGCCCCCGCGTCCTGGAAGGATCTGGCCACCGCCGCGGGGTCCGTGCCGTACACCGTCACCTCGTCGAACCTGCCCTTCCTCAGGCGGACCACCTGGCCCTTGTGCAGATCGATGGCAGGGATGATGATCATGCGATCCGCACCTCGTATTCCATGACCCACCAGCTCTTGAACAGGTGCGAGTACCGCAGCAGGTATACCTTTGTGTCCTCGGCCCGCACCTTGTAGTATTCGTCCGGGAAAAAGCTCGGGTCACGGTACGCCTCGCTCCAGTGTTCCAGAACCTCGTCGATCTCGAGGCCCCGGCCCCTGCACTCGAACCAGACCGGTTGCCCGGGGCTCTTGTGGCTGTCAAAGGTCTTCACCCGGGAAGGGGAGAACCTCATAGGTGTGCCTTGGTGGACGGTATGTCCGTACCCGTGACCGCCAGTGCCTCCCTCAGCGCCCGGGCAAAGGCCTTGAAGCAGGCCTCGGCCAGGTGGTGTCCGTTGCCCGAGGCACACACCGTCAGATGCAAGGTGATGCCCGCGTTGAAGACCAGGGCTCGGAAGAATTCTGGCACCAGTTCCAGGTCAAGGTCGCCGGCCATGCCGTGGAACACATCCCCGCCGTGGACGACCATGAACGGCCTGCCCGAGATGTCGATGCACGCCTCCACCAGCGTCTCGTCCATGGGGACCTTGGCCTGTCCGTACCGGGTGATGCCCCGTTTCTCACCCAGGGCACCCTTGAGGGCCTTGCCCAGCACGATGCCGATGTCCTCAACGGTGTGGTGCAGGTCCACGTGCACGTCTCCCTTTGCGTCCACGCTCAGGCCGATGCCCGAATGCTTGGCAAAGGCATCGAGCATGTGGGTGAGAAACCCGGACGGGATGCTCAGGCTGAAATCGCCGCCGTCGAGGCAGACGCTCACCGTGATCTCGGTCTCCCTGGTCTTTCTGGTGACAGTTGCCTCCCTCATTGCACGACCCCCGTTGACTCCCTGAAGATCTGCAGCACCCTGTCCACGGCGCCGCTGTCGGTACCGCCCTGGGCGAAGAGCGCCTTTCCGCCGCCCCGGCCTCCGGCCGCGTCCATGGCCTTCTTCATGATCCTGCCCGCGTCGTGCTGCTTGGCGGCGTCCGGGGTGGCCATGGCCATGAAGGTCGCCTTGTCGTCCATGGGCGCATAGAGGAACACGATGCCGGACCTGATGCGCTCCTTCAGCCGGTCGCCGACCTCCCGCATCTGCGCGATATCGGCGTTCTCCACCTTCTTGATCACCACCTTGAAAGGCCCGGCCGTGTATTCGCGCTCGTCCTCTGCGGCGCCGGCGCCGGTGGCTATCCTGACGGTGAGGTCCCTGATGGTGTTCTCCTGTTCGCGGATCTTGGCCTGGAGCCCTGCCACACGCTCACCGATCTCGGCCGGAGAGCACTTGAGCCTGTCGGCCGCGGTGGAAACCAGGGCGGCGAGCGACCGGAGGTGATCCAGGGACCGGGTCCCCGCCACGGCCTCGATCCTCCGCAGGCCCGCGGACACGCTGGTCTCGGACACGATCTTCACCAGCCCGATCTGGCCCGTGGAAGAGCAGTGCGTGCCGCCGCAGAGCTCCACGGACACGTCGCCCATGGTCACCACCCGCACCTCCTCCCCGTACTTCTCGGTGAAGAGCGCCATGGCGCCCCGTGCCGCGGCCTCGTTCCGGGAAAGGGTTTCCTTGGTGATGGGCAGGTCCTCCAGCACGAACTGGTTCACCATGGCTTCGATGGCGTCCAGCTCCCCCGGGGTCACGGCAGCGAAGTGGGTGAAGTCGAACCTGAGCCGGTTCTCGTCCACCAGGGAGCCGGCCTGGTGCACGTGCTCGCCAAGTACCGTCCGGAGGGCCCGCTGGAGCAGGTGCGTGGCGCTGTGGTGGCGCATGATGCTCTTGCGCCGGGACGCATCCACGCTGAGCTTCACGGCCTTGCCCGTGGCAAGCCTTCCGGAGGTGACGCGTGCTCGGTGCACGATGACGTCGCCCTCGGTCTTGACGGTGTCCAGCACCTCCGCCTGGACATCCGGGGAGCGCATGAGCCCGGTATCGCCTACCTGGCCTCCCGATTCCCCGTAGAAAGGCGTGACGTCTGTGACCACGGAAACCTCCTGCCCCTCGAATGCCTCGTCGGCCTTCACGAGCACCCCGTCGGCGTCCCGGACCTGCATCTCCAGGACGCGGGCGTCCGTTTCGAGGGTGTCGTACCCCACGAACCTGACCTGGGATGCCGCCTGGCCCCAGGCCTCCCCTGCGGCAGAGTAGCCCCCGAAGGCCGAAGCACCCCGGGCCTTCTCGCGCTGGAGCTCCATCTGGGCCTCGAACCCGGCCGCATCGATGCCGAATCCCGCCTTGCGGGCGATGTCCTCGGTGAGGTCCACAGGAAAGCCGAAGGTGTCGTAGAGCACGAACACGTCCTCGCCTGGAATGAGCTTTCCGCCCTTCGCCCTCAGGCCGGCAAGGATCTCGTCCAGCAGGCTCAGGCCCCGATCCAGGGTCTTGAGGAAGCGGTCCTCCTCGTTCGCGATGACCTTGTCGATGAAGTCTCTCCTGCTCACCAGCTCGGGGTACACCTCCCCCATCTCCCGGACCACCTGCATGGCGACCTTGTGGAGGAAGGCGCTGTCCAGGCCCAGGAGCTTGCCGTGCCGGGCGGCCCTGCGGAGGATGCGCCTGAGCACGTAGCCCCTGCCCTCGTTGGAGGGGAGCACGCCGTCGCCCACGAGGAAGGCTCCGGCCCTGGCATGGTCCGCGATGACGCGGATAGACACGTCCATGTCCGCATCGGTGCCGTATTTCCTGCCCGCGAGCCCGGCGATGTAGGCAATGAGGCCATGGAACAGGTCAGTGTCGTAGTTGCTGTGCACGCCCTGGACGATGGCGGTGATGCGTTCGAGCCCCATGCCCGTGTCGATGTTCGGGGCGGGCAGGGGGGTCAGGGTTCCGCCTTCGTCCCGGTTGAACTGCATGAACACAAGGTTCCAGATCTCCAGGTACCGGTCGCAGTCGCACTCGCCGGCCCTGCATTCCGGTCTGCCGCACCCCACCGAAGGCCCCTGGTCAATGATGATCTCCGAGCACGGCCCGCAGGGTCCGGTGTCTCCCATGGCCCAGAAGTTGTCCTTGTCGCCGAGCCTGAGGATGCGGTCCCTGGACAGCCCGATGTGGTTGTTCCAGATGCCGTATGCCTCGTCGTCGGTGTGGTGCACGCTGGCATAGAGCAGTGCCGGGTCGAGGCCCATGCGCTTCACGAGCAGGTCCCACGCGTAGTCGATGGCCCCCTGCTTGAAGTAGTCGCCGAAGGAGAAGTTGCCGAGCATCTCGAAAAAGGTGTGGTGCCGGGCCGTCCGGCCCACGTTCTCCAGGTCGTTGTGCTTTCCGCCCGCCCGCACGCACTTCTGCGAGGTGGTGGCCCTCGAGTACGGCCTCTTCTCCGATCCCAGGAAGGTGGCCTTGAACTGCACCATGCCCGCATTGGTGAAGAGCAGGGTGGGGTCGTCGCCGGGTACCAGGGAAGAGCTCGGCACCACGGAATGGCCCTTCTCCCGGAAGTATTCCAGGAACATGCTGCGTATCTCTGATCCCTTCTTCATGCATCCTCTCCGCGTATCGTTTCGATGATGAGCTCCATGGGGAACCCCCTGCCCGCCAGGAAGCGCACGAGCTTTGCCCTGGGCAGGGAACCCCTCTTCTCGATGATCCGGTGCAGTCTTCTGACCTCGCTCAGGGAAACCGGCAGGGCGTCGAGGGCCTCGCAGGCCATCTTCTCCGGGAGCCCGAGGCCCTCCAGGAAGAGCCTGATGGCGTAGTCCCCGTATCCCCGCTCGGCCATGAGCAGCGCCCGGCGCCTGGCGTAGTCGCCGTCGTCCAGGTACCCCAGTTCAGAGAGCCTGCGTAGGGCGGACTCGATCACCTCGTCCGTCGCGCCCCTGAGCTCGAGTTTTTTTTTATCTCAGCCGAAGAGACGGCCCGTCGTGCGATGACGGCCAGGGCATAGGCCACGGCCTCAGTCGACGTCGCGATACTTGCCTTCCTGGTAGATGGTCGTCTTCTGTCCACTGCCGTCCTCTTCGGGGGCCTCTTTCTCGAACCCGTCCCACTTGCTGTCCGACGTGCCGCGGATGCCCTTCATGCGCAGTGCGAAGTCGTTGGGGTTGGTGGCGTTACGCATGGCCTCGTGGTAGCTCACCCGGTTGTCCCTGACCAGTGCCATGAGCGCCTGGTCGAAGGTCTGCATGCCGTAGGTCACCGTGCCGTCGGCGATGGCGTCGTTGATCTCGCCGGTACGGTTCTCGTCGATGATGCACTCGCGCACCAGTGCCGTGGATACCAGGATCTCGGCCGCGGGCACCACGCCCTGGCCGTCGATCTTGGGCAAAAGCCGCTGGGATATGGCCGCCTTGAGCACGCCCGCCAGCTGGAGCCTGATCTGGAGGTGCTGATGCGGCGGGTACTGGGAGACGATGCGCATGATGGTCTCCTTGGCGTCCAGGGTGTGCAGGGTGGAGAACACGAGGTGGCCCGTTTCGGCCGCGGTGAGCGCGATGTCGATGGTCTCGCGGTCGCGCATCTCGCCCACCAGGATCACGTCCGGGTCCTGGCGCAGGGCTGCCCTCAGTGCCATGGCGAAAGAGTTCGTGTCCGAGCCCACCTCCCGCTGGTTGATGATGGACTTGCGGTCCCGGTGCAGGAACTCGATGGGGTCCTCGATGGTGATCACGTGGCAGTTGCGGTTCGTGTTGATGTGGTCCACCATGGCCGCCAGCGTGGTGGACTTGCCCGATCCCGTGGTGCCGGTGACCAGGATGAGCCCTTTGCGCTCCAGGGCTATCTTCTTGAGGACCTCGGGCATGTTCAGATCGTCCAGCTGGGGCGGGTCGGTGGGCACGATCCTGAAGACCATGCCGAAGCTGCCCCGCTGCTTGAAGCAGTTGACCCTGAACCGTGCCACCCCGGGCAGGCTGTGGGCGAAGTCGATCTCGTTGGTGGTCTCGAACTTGGCCTGCTGGTACTGGTTCATGAGGCTGTAGGCTACGGCGTAGATGTCCTCGTTGGTCAGCTTGTTCTGGTCCCGCAGCGGGATCAGGGCCCCGAACCTCCTCACCACCGGAGGCAGTCCGATCTTCAGGTGCACGTCGGACGCCGTGATCTCCACCGCATGCCGCAGAATCGGGTTGATGTCCATGGGTCTCTCCCGTTAGTCGGGCTGGTCCACTCCGAGGCGTGCCGCGAAGGTTTTCTTCACGGCATCCGAGATCTCCTGGAAGACCTCCGGGTGCTCCTTGAGGTAGGCCTTGGCAGCCTCTCTCCCCTGGCCCAGCCGCTGTTTATTGTACGTATACCAAGCTCCTGACTTCTCGATGATGTTCTTATCGGTCTGGCTGGCCACGTCCAATAATTCCCCGTATCGGGAGATACCCTCCCCGAACATGATATCGAACTCCACCTCCTTGAAGGGCGGCGCGAGCTTGTTCTTCACCACCTTCACCCGGGTCCGGTTCCCCACGATCTTGTCCCCGTCCTTGATGGGCCCGGCGTTGCGTATCTGCAGACGCACGCTGGCGTAGAACTTGAGCGCGTTGCCTCCCGTGGTCGTCTCGGGGTTGCCGTAGACCACCCCGATCTTCTGCCGGGTCTGGTTGATGAACACGGCCGTGGTCTTGGTCTTGGATATGGCGCCCGAAAGCTTGCGGAGCGCCTGGGACATGAGGCGCGCCTGCAGGCCCATGTGGGCATCGCCCATGTCGCCCTCGATCTCGGCCCGGGGGACGAGCGCGGCCACCGAGTCGATGACCACGATGTCCACGGCATTGGACCGCACCAGGGTCTCGGCGATGTCCAGGGCCTGCTCGCCCGAGTCGGGCTGGGAGACGAGCAGGTCATCGATGTTCACCCCGAGCTTCTGGGCGTACGTCACATCCAGGGCGTGCTCCGCGTCTATGAATGCCGCGACCCCGCCGGAAGCCTGGGTGGAGGCGATGCAGTGCAGCGACAGGGTGGTCTTGCCCGAGGACTCTGCACCGTAGATCTCGGTGACGCGCCCCCTCGGGATACCGCCCACGGCCAGGGCCTCGTAGTCGAGCAGGAGCGAGCCGGTGGAGATCACCGGTATGCCCTTGCCCACGGCGTCCGAGCCCATGCGCATGATGGAGCCCTTGCCGTAGGACCGCTCTATCTTGACAATGGCATCTTCCAATGCCCTCTTTCTTCCCTCTTCCATCCCTACCCTCCTTTACCCCCCAGGCTGCTTCTGTGGAGAACGGTGTACTGCGCGCCGCCGGGTGTCAATACACTGCGGTACAATCGGACCTCCGATGCACTGAACTGGCCGCTCACGGAACCGATACCCAGGTCTACCACAGTCGGTGTCTTTAGTCTACCAAGGGTGATGTGACCGGAAAAAGGCCTCTTTTCCGGTGCAATCCCGTGCCTCGCGCACGCCCTGTCCACTGCGGAGGCCAGCGCAACGAGGTGTTCCATGTCGCCTGCCAGGCCCACCCAGACCACCCGGGGCCGCTTCAAACCGGGGAAGGCACCGAGGCCTGCCAGGGAAAGGCTGGGCACAGGGCAGGTCCGAGCCGCGACATCGAGGTCTGCGCAGAGCGGGGCCACTGTATGCTCCTCGATGTCACCCAGGAACTTGAGCGTGATGTGCAGGCCCTCGGGCCTGACCCACCTCACACCGGGGTTCCTGCCCCTGAGCACACCCACCGCGGCATCGAGGGATGCCTTGATTTCGTCAGGAATGGGCAGCGCGACGAAGGTCCTGATCATTGATACGGTTTCTTAGCATAAACAGGGCCGCCTTGGCACTGATCATCTTGTTCCCCTCACGATCGAAGGAGAACCGGAATTGCCTGACCTCGGCCGAGTCCTTTGTGCCCACGCAGATCCACACCGTTCCCACGGGCTTCTCCTCTGAACCGCCGTCCGGGCCGGCGATACCGGTGACAGCCATTCCCACGTCGGCCCCGGTGAGCCTCAGCACGCCATCCAGCATGGACCGTGCCACCTGCTCGCTCACCGCACCGTAACGCTCCAGGTCCGACCTGTCCACGCCGAGCACACGTTCCTTTATCACATTATCATAGGAGACCACGGATCCGAGGAAGTAGCCCGAGCTGCCCGGCACCTGGGTGATGAGGTGGGAGATGAGACCACCCGTGCAGGACTCGGCCGCGGCGCAGGTGAGCCCCCGCTCCCTGAGCAGGTCGCCGAAGGTCGTGGCGAGGTCCGGGCCTGAAAGGGCATGCACGCCCAGGATGGCCCGGACCTCGGCCTCCAGCTCCCTCGGTACCACCAGTGCGATCTCTTTGTCCCGGGGCAGGTAGCCGCACCGCGGCGCATGCGCCCCGATGCGCCGGGCGATTTCCACCTCCCGCAGCCCGAACACCGGCACCTCCACGTTGGGGGCCGCCCCCTGCGCCATGCCCTGGAGCACCAGGGGGAACATGGCAAGGGCTTCCCGGGGAACACCGGGCAGGAACACGATCCTGCGGGAAGGGAACCTCAGGTCGATGCCCGGGGCCGAACCCACCGGGTTGGGGATGATCCCTTCGTGCTCTGGCGTCCTGCGCTTCTTCAGGGCTTCCACGGCCAGACGGGTGGTGTCGTCAGGGGTAAGGCCGAGCCCGCCGGTCACCACGATGAGGTCGGTCCCCTCCAGGAGGTCGAGGATGGTCGATGTCAGGCCGTCAGGTGCATCCGGGATGATCCGGATCTCGCGCATGGCGACGCCCGAGGCCGTGAGCCGGGCGGCAAAGGGAAGGATAAGGGCGTCTGGCCTCCTGCCGGTGAGGATCTCGCTCCCTGTGATGACGAGCGCTGCCTTCACCTGAGCAACCCGCTCTTCTTCACCAGGAAGAGGACCCCGGCCGCCATGATGCCTGCGGCGACATCGTCGGCCATGATGCCGAACCCGCCCTTCAACCTCCTGTCCAGGGTGCCCACCGGGGGCGGCTTGAGGATGTCGAAGAGGCGGAACAGGGCAGTTCCCAGGGCGATCTCCTTCACCCCGGAGGGTCTCGAAACGAGGCTCACGAGCAGTCCGCACACCTCGTCGATGACCACCCTGGAGGGATCGTGCCCCCACTCATTTTCCATCTCCCCTGCTGCCATAGCCCCGGTGATGAAGATCTTCCCGACGGTTGCCAGGTACAGGGGCAGGGAGAGCTTCCGGAGCACGAGGTACAGGGGGATCGCCGCTAGGGTGGCGAAGGTGCCCGGAGCCCTGGGGAACAGTCCGGCGCCGAAGAAGGTGGCGATGGGGCGTGCGGCCTGCCTGAACATGGGCGCGATCTTCAGTCCGTTACCGCGATGTTCTTGATGCGGTTGATCCTTTTTGCCAGCTGCCCCTTGGTGACAAAGGCATCCATCTCACTGATGAGGTGCTCGAAGTGGGTCACCATGAAGTCTCCCTTGTCCGTGAGGTGGGCCCCGGTTCTGCCGTGCCTGCCCTTCTCGAGCAGGTCCACGCCGAGCTTCTCCTCGGCCACCCGGATCTTGCCCCAGGCGGCGCGGTAGGACATCTTGAGCTCCTGGGCGGCCTTGTGCAGCGACCCGGTCTGCTTCACCAGGGTCAGCAGCCGGAAGAGCCCCATACCGAAGACCGACTTGTCCTCCATCTCGAACCACATCTTGTACGCGAAGCGCATATGAGAAAAGATATCATGATGATGCCCCACTTTCAAGGGCGGCCTCACGAGGATTGTGGTTGATCCATGCAGGGCAATGGGATATGACATCTTGCCAGGAAAGTTCATTTTCTTACGGAGCATTGCATGAACGCATGTCTGATAAGGGATTTTATCAAGCACGCGGGCGAGACGGTTACCATCCGGGGATGGGTGGCCAACCGCCGCTCCAGCGGCAAGGTTTCCTTCCTCATCATCCGGGACGGATCGGGCACCTGCCAGGCAATTGCCGAGCGGGAGGCCATGGGCGACCTCTATGAGGAGATCCGCAGGCTTCCCCTGGAGTCGTCCGTGACCGTGACGGGTCAGGTCGTGGAGGAGCCGCGGTCGCCGGGCGGCTATGAGCTCCACGCCACCGGCCTGACCATCCTGCAGAAGTCCGAGGAATTCCCCATCGGCAAGAAGGAGCACGGGCCCGACTTCCTCCTGGGCATCCGCCACCTGTGGCTGCGGTCGCCCCGGCAGATCGCCATCATGCGGGTCCGGGACGCCCTGGTGAGATACGTGCGGGAGTTCTTCCACAGGAACGGGTTCACCCTCATCGACACCCCCATCTTCACCACCACGGTGGGAGAGGACTCCAGCAACCTCTTCTCCGTAGACTATTTCGACCTGGGCAAGACCTACCTGTCCCAGACGGGCCAGCTCTACCTGGAGGCCGCCATCTTCGGCCTGGGGAAGGTCTACTGTCTGGGCCCCACCTTCCGGGCCGAGCGCTCCAAGACCAGGCGCCACCTCACCGAGTTCTGGATGGTGGAGGGAGAGATGGCCTTCTTCGAGCACAGGGACAACCTGGAGCTCCAGGAGAACTTCGTCTCCTTCATCGTGCAGAACACCGTCCGCGAGTGCGCAGACGAGCTCAGGAAGCTGGAGCGTGACATCGAACCGCTGAAAAGGGTCGAGCCGCCGTTTCACCGGGTGAGCTACGACGAGGCCATCGAGATCCTGAGGAAGAACGGCTCGGACATCGAGTGGGGCTCCGACCTGGGGGGCGACGACGAGACCATCATCACGAACCTCTACGACAAGCCCGTGTTCATCGAGTGCTACCCCAAGAAGGTCAAGGCCTTCTACATGAAACAGCACCCTGAGCGGCCCGAGCTGGTCATGTGCGCCGACCTGCTGGCGCCCGAGGGCTACGGCGAGATCATCGGCGGGTCCCAGCGCGAGGACGACCCGGAAATCCTGCTGAAGGCCATCTTGGACAACGGCCTCGACCCGGAGCGCTACGGCTGGTACTTCGACCTCAGGAAGTACGGCAGCGTGCCGCACTCGGGTTTCGGCCTTGGCATAGAGCGGACGCTTTCATGGATCTGCGGGCTCAAGCACGTGCGCGAGACCATCCCGTTCCCGAGGATGCTCTACCGGGCGTACCCGTAGGGAGTGCGGGGGACCGGGGGAAAAGGGCCGGGCCGGTGCAGACCACCGTACCCATTCGGCCCGATGAAATCGATGATTGCACCCGGCTGTCGTGGCAGCCGGGTGCAATCATCGATTTCATCGGGTTCAGTGAAAAGAGCCTACCTATTGAATACCTGCCGGAAAGATCCACCCCCATGACTCTCAGGAGTCGACCCTTCCCCAGAAAACACTCCACCCCCGATCAGGATGGAATGGGATATAAGGAAAAAGGAAAAGTGCTGGAGCGGGAAACGGGATTCGAACCCGCGACTTTAACCTTGGCAAGGTTACACTCTACCACTGAGTTATTCCCGCGCATCGACTCTTATATGCAAGCCCCTGTGGTTTGTCAAGGCACAATTCCCGGGGCATGAAACTTTGCGCATCGGCCTGGAAAGGGCCGACACGGCTGATCTGAGAAGATTATTCACAGTGGAGGCACCCTCCCCTCCATTGACAAAAGAACCGCTGACACTAATTAGTAGATTATTGTGGATGGGCCTTTCCTTCTCCTGCACCGGATGCGGTGTTTGTACAGAATGGAGTGATGTATGGAAGAGAGCAGACCGGAACCCTCTGTACCCATGGATTTCCTGCAGCCCTGGCTGAACATGATGAACCAGGCCCTTACCGGATTCTTTTCCGGACTCCAGGGAATGCAGGCCGGCAGCGACAACGGCGGTCAGGGATCGTCCGAGGGCCATGCACGGGCCTCCCAGGAGACCCTCACGTCCCTCTTCAAGACCTGGGGAACCCTGTCGAGCGCCATGAGCGAGCCCACTGCGGCCTCTTCCATAGCCAGCGGCATGGCGAGCCTTCCCGACGTCATGACCAGGTTCTTCCAGACAGGCATATCCGGCTTCCTCAAGGCGCAGGAACAGGCGATGAATAAGATCAGGAGGCTGAGCAGGCAGACCGAGGCCTACCGCTTCGACAACCTCGACCAGGACAGCCTCAAGGCCTGGTCGGACTTCTACGACAAGGAGATCCGCCAGTACCTCAAGGTGCCCCAGCTCGGCCTTGTACGGTTCTACCAGGAGCGCTTCAACCAGGCCGTGGACAGGTACAACATCATGAACGCGAAGCTGGGCGATTTTCTGCAGCTCCTCATGCTCCCCATGGAGAAGTCCTTCAAGGTGCTCTCGGACAAGATCGAGGAGCAGGTACGGCTCAGGAAGGTTCCCGAAGACCCCCACGAGCACTACCGCCTCTGGGTCAAGATCCTGGAGGGCCACTACATGACCCTCTTCAAGTCCGCCGAGTACACCCGGGCCCTTGCCGAGACCCTGGCCGCCTTCGAGGAGTTCATCACGGCCCGGAACCGTATCTTCGCGGACGTGATGCAGTCGCTGCCAATCCCCACCAACAAGGACCTGGACGACCTGTACGAAGAGATCTACCGCCTGAAGAAACGGGTCAAGGAACTGGAGAAGTCGACCAAGGGCCCCCGGAAGGCCCCTGCATCAGGAGACTAACCCATGGAAGAGACGCCCAAGATCCCTGTGGACGTAATCCTCAAGCACCTGGCCGAGGGCGCGGACCGCGCCCAGGAACGTGCGTCCAAGGCCTCCGACATCCTGCTCGGACCTCTGGACACGGATATCGCCACCACCCCGTACGAGGTCATCTACCAGGAGGACCGCGTCAGGCTGAAGCACTACCTGCCGCTGGCTGAGCCCTCCGCAACGCTCAAGACCCCCCTGCTCGTGGTCTATGCGCTCATCAACCGGGAGACCATGCTCGACCTGCAGCCCGAGCGGAGTGTGGTGAGGAACTTCCTCAAGGCAGGCATCGACCTGTACATGATCGACTGGGGCTACCCCTCCCGCAAGGACAAGTACCTCACCATCGACGACCACGTGAACGGGTACATGGACAACATCGTGGACCACATACGGGACCGCTGCGGCGTGGACAAGGTCAACCTCATGGGCATCTGCATGGGGGGCACCTTCTGCGTGATCTACTCGGCCCTGCACCCGGACAAGGTGAAGAACCTTGTCACCACGGTGTGCCCCGCCAACTTCGACACGGACCAGGGCCTGCTCCACATATGGATGAAGGACGTGGACGCGGACAAGATGATCGACGCCTTCGGCAACATGCCGGGCGACCTCATGAACTTCGGGTTTCTCCTGCTGAACCCGGCCCGCCTCATGATCGACAAGTATGTGGGGTTTGTGGAGAACATGGACGACAAGGCCTTCGTGGAGAACTTCATCCGCATGGAGAAGTGGATCTTCGACAGCCCGGACGTGCCGGGCGAGACCTTCCGGCAGTTCGTGAAGGATTGCTACCAGAAGAACCTCCTCATCCAGAGCAGGCTCGTGGTCGGGGGGAAGCGCGTGGACCTGAAGAACCTCACCATGCCGCTGCTCAACATCTACGGCCAGTTCGACCACCTGGTTCCGCCCGGTGCTGCGGACAAGCTCACCGGGGCCGTGGGGAGCACGGACACCGAGGACGTGTGTCTGGACACCGGCCACATAGGCATCTATGTGAGCTCCAAGACCCAGCGGGAGTTCACCCCCAAGATCATCCAGTGGCTCACGGAGCGCGAACAGCCCCGCACGCGGAGCATGGCGAAGAAACCGGGTGCCCGCAAGGCATCCGTCAACTCGAGGAAACCCTCCTGGACAGCCAGGACGAAGAATATGAAGCCTTCAAAGGAGAGAGCCAATGCCTGAGAGAAGCGACTATTTCAAGACGTTCTGCGCGGTGAGCAGGGCCTTCGGCACCACGCTGAAAAAGGAGAAGGTGCTGGACCTCATCGTGCAGAGCGCCATCGACACCATGGAGGCCAAGGCTGCCTGCCTCTTCTTCGAAGACGAGCAGGGCGCCAGCGACATCTTCGTCCCCATCGCCCAGAAGGGCCTGTCCAAGAGCTACCTCCACGCCGAGCCCAGGGAGGCCAAGCGGGCGGCCCAGGAAATCATGAAGAAAGGCTACATAGCCATCCACGACGCCACCACGGATCCCAGGGTCTCCACCCACGAGATCAAGAAGAAGGAGGGCATCGCCTCCATCCTGGTGGTGCCGGTCCTGGTCAAGGAGCGGGTCAAGGGCGTACTCACCCTGTACACCGCCAGGCCCCGGATGTTCTCCGACGAGGAGATCCAGTTCCTCACGGCGCTGGCAGAGCAGGGCGGCCTGGCCATTGAGCGGTCGCGCCTCGTCATGCAGATCACGCGCAACATCCGCATCTTCACGAACATCGCCGAGGGCCTCAACGAGAGCCTGGACATCAAGGTGATCATGGAGCGCCTGTCCGTGGACATGGCCCGGGCCATGGGCGTCAAGGCGGTGTCCGTGCGGCTCGTGGACAAGGAGAAGCAGGTCCTGGAGCTCGTGGCCAGCCATGGCCTGAGCAGGAAATACCTGAACAAGGGTCCGGTGCGCATCGAGAAGAGCGTCACCGAGGCGCTGGCGGGGAAGACCGTGGTCATCAGGGACGCCACCTCCAACAAGGAGGTGCAGTACCGGGACGAGAAGAAGAAGGAGGGCATCGCCTCCATCCTCACCGTGCCCATCAGGATCAAGGACGAGGTCATCGGCGTCATGCGCTACTATTCCGAAAAGGAGCGCGACTTCACCGAGGGCGAGGTCATGCTGGCCGAGGCCGTGGCGAGCCTGGGCGGACTCGCCATCCACAACGCCTCCATGTACCTCATGCTGAAGCAGGACATGCAGTGCCTCAAGGAAGACATCTGGAGCCACCGTTCGTGGTTCTAGGGGAGGGGACCAATGCTGGGCAGATCCATGAACGAACTGAAGATCGGCGACTTTGCGGAATTTTCGAAGACCGTGTCCGAGACGGACATCTACCTCTTTGCCGGCATCGTGGGCGACTTCAACCCGGCCCACCTGAACGAGGCCTATGCGAAGAACACCTTCTTCAAGACCCGCATCGCCCACGGCATGCTCGCAGCGGGCTTCGTGTCTGCAGTCATAGGCATGCAGCTGCCCGGACCCGGGTCGATCTACATCAGCCAGGAGCTGAAGTTCCTTGCCCCGGTCCGCATTGGCGACACCGTGACGGCCCACGTGGAGGTCTCTGAGATGAACGTGGAGAAGAACCGCGTCAGGCTCAAGACGTGGTGCGCGAACCAGGACGGGGTAAAGATTCTGGAGGGCGACGCCGTGGCGAGCCCGCCCAAGAAGGGCTGAGGCTTCGCGCCATGGACCTGGGCATCACGGATGAAAGGTGAGGGCTTCCCTGAGATACCTGTTCACCTTCCCCTGCTCCTTCAATCGCCTGAGCCCCGCGTTGAAGACCTTGATGCGGTCACTGTTCCTCGAAACCTTCCTGGAGAGTAGCAGGCACAGGGGATCAGTGCGCAGTGGCAAGGGATGGAAGGTGAGACGGTTCCGGTCAGCCTCGGAGAGATGCTTCCTCATCATGCTCAGCCCGACCTCCCGGTCGATGGGGAAGATATCGGTCCTGCCATGGACGAGCTTCTTCAGGTTCATTTCGTCGGTGGGCACCCGTTCCACCCTGATCAGTCCCTGCCTTTCCGCCTTCTGGAACGCCTCCCCGTAGTCGTAGCCCACCGTGGCGCCGATGGCGCAGCCTTTCAGGTCTTCCATCGTGCGCCAGTCAAAGGTCATGTCCTTGCGGTGGAAGAAGACATAGGTGCTGATGATGACCGGATCGCTTACATAAAACATCTTCCTGCGCTCCGTTGAGGAAAACCATACCAGGGTCCCGTCCCAGGTTCCCTGCTTGGCAAGCATCATGGATCTGAGCCAGGGAAAGAACCCGTACTCCACCTCGATGCCGCCCAGGGCAAAGGCATCGGTGACGATGCGGGACGCGACGCCGTAGTGCTTGAGATCCGATCCCAGGTAAGGGGGCCATTCCCCGTTGGCGAGGCGCACCCTGTCGTGCGCAGAGGCGGCCTGGACCAGGCACAGCAGGAACAGGGCGATGGCCGAGACGATCTTCACATGCTGCCGCGCCCTCCTTTGTGCGCCGGGAACTCAGCAACCGTTCACTCCTGGTATAAAAATAAGCCGGTATCCCGCCCTGTCAAGGGAAGGGGTCGTGATTGTCAAGACTCGCATGAGAGGGACCACGCCCTGTCCGTAGGATAGGGCCGCAGCCCGGGCGCCCGGGATCGAGGACATGGGCCCGCGGCGGACACGATTCACGTGCCGGACTTGGTACTGCGGCGTGTTGTTTTCTTCACTGGCGCTGCGGGCTTCGATTCCCCCCCCGCAGGCCGGGGGGTTCTCATTTCTGCAGCCAAGGGTTCGGTCCCGGTCTCGAGGACCGCTGTCACGCCCTTCATGAAGTCCTGGTACTGCCGGGCCTGTTCGTCGATGAGCTTCTGGAAGTCCTTGATCCCCCCGGCAGGCATCGCTGCCTTGTCGTCAAGGAGCGCGCGCAGGTGCCTGACCACCTCTTCAAGCTCGGAGATCCGCTTCTTCAGGTCCTGGTTCTCCCTGGTAACCGCGATGAAGTCCCTCCTCGGCACCAGGTCCATCATGGCCAGGAGTTCGCCATAGGACTCCTTGAACTCTCCCAGCGCCTTCCGCCAGAGGGCAAGGTAGTCGGGTGACTGCTCGGCGCCGGGCTCGATCCCATACATCCTGCAGAACATGTCCGAGAAGTCCTTGAAGTCCCTCACATTGCCGGAGAACCACGTCAGGATGTCCTCGAGCTGCTGCTGGCCCTTGGCAGCGGAGAGCATCATGTTCCCCCAGAATTCGAGGACCTGCTTATCCATGCCTCTTCCCCCTTCCGACCTCTGCATCGAGGTCGAGCTGGAACCGAACCGGGCCGCGCATGCCGTTCGGCAGCTTCTTGTGGATGGCATACTCGCTGTCGAGCTGGGACCAGGTCGTGGCGATGGCGCCGTGGCCCTTAGGGAACACGGTCACCTCGGCGTCCACGAAGTCCAGCGGCGCCAGGGCCGAGTCCTTGTCCACCAGGTCGTCGCTCTGCGCATAACAGATGAGGAATCTGATCCCCTTCTCCGCGATGCGCCTGAGGTTGAGCTTCCTCCCGAAGAGCTTCACGGGCATGGTCCCGTCTGCCGTGATGGGAATGGTGTACGAGTCGAAGCTCATCTTCGTGATGGCCTCGGGGATGTCCTTGCGGTCGTAGATGAGCCAGTGGTTCAGCGCCGCGGCGGTCCGGGTGATCTTCACGTCCTTGCCCGTGGGGTCGTCGAACATCATGAGGTCGCGGTAGAGCGTGTAGATGGGCGCCTCCTTCTCCATGCTCTTGAGCTTGTACACCCAGCTCATGACCTTGCCGTCCACCACGCTGTTGCCGTTCGGCAGCTCCTTCACCGCATAGCCCAGGTCGCGGAAGCGCGCCGGCAGGTGCTCCAGGTACTCGATGAGGGCCTTGCTCCGGGTGCCGTCCATGGGGGCCACGCAGGTGAGAAGTGCGTCCACCAGGCCGTCGAGCTCGCCGGACAGGATGTCCAGCAGAGCCACGAACCCGCCCTGACAGAACCCGTTCAGCGTGACGGGCAGGCCGTGCTTCTCCCTCATGACATCGCAGAAGTACCTCGTGTCCAGGGCGTCGTCCTCTCCGGTCATGGTCTGGACCGCGGGTGTCGAGTCGATGTCCTTGATCACGCGTATATAGGTGGGGATGCCCTGGTCGGCATAGGCATGGACATAGCTCTTCCCGTCCGCGGGAAGGAAGCCGAGGATGTTCTCGCCCAGCACGTAGGGCGGGATGATGAGGATGGGCTTGCGCTTCTGGACCACCTTGACACCGCTGCGGGGGAGCACCCGGTACACCGTGAACCGGTCAGTTTCGGCGAGCTGCTCATATCCGTCCTGCTCGAAGTGGAAGCCATAGTCCTGCCCGATGTCGTCGATGGCCTTGGGGTACTCGTAGACCACCTTCTCGAGAAGCCTCGCCTGCCGCTCCACAAAGCCCTGCAGGTCTTCCCCCTCTCGCTCGAACACGGTGTTCAGCCATGCGGAAAACGCCCGTGAGAGCTCGTTCAGGTGGAAGTCGCTCATGACTCTCAGGCTGCTGTTCATGCCCTTCTGGGCCACCTGGATGTTGAACAGGAGGAGCTCCAGGTAGTCCCGCAGGTTCTCCTCGGGGGTGTGGCGGAGGAGCTTGTCCCGCTCGGTGGCGGAAAACGAGTTCAGGGCGATCCAGAAGGGGGTCATGAATTCATTGATGTACTTGAACACGCCGTTGAAATAGATCTCGCTGGCCTTGACCTTTTCCCGGGTTGCGCCCGCAAAGGTGAGGCTCATGCCCATGAGCCGCTCAAGGCCCTTGAGAATGGATCCGTACTGCTCGAAGCCGACGTCAATGGTGTCCTTCATGTCTTCCATACCCCCCCCACGGATCTCTGTTGGGTCGCTCGTGGAGCGCTACTGCTGCTTCGTCTTGGTCTGGGGCTTGTCGGCGGTGGAGAAGTACTCCTCCAGGCGCCTGAAATTATCGTCCACCGAGTCTTTGAACTCCTCGCGGCCCTTCTTGTAGGTGGCGACCCAGTCGCCCACCACCTTCCGGAGGTCCTGCGGCACCCAGCTGGCCTGGCTGAGGAAGGTGTTCATCATCTTCTCGGTCTGGTCCTGCAGCATCACGATGGCATTGTAGCTGTTGGTGAAGGTGCTCTTGTGGAAGTCGATTACCTGCTTCACGATCTGTTTCTGGTCCATGGCGTGTTCTCCTTGTCTTCCTTCAGGTTCTGTCCCGTTCGGCACGCTTGAGGTCACGAACCCTGGCCGAACTTGCTGAAAAAGTCCTCGACCTTCTTGTACCCCTCGTCCATGGCCTTCTTGTAGTCGTCGCGCCCCTTGCGGTACACGCCGGTCCACTGGTCCAGGACCTTCCTGGCATCGTCGTTCATCCAGGGCGCCTGGTCCATGAAGGTCTTCATGAGCTTCTCTGCCTGCTCCTGGAGCATGACCATGGTGGAAAAGCTGTTGTCAAACGTCGTCTTGTAGAACTGGATCACCTGCTTGGCCATATCCTTCGGATAGTTCATTGTCCTTGCCTCCTCTGTGCGTTGTGTCCCGGGACGAGCCGGGCCTCACTTGCCGATATACTCTTCGACCTTCCTGTAGCCGTCGTCCACCAGCTTTTTCAGGTCCTCGCGGCCCTTCTTGTAGGTGGCGGTCAGGTTGGCGAGAGCCTTCTTGCCCTCGGCGGGCAGCCACGGCGCCTGGTCCACGAAGGTGTTCACCATCTTCTCCATCTGATCCTGCAGGCTCACGAGCATGTTGAAGCCGTTCTCGAAGGAGGTCTTCTGCAGGTTCACCATCTGTTTCACGAGTTCCTTGTTTTCCATATCATCCTCCATGGTTCTGATCTTTGAGAATACCCCTATAATAGTATCTCCCAGGTGGTTGTCAAGGGCTATTATTGCATTGCAGCATTTCTTATCAGCCTCTCTCATGCCTGCAGACCATCTGCTAATTTTCTTATCCTATTGATATTTTTAATTAATGCGACTTTTCCATCACCCTTCGGCATGCGCCTGCACATCATGATTATTGCAATGTAGCGATTCCTGTGCTAAAGAGGTCCTCGAAAGGCACATCGTTATGGGCGAGACCGTAATCCTGAAAAAGTATGCGAGCAGAAGGCTCTACAACCCCGAGAACAGCTCGTACGTCACCCTGAACCAGGTCTCTGACATCATCCGCGGGGGGAATGACGTGCAGGTCCTCGACGCCAAGACGGGCGAGGACGTCACAGCCTTCATCCTCACCCAGATCGTCCTGGAGGAGGCCCGGAACAAGAACGCCCTGCTGCCCGTCCCGCTGCTGCACCTCATCATCCGCTCAGGCGGCACCGTGCTCCAGGAGTTCTTCGAAAAGCACCTGTCCGACGCCATCAACTCCTACCTGCAGCTCAAGCAGACCTTTGACGAGCAGTTCCGCAGGTGGCTGAACATGGGCATGAACTACTCGGACCTCACCCGCACCGTCATGAAGGGCATGCCGCTTACGGACATCTTCTCGCCCGGTCAGCCTGACGGACCTCAGAAGGCCGCGAAAAAGAAGAAGGGCGGATGACCCTCCATCCGCCCTTCCGCGCTTTTTGTCCCTTCCCTGAAAACGCCTAGCCCGCCCTCCTGCGCGGTCCCGGGTCCGTCTTTCTCCGCGACTGGGTCCCGTAGGTGAGCGCCCCTGCAAGCCCGGCCTTCTCCAGGGTGAACCGCAGGGCCGGGGGCCAGTGGTCCTTGAGCGCCGTGCGGCCCATGAACACGGATATGTGACCCGCTCCCTCCACCACGGACTGGAAGACGTGCTCCGGGGGTGTGCTAATGTACGAGCTCATGTTGAAGAGCTGGGGCACCAGGGTGATATCGTCCTTCTCGCCCGCCAGCATTGCCACCGGACAGGAGATGACACCCAGATCCACCTGTCTCTTCAGGACCTTGAGGGTGCCCTCGATGAGCATGTTCTTCTTGAAGAGCTTGTCCACAGCCTGGAGGTACCACCTGCCCGAGATGTTCTGGGTGTACTCGTACCAGGTCTGGAACTGCTTTGACCGTTCCAGGAATCTGTCGTCCCGCACGTTCACCCACAGGTTGATGAAGTCGCTCACGAACCGCTCGTAGGGGTTCATGATCTTCCAGCCCATGAGCATGAGGTCCCCCAACATGTTCCCCATGCCCATGGTGACCAGCCACCGGTAGAAATCGATGGGCATGGTCTGAACCACGTCCTGGAGCTTTCCGCCGCCGGCGGTGAAGTCGATGGGCGCCGCCGCGAGCATGAGGGCCTTCACGTCCTTCGGATAAAGCGACGCATAGATGCTGCAGAGCCACCCGCCCTGGCAGAGCCCCACGAGGATCACCGGCTCGCCCGCGTCGTGCACGGCCAGCCTCAGCTGCAGGACCAGGTCGTCCATGGTTTCGTGCTGGCGGGTCGGGGTGCTGGGCTTCCACTCCAGGACATAGACAGGCAGCGCGGTTTCCCTCAGGCACGTCTGGACCAGGCTCTGGCCCGGCGCATAGTCGGCGATGCTCGAGTGGTGGCCCGCCTGGGGCGGCACGATGAGGAGCGGGACCCCGGTGCGCCCCTCGTCGAACCTCCGCAGGATCACTGCCTTGTCTTCATGGACGATGCGGTTCTGTGTGATGAATTCGGGTGTGCGGCGGTACGTTGCGGTCTCCATGAACCTGGCCATATCCAGGCACGGATCCAGGATCGGGTTGGCCATTGTCTTCCTCCATTCTTGTTGGCACATTTTCTGTAAGGCCAGGGTTCAGGGATTTCAATGGCTCCCGTCAAGTATTTGTTGCAGTGCAAAAAATCGCCTTTGCATGACGGGGCCGGGAAGACCCTCTTATCCTTCTCATCGGCATGGGGCGAAGACCCATGAGAGAAGACCGTTCCCTTCTTTACCGTATAAGACCGACCATCGTTCCCCACCGGTCTGCGTTCCGGGCATCCGGAACCAGTGTCCCCGGCCGGGCAGGGGACAGCGATGCTTGATCTTTTTCCCGTATACCGGTACACTGGATGCCTTCGATGCATATCCCCAAGAGGAGGTTTTCCATGGCTGCAGTGAAGATTATGCCGTGTCTCGACATGAAGGAAGGCAGGGTCGTCAAGGGCGTACACTTCGTGGACATCCGCGATGCGGGCGACCCGGTGGAGCATGCCCGGTTCTACCAGAGCGAGGGCGCGGACGAGCTCGCCATGCTGGACATCGCTGCGACGCAGGAAAACCGCACAACCAGGCTGGAATGGGTGAAGCGGGTCTCCGCGGTCATCGACATACCGCTCACCGTGGGCGGCGGTATCGGCTCGCTGGCAGATATCGAGGCAGTGCTGGGGGCAGGGGCGGACAAAGTCTCCATGAACTCCGCTGCGGTGAAGAACCCGGAGCTCGTACGGGAGGCCGCCAGGGCCTTTGGTTCGGAGAGGATCACCGTGGCCATCGATGCCCGCAGGAACAAGGCCATGGAATCGGGCTTCGAGCTCGTGGTGTCGGGGGGCAACATCCCGGTGGCCAAGGATGCGGTTACCTGGGCCCGCCAGTGCGAGGAGCTGGGCGCCGGAGTCCTGCTGCCCACAAGCATGGACGGCGACGGCACCCTCAAGGGCTACGACATCCCTTTCACCCGGGCAATAGCGGATGCGGTGAAGCTCCCGGTGGTGGCGTCCGGGGGCGCGGGAACGCTGGAAGATTTCGAGATGGCGGTGAAGGAGGGCCACGCGAGCATCGTGCTCGCCGCCTCGGTCTTTCACTTCCGGACCTTCAGCATCGCCCAGGTGAAGGAGTTCCTGCGTTCCAGGGGTATCGAGGTTGCATCCTGAGACTGTTCGCCCACTGCCCATGAGTGGCCGGCGGCCTCTGCGCCTCCGAGGCCTTCCCGGAACTGGCGAGGGGACATGAAGAAGCTCCGCACAGCTGCAATCGTCCTTGTCTGCCTGCTGGTCGTGTTCACGATCACCGGGGTCTTCGTCCTGCCCCCGGTCCTCGTTTCGGTGGCGTCCAAGAACCTCTCCCAGGCGCTCAACCGGCAGGTGACCATCCAGAAGATCAGGGTCAACCCCTATACCCTGGTCGTCGAGGTCAAGGGGTTCTCCATCAAGGACAAGGACCGGTCCGGGGACCTCGCGTCCTTTGCCTCGCTCATGGTCAACGTACAATGGTCTTCCCTGTTCAGGAGGGCACCGGTGGTCAGGGAGGTGCGGCTCGACAGGCCCACGGTAAGGATCATTCGGTTCGAGGACAACACATACAGCTTTTCCGATCTCCTGCCAAAGGGGCCGAAGGAGAGCGAAAAGGAAAAGCCAGAGCCCCTGTCGTTCTCCGTGTCAAACATCCAGGTCACGGGCGGCACCGTGACCGTGGACGATCGGCTGATGCACAAGATTCACACGGCTGAGGAAATCTCGCTGTCCATCCCGTTCCTCTCCAACATGCCCCACCTCACCGAGGTCTTCGTGCAGCCCGCCTTCCACGCCGTGATCAACAAAACCCCCATAACCTTGAAGGGGAGGTCGAAACCCTTTTCCGAGTCCCTGGAGAGCACACTCACCCTTGACCTCAAAAACATTGACGTGCCCGCATACCTCGCGTACGCCCCCGTGAAACCGGGGTTTATCCTGGATTCCTGCAAGGCCGATCTGAACTCCACCGTCACCTTCCGGCAGTTCAAGGACGATCGCACACCCGAGTTCAGCCTGCAGGGCATCGTGACGCTCAGGGACCTTGCACTGTCGGAGCCCGACGGCACGAGGGTCCTGACGCTGCCAACGCTCGCCGTCACCGTTGCCCCTTCCCAGGTCATGCAGAAGAAGGTCCGCATCGGCACCATCGACATTGCCAGCCCCGAGCTCGTGCTCAGCAGGGACAAGGCAGGCACCCTGAACCTGGTTGATGTCCTGAAGAAGACGACCACCACCGGAGCGAAACCCTCTTCGCCGCCGGAACAGCAGCCCTCGGCGACCCCCCTGACTCTCCTCATCGACCAGGTCACCCTTTCCCGGGGCAGGGTAACCTATACCGACAGCTCGGGCAGCTCCCCGGTGAAGATCGCGTGCGATGACCTGTCCCTCCGTGCACATGACATAACCACGGACAAGAAAGGCGCAGGCACGGCAGAGGTTTCCTGTACGGTCAACCGGACCGGCAGGCTCTCCCTGGATTGCTCGTTCACCCTGAAACCCCTCACAGCGGACATCAAACTAGCTATGGAAGGTTTCGAGCCCGCATGGGTCCAACCCTATGTCATCGAGAAGGTGCCGGTCCTCATCAGAAGAGGCACGCTGGCAGGCAAAGGCAGTATGCAGCTTGCCATGGTCAAGGGCCAGCCCCTTGACCTGAACCTCACAGGCGATGTCCGCATAGCAGACTTCGCATCCGTGGACAGGGCCAAGGCCGAGGACCTCGTCTCGTGGAAGGACCTGTCCCTCACTGGCATAGACTTCACCCTGAACCCGCGCCGCCTGGCCGTCTCTGAGATCGCACTTGCAGGACCTTCGGGCGCCTTCATCATAAACCCGGACGGGTCCACCAACATCTCGACCTTGGCGGAAAGAAAAAAGGCCGGTCCGAAGCCCTCCGAACCCGGCACGAAGAAAAAGTCCATGGAGCGCGTCGCCTTGGGCAGGGTGAGCGTGAAGAACGGCCGCTTCACCTTCGTAGACCGCACGGTGACCCCGAAATACACCAGCTCGCTCACCGCCATAACTGGCACCATCACCGGCCTTTCCTCTGATGAGTTCAGGAAGGCCGTGGTCAATCTGCAGGCACGCCTCGACAACCAGGCACCCATCGCCGTCACCGGGTCCATAAACCCGCTGAAGCAAGACCTGTTCGTGGACCTGAAGGCGAGCCTGAAGAACATGGAACTGAGTTCCACCACCCCTTACTCGGGCAAGTACGCGGGTCTGGCCATCGAGAAGGGCAAGCTGTCCTTCGACCTGAACTATTCCATCGACAGAAAGAAGCTCAACGCGAGGAACGACGTGCTCATCGACCAGCTCACCTTCGGTGACGCCGTGGAGAGTGAGGAAGCCACCAAGCTCCCGGTGAGGCTCGCCGTGGCCCTGCTCAGGGACAGCACCGGCAGGATCGACCTCCACCTGCCCGTGACGGGCCGCACGGACGACCCGGAATTCCACGTGGGCAAGGTAATCCTCAAGATCATCGTGAACATCCTGGAAAAGGCCGCAACCTCGCCCTTTGCCCTGCTGGATGCCCTCTACCCGGGGGCTGCGGAATTGAGCACCATTGTCTTCGAACCGGGAAAGTCCACGCTCACTGACGAGGCCATACAAAAGATCTCCGAGCTCGGCCGGATCATGACGGACAAGCCGTCGCTCAACCTCGAGATCAAAGGCTTCGTGGATGCAGACCGGGACAGGGAGGGACTTGCCGGAATCCTGTTCGAGCGCAAGCTCAAGGCCCAGAAGGTCAAGGACCTGCTCAAGGCGGGAAAGCAGGCACCGTCTGTGGACGCCGTCATGCTGGAAACCGCGGAGTACCACGCATACCTCACCAAGGCCTACCGCGAGGAATCGTTCGACAAGCCCTCGAATGCGCTGGGCATCCCCAGGACCCTGCCTGACGAGGAGATGAAGCGGCTCATCATGGAGCACATCATGGTAACGGATGACGACCTCAAGGGTCTTGCCGCTGCCAGGTCGCAGCAGATCAGGGACGAGCTCACACACGCTGGACAGGTAGACCCTGGACGCATCTTCCTGGTGGAGACCGACCCCTTCAAGCCGGAACAGATGGACAAGGTGGTGAATTCCCGGGTGAGCCTCACCATCAAGTGAACACCGCCCCAGATTTTATTCGAACGAGCGCTCACTTTTAATTGGCATTTCATCGTGCTGTCGTGTATACTGGAAGGACAGTTTCCGGCACAGGCCCTGAAGTGTACTCCATTACTCTTATGAAAAAGAGGAGGCTATATGGCGTATGAAACCCTTATTCTGGACAAGCAAGGTTATGTCGCGGTGCTCACCCTGAACCGTCCGCCCACCAACTCGGTGAGCTATGCCATGCTCGGCGAGATCGACAAGGCCCTGGCCGAGGTGGCAGCCGACAGGGACGCCCGCGTGCTCGTCATCACCGGTGCCGGCGACCGGTGCTTCTCGGCGGGCATGGACGTGTCCGACGCCCTTGCCCACCCGGACGTGGGAGAGGTGGGAAGAGCCCTGTGGACCAAGGTGGACCTGTTCGAAAAGCCCACCATCGCGGCCATCAACGGCCATGCCCTGGGCGGCGGGTGCGAGCTGTCTCTGGCCTGCCACTTCCGGTACATGGCGGACAGCCCCAAGGCCGCCATCGGGTGCCCGGAGATCAACCTGGGCATCATCCCGGGCTGGGGTGGGACCCAGCGCATGACACGGCTCCTGGGCAGGACCAAAGCGCTCGACCTCATGCTGAACGCCAGGCGGCTGTCCCCGCAGGAGGCTTATGCCATCGGTCTGGTGGAGGCGGTCTTCGCGCCGGACCAACTCATGCCAAGGGTCATGGAGATCGCGATGTCCCTGTCCGAACGGGCGCCGCTCTCGGCCAAGGCCATCGTGAACGCGGCAACCGCGTACCTGTACAAGGGTATCGAGGAGGGGCTCAAGGCAGAGGCGGCGGGGAGCAAGGTCTGCGCGGCATCTAAGGACGCCATTGAGGGGTTCACTGCATTCATGGAGAAGAGAAAACCCGCATTCAAGGGTGAATGATCCCATCGAGGAGGATACTATGGATGTGAAAAAGATCGCGGTCATCGGCGCCGGCGCCATGGGCAACGGCATCGCCCAGGTGGGCCTCATGGCGGGCTACACCGTTGCCATGCACGACGTGGAGCAGCGCTTCGTGGACCGGGGGGTGAGCACCATCAAGGACAGCCTCTCGAAGTTCGTGGGCAAGGGCAAGATCACTGCCGAGCAGAACGACGACATGCTCAGGCGGCTCATGCCCACCACCAACCTCAAGGCAGCGGTGATGGACGCGGACCTCGTCATCGAGGCCGTGTTCGAGGACCTGGACCTCAAGAAGAAGATCTTCGCGGACCTGGATGCATCGGCCCCTGCGCACGCCATCCTGGCCAGCAACACCTCGTCCATGAGCATCACCGAGATCGCCTCCGCCACCAGGCGGCCGGGCCAGGTGGTGGGCATGCACTTCTTCAACCCCGCGGTCATGCTTAAGCTCGTGGAGGTCATTTATGCCAAGCAGTCCACGGACGACGCCATCAAGACCACGTATGACGTGGCGAAGAAGATGAACAAGGTCCCGGTCATCGTGAAGAAGGACTCGCCGGGCTTCATCTACAACCGGGTGAACGCACCCACCGCCCTGTTCCTCCAGATCCTCCTGGACAAGGGCAGCCCAACGCCGGCCCAGTTCGACGCGGCCTTCAAGGCGCTCATGCCCATGACGCCGTTCGAGCTCTTCGACTACGTGGGCCTGGACATCGTGCTCCACACCCAGGACTACTACTCCAAGACGCTCTCCAAGGACTACGCCCCGCGCAAGGCGCTGAAGGACATGGTTGCGGCCGGCACCCTGGGCAAGAAAACAGGCAAAGGCATATATGACTGGTCCGCGGGCAGGCCCACCATCGACACGTCGAACCCCACCACCGAGTACGACTTCACCCACATGGTGGCGCTCCAGGTGAACGAGGCCACCAAGTGCCTGGAAGAGGGCGTGACGAACGACCCCAAGGACATCGACCTGGCCATCGCCAACGGCGGCGGCGGCATGGGCCCCTTCACGCTGGCCCAGAGCATCGGCTACGACAAGCTCGTGGCCCGCTGCAACGAGCTGGCGGACAAGTTCGGCGTGGAGACCTTCCGGCCCACCAAGACCATGCAGGAAGGCAAGATCAAGGTGTAGGTATCAGCTACAAATGAATGATACTGGAAAGGGGCAGCCCGGCCGGGCTGCCCCTCTTTTCGTGCCAGGAGCCCTGTTCAGTCGGATTCCATGGAGGTCTTCCAGACCTCCCAGACCTTGCCCACCAGGTCAGGCCCGGGCTTCAGCGTGAGCTTGCCCGGCTTCCAGCCAGACGGCGTGGCCTCGGTGCCCTTGCTATTGCGCACGTGCTGGAAGGCCTGGATCTGTCGGATGGTCTCGCTCACGTTCCTGCCCACCGGCGGGGTGAGCACCTCGTAGCCCTGGATGACCCCATCCGGGTCGATGAGGAAGCGACCGCGCATCTCCACGCCCGCATCCGGGTCGTACACGCCGTACACGCTCCCCACCCGGCCGCCGCCGTCCGAGAGCATGGCAAAGGGTACGCCCCCCTTGACCATCTTGGAAAGCTCGTGGTCGTTCCACATCTTGTGAACGAACACGCTGTCCACGCTCATGGAGAAGACCTCCACCCCGAGCTTCTTGAACTCCGGATATCTCTCGGCAACTGCCGAGACCTCGGTGGCTCAGACAAAGGTGAAGTCACCCGGGTAGAAGCAGAGCACCACCCACTTGCCGAGATAGTCCGAAAGCTTCACCTGCACGAACTTGCCGTTGAGGAACGCCGGGGCCGTGAAATCCGGGGCCTTGGCACCCACCTTGATCATGACCTTTTCCTCCTTCCTTTCCCCCTCCTGAGCGGGGGGTGCTGCCACGGGTTTCTCTCCCACGGGCCCGCCTGTGGGCCGGGCACACCCTGCCTTGATCTCTTCAGGCATACGAAACCTCCTTTCTCCGTGTATCCATGTCCATGAAACCGGTGGTTGAGCGCCGAACAGTGCTGGCCTCACGATTCACCCTATGCATAAAGATAGCCTTTCCATTCAAAAAAACAATTGCTGGTGCATTGTTTATTGAACGAACCCGTCCCAACAAACCTGCGTG
This sequence comes from Deltaproteobacteria bacterium, assembly GCA_029547045.1. Taxonomy (GTDB): domain Bacteria; phylum Desulfobacterota; class Desulfomonilia; order UBA1062; family UBA1062; genus MWEI01. Next base: position 6,534 of record JAKPQL010000043.1, on the reverse strand, counting down.
ATGCGCGAGAAAGGAGAACCCCGTGGCGAAGTCGGCAAAAAGACCAAACTCTTCATACACTTCACCACCCGCTGTTCCTGATGTGCTTCACATACCCCTTGTTTTCTCTCTGTCCTGCCGACTGCCTGCTACTTCATGAGCAGGAGGCTCAACGCCATCACCACCATGCCCGCGGCGAGGCCGAGGAGGCTGTCGTGTCCTTTCCCGTACGCCCTGCTCGTGGGGAGCAGCTCGTCGAGGCTGATATAGACCATGATGCCAGCCACGCCCCCGAAGAGAATGCCCATCACCTGGGGAGGGATTGTTCCGTCAGCACCTCCGACAAACACCCTCAGGGCAAGGTACGCGATGACAGCACCCACGGGCTCGGACAATCCGCTCAGCAGGGAGTAGAAAAACGCCTTCCTGCGGTTTCCCGTGGCATAGAAGATGGGAACGGACACGCTGATCCCCTCGGGTATGTTGTGCAGGGCAATGGCCACGGCAATCACCACCCCCAGGCCAGGATCCTGGAGGGCGGCCAGGAAGGTGGCCAGACCCTCGGGAAAATTGTGGATGCCTATGGCCAGGGCCGTGAACAGCCCCATCCGCATCAGTTTCCGGCCATCGGGGGAAACGTCGTGAGCGCCTGTCGCCCTCGCGGGATCAATCCCGAGACCAGCCAGCGGCGCGGAAGGGTCATGGAGCGGCAGGGTCTCGGCCACAGAGTGCGTCTCGTGCGGGTTTTCCTCTGCAGGGATCAGGTTGTCGATGAGGCCGATGAGCAGCATGCCTGTGAAGAAGGAGGCCGCATTGATCCAGTGGCCCCAGTCGCCGTACCGTCCCGTGAGGGCCTCGACACCCTTGACGTAGATCTCCACGAAGGAGACATAGAGCATCACGCCGGCCGAGAACCCCGTGGTCACCGAGAGGAACCGGTAGTTGGTCCTTTTGGCCATAAAGGCGATGGCGCTGCCGATGCCGGTGGCCATTCCCGCGAACACGGTCAGTCCCAGCGCGATCCAGACTTCCTTCATGATCTCCACCTCATTGCCAGATGAGCAGCAGATTCCCTGCTCCACCACTCCATTACCCGTTCCAAGACAGTACGCATCGGCTCTTCATCCAAGCAGCTTCATACCACAACTTATGAACGGAGTTCACCAGTGCCGATGAATCCTGTCACAACCCGCAAGCTCGTGTGTATACTGACTCCATGATGCACATGGAGGATGCATCTCATCATTGACGGCAACCGGAGAATCGTCTTCGAAAGGAAGTTGGCCGTCTTCCCGCTCGAGAACCAGACCCAGAAACCCCTGGACAGAGTCGATGAACACATCCTTGACAGGTGATGCATGTCAGGACGCAGCTGATGCAGGAACTTCATCGCGAAGACGGCGATGCCGTGATCTTCCCGGGTCAGGCATCCTGCCTGCGTCGGTCAACAGCGAACAACAGGAATGATCGATGCATGGTTGTATCGCCGGCACCTCATCTGGGATGATGAGGTGCCGGCCGGAAAGATGAAGGCGGCGTTCCTGCAGCAGAGTGCATCGTTTTGGAAGCTCGCTTCCAGCCACTCGGAGCTTCGGCCTGGGAACCTCTGCTGCCAGATGCGTGCCCCCTCTCATGGCTCACACACGGTGCTCAGATGGACATACGGAAAGGGGACATCTTTAACGAGTTTATCAGGGGGACATTTCTTACGAGTCTTGACACGCCCTCGTGAACATCCCTTGAAAACGGGGATACCTGCCTTATACTATCCTGATACAAACCATCCCTTCCTGAAGGAGGCGCTCATGAAGTACGGGGCTCGCAACACCATCAAGGCAAAGGTAAAATCCGTGAAAAAGGGCGATGTCATGTCCCTGGTGAAGTTCGAGGCCATCAGTGCACCCGAGATGGCATCGGTCCTCACCACCGAGTCTGTGGAGGGCATGGACCTCAAGGCCGGTGACAGCGTCCAGCTCGTCATCAAGGCCATCCACGTGCTGCCGGTCAAGGAGTAGGCCTGTCCCGCGAACCACAGGCCCGCATGCCGGAAAAGCGCGACAGCGACCGCTGTCCTTACACTACAAACCCGGCTCCTCTCCACAGAACAACGGGAGGGGCGTTCATGCCCCGGCCGAAGACGACCCGTTCACAGCCAGGGGTACGGTGATTGTTGCATACCTATTTCATCCTGCCGCTGTGGGCCTCCCTTCCCACGATAACCACAGGAATCCTGATCTCGGGGAGCTCTCTCACGTCGGTACGAAGGACGACCTCGCACCGGTCCGCATCAGGCCTAGCTCCTGAGCGCAATTCCACTTGGTACACCTTCGTCTGACCTGGCGTGAAGACCGCTTTCCCTCCGGGGGAGACCGTGAGTGCACCTCCGGGAACCACCCCTGCACCCTCAATGGTCACCGGCTGCATGCCGGCATTGGTCACAGAGATGTCCCTCGTCTGTGCCGACCCCGTACCTGCAGGAGGAAACACCAGGGTTCGGGGGTGCACGGACAGGATCTCGCGAACAGTGGCGCGTACCCTGAAGGCCAGGCCCTTTCTCTCCGGATCGTTCGTCTGTACCAGGATTTCCTTCAGAAATTCTCCCTTGTGGTACTTCGTGGGGATGCTCACCGTGATGGCATCGGACCGGCCCGGCGATATGGCAAGATTGACAGGCTCGAATTTCACGCCCCCGCAGGTGCAGGTGATGACCCTCACGGAAAGGGTCTCGTCTCCTGCGTTCTTCAGGGAAAAGGGATGGACGATGAGTGCGCCCTGGGGCACCTCTCCCGCCTGGTACTCAGGAGATTCCGCCACAACCCTTGGTGAGCAAACGGCATCCTGCCACCCAAAAAGCAGGACCACGCAGATAAGGACCAGAACCGATGCATCCGTTGACCTCTTCATGTTCACACCTCTGCAGAATATGATGGGACACGCCCTCGAGCATTGCTGCGCGGGCATTCATGGTCCTTGAGGAAACAGGCGGGGGGATCGGCAAGGATGCCCAGGACCTCCCTGCAGAGCCTGATCAGCCCTGCCAGCTCCTGTCTGTCGTGGGCATGTGCCGTTGCCGCACCCGGGTTCTCCCTCATGACCCTGTTCAGCCGCCTGACAGCGGCAAAGATGACATTGATTCCCCCGGGAAAGTTCAGGTCGTTCTCCACCGCCTGGCAGAACCTGGCGATGAGAGGACTGTCCGGGCAGTCCCGAGGGGATTCAGGGCCTTTCTCAAGACGATCATAGAGCCGGTACAGTCTCGCCAGGGCCGCCTCTGCCTGATCGAGCCTGTCTGTTGTGAAATCCAGGGACCGCCGGTAGTGGGTGGAGAGGATAAAGAGTCGTATGGCCTCTCCGTGATACCTGCGGCACAACTCGCCCACGAGGTGCGGGGGTCCCGATGAGCGGGAGAGTTTCCTGTTCCCGACGGTAACCATGGCGTGGTGGATCCAGTACCTGGCGAGGTGTGTACCTGAGCAGGCCCTTGATATGGCGCGCTCGTTCTCGTGGTGGGGAAACAGCAGGTCCCGGCCGCCGCCGTGGATGTCGAACTCGGCGCCCAGGAGGTTCCGGGCCATGGCCGCGCACTCGACGTGCCAGCCCGGCCCCCACGGGCTCTCCCATACGGGCCCAAGGCCGCTTGACCGTTTCCAGAGCACGAAGTCCCTCCTGTCCTCCTTTGCTGCCGTATTTCCCGCTGCATGGAAGGACCCGTTCATGCCGGCCCTGTCTCCGGCACGGGCGAGGAGACCGTATCCGTCCACTGCAGCCGCGCGGAACAGGACATCTCCCTCGTGCACATAGGCGTACCCCTGGGAGATGAGCCTGTCGATGAGTGAGGTGATGACCGGGATATGCTCCGTGACCCGCGGCTCGTGGTCCGGCGGTCTGGCGCCGAGCCTTGCCATGTCGGCATGGTACGCATCGATGAACCGTCCGGCGACCTCCGATACACCCATGTTCATGAGCTGAGAGCGCTGGATGATCTTGTCGTCGATGTCCGTGAAGTTCCTCACGTGCGTGACCCGGAACCCTGTGAACCCGAGGTACCTGGCCACGGTGTCGAAGAAGACATCTGAACGCGCGTGGCCGAGGTGGGCATGGTCATACACAGTGGGGCCGCAGACATACATGCGCACAAGACCGGGCTCCCCGGGGACGAACTCCTCCATCTCCCCTGTAAGGGAATTATGAACCCGCAGACACGCCATCTGCACCCCCGAGTACATGATCGTTTCCCCTGCGCGCGGTGAAGCCCACACTGTCGAGGTACTCGATCACCGGAACCCCGGCGGTGCGGCCGTACCCGAACACACCTGCGCAATCGGCCGGGGTCAGGCAGCCGTTACGGCATATCCACGCCCGCACCCTTTCCTTGATCTCGTCCAGCCCCTTCTGTGACAGGAAACGCTCGTTGCTCAGCCTCACCATGTCCCCGCGGGAGAGAAGGAAGTCCATAGACCTCCGTATGCCCCTGGTTTCTCGCTCCTGGCCAAGGTGAACCAGTATCTGCTTCATGGTGACGGCCGACATTCCCGATGCCTCGACAAAGGAGAGGATGCTGTGCGTCATGCGGTCCAGCACCGATGCATTGACCAGGGACCGTGCAGGGGTGGTGTACCCGCCGCCGACGGCCACGAGCCTTCCCTCCCTCACCAGGTCCTCCAGGATGCGCTCCAGAACCGGCGCATCCACCCCGGAAGGCAGTGCCGTTGCAATGTGTGCCGTCAAGACCAGTTCCCTCGCCGAGTCCTTCGCGAGCATCGCTTCGACGTTTGTTGTGACGAGGTCCTTCATCTGACGAAAGAATGCCGCGGCAAGGCAGGTCTGACCGTCGATCACCGCCAGGAGGCCTGACTGCACCCCTTCGGCAAGGGCCTTCCCCGTCATGTCCCCGGGCATCCCCGACAGACGGCTCAGCGCCTCGGCGCTCACGGGTGTCTCCGGCCTGGCACTGACCCAGGCCTGAACGAGGGCTTCCGGATCTTCTCCGGTCAGGGCCTTCAGCACCGGGACCATACGCCCTGCGTTGGCCTTGCGGTATTTCACCCGGGAGGTCTCCAGGACCCTTCCGCCTGCCATGATCATGGGGGAATTCAGCGGGGTGATCACATACCGGTCCCCGGCCAGGGCACCCATGGGTTCGGCCGGCCGCAGCTGCGCGAGTCCGTTCTCGCCCGGAGCCAGATCTTCCTGCTCCATGAGCGTCACGAGCGCCGACGTGACTGCAGTACCGAGGAACAGCCTGACCCGCTCCCCATGGCGGAGCGGATTGCGTGCATACCGCGAGACGCTGGCGGTCACGTTCAGGAACCGCTCCGGCCCGGTCCGGCCAGGCTCGGCCAGCACCATGCCCCGGAACAGCTCGTTCGTGGACACCCCCTGCAGATTGATGCCCACCCGGTACCCCTGGGAAGCCTTGTCGATGACTGCATGATGGGCCTGCAGCGACCGGACGCGAACGATCCGTCCGCCCGGGACGATCTCGACCCGGTCGCCGGTGCGGACCGTCCCGGAGAGCACGGTGCCGCTGACCACGGTGCCTTGGCCCTGCAGGACCCGGATCTGGTCGATGAACATCCTGAATGGCCCGGGTCGTACGGGCGCACCGATGTGGGGTGTGAGCAGGGTTTGAAGTGCCTGCATCACATCCTGACGCCCCCGCCCATCCACGGACGAAAAGCCGATCATGGGGCAGCCGTCGAGGAATGTTCCTTGTACAAGGTCATGCACTTCCATTTCCGCAAGGGCGAGGGTATCGGCGTCCACCAGGTCTGTCTTGCTGAACACCACCATGCCCGTGCGGACGCCCATGAACCTCAGGATCTCCAGATGTTCCCTGGTCTGGGGCATGACCCCGTCATCGGCGGCGATGACGAGAACCGCCGCGTCCACGGCGCTCAGCCCCCTGATGGTGTTCTTCATGAAGTCCGTGTGGCCCGGAACATCCACCAGGCTGACCTGCACATCCGGCAAGAGGTTCAACGGCGCGATCCCGAACTCCATGGACAACCCGCGACGCTTCTCCTCCTTCATCCTGTCCGTGTCGATGCCGGTGAGGGTGCGGACGAGGCTGGTCTTGCCGTGGTCCACATGGCCTGCAATGCCGATGGTCATGGGTCGTGTCATGGTTGAACAGTTGGTTCTTCCTCAGCGCCCTGCCGGGTGGGAAACGACAGGTATCGGCAGGACAATTTCCGTACGTATGGAAGGGGCAAGGGGAATCGAACCTCCCCCCCGTTTGTTAGACGGGGCCGACGGATTTGAAGTCCGCGGGGTGCCCAGCACCATTGCCCCTGTGAGCCGTGCATCGTTGAATCCCTGTCACATCGTTGCTTCATGCATGAAGTGATGATGGATGGCATCCCCGTGCGCAGGGATGCCATCCATTGTCTTCACTGCACCCGTGCCTCAAAGGCCCCTCAGCGCGCTGCGCACCTTTCGGCGTTGTTGCCGTGTCGCTCGGCGTACCAGCGGGGGCAGTGGGTCTCGCACCAGGCCCTGGTCACGTAGCCCGTGATCATGGCCGAAACCGTGCCCGGGTTGCCCGCCGTGCCC